>CADBSK010000138.1 GCA_902797305.1 uncultured Spirochaetaceae bacterium | reverse complement strand
TGTAGCAAACTAGTTTGCGGTTTTGATAAGCCGTTTTTGCGACTGGGAGCCATTTTTGTAGGCAGAACAGTTTATAATGCGGTTGCCATGTAAAGTGATAGTTCTTTGGTAGAAAAAAACTTGGTTTAGTGTTAAAATTATACAATTATGAATGCTTTTCAGATACTTGTCGGCAATCCTAATACGTTAGGAGCCACACCAACCCAAGACGGTGTAAACTTTGCGGTTTACAGTAAAACTGCTGAACGAGTTGTTCTTGATTTGTTTGAGACTGCCGGGGACAAGCAGCCTTCTCTCTCAATTGAATTTGATCCTGTAAAAAATAAAAGTGGGGCAATCTGGCATATTTTTGTAAAAGGTTTAAAGCCGGGAGCCTGCTATTTGTATCGAGTAGATGGGCCTTATAATCCACCTCAGGGACATCGGTTTAATTTTAATAAATACCTTATAGATCCATATGCAAAATGTCTTTCCGAAGGATCTGTTTTTCAATCCTATAACAAACAAAGACAGCTTGGTCTTGCAGGAATCGAAAATGGCAAATTAAGTGATTTGTCTAACTTTCCAAAATGTGTCGTAATTGATGATGCTGATTTTGATTGGGAAGGGGATAGGCCTCTTAACATCCCAATGAATAAGACAATCATTTATGAAGCTCATCTAAAAGGCTTTACAGCATCTCCTACAAGTGGTGTTTCTGCTCCAGGAACATATAAGGGATTTATAGAAAAGATTCCATATCTTAAAGAACTTGGAATTACTGCTGTGGAGTTTATGCCTATATTTGAGTTTGATCAGAACGAAAACAGCAATATAAATCCAAAAACAGGTGAACTTTTAACCAATTACTGGGGTTACAGTACAATCAACTTTTTTAGTCCTAAGACAACATTTGCTTTTGATAGAACTCCGGGAGCCTGTGTAAATGAATTTAAGAATCTTGTAAAACAAATGCACAAAGCAGGCCTTGAAGTCATTCTTGATGTTGTATTTAACCATACCGCAGAAGGAAATGAACATGGTTATACCTTTAGTTTTAGAGGGTTTGAAAACAGTGTTTATTATCTTCTTCCGGAACATGAGAAACAGTATTACACCAACTTTAGTGGTTGCGGTAATTCGATTAATGCTGCTCACCCGGTTGTTACAAGATTTATCCTTGATTGTCTTCGTTACTGGGTTACAGAAATGCATGTAGACGGTTTTAGATTTGACCTTGCCGTTGAATTAACAAGAAACCAGCAGACTTACATTCAGAATTTCCCTCATTTAACAAATGCAATCAGCGAAGATGCAATCCTTGCAAATACAAAGATTATTGCAGAGCCTTGGGATTGTGCCGGCTATCTTGTTGGAGGCTTCCCTGGTCGCTGGAGCGAATGGAACGACCGCTTCCGTAATGATATCCGCCGTTTTGTACGGGGCGATGAAGGAGTTGCAACTGCTGCTGCTACTCGTCTTTCCGGAAGTTCTGATTTGTACAATCATCATGGTCGTACACCAAATGCAAGTGTAAACTTTATTACCGCTCATGACGGTTTTACCCTCAATGACCTTGTAAGTTATAACGGTAAGCATAACGAAGAAAATGGAGAAAACAATCGTGACGGTACGGATGATAATAACTGTTACAACCATGGTTACGAAGGAATTACAGTTAATCCAAAAATCGAGAATGCCCGTCTTCAAAAAATTAAAAACTATCTTCTTTGTCTTTTAGTTGCACAGGGAGTTCCGATGATTACGGCGGGAGATGAGTTCCGTCGTACACAGATGGGAAATAACAATGCTTATTGTCAGGATAATGAAATCAGCTGGATAAACTGGAACCTGGAACAAAAAAACTCAGATTTGGTTGATTTTGTAAAGAGACTTATCAGGCTTCGTCTTGATCACCCTGTATTCCACAGAAATACGTTCTTTAATCACGAAAGAGCAGAAATCGAGTGGTACAATGCAGAAGGAAAAGTTCCTGACTGGAGCAAAATGAAGCGTTTTCTTGCAATGAAACTTGTTGGTTCTAAAACAAGAAATGAAGATGGTTCTTCAGACAATGATTTTTACATTGCAGGAAATACAGATATTTACGATATAACTATAACAGTTCCTTCTTGTACAAGAGGAAAAAAATGGTTTGTAGCGGTAGATACATCTGTTAACGGTCCAAATTGCATTGCAGAAGCAGGAATGGAAGAAATTCTAAAAGAACAGCAAAGATATGTTCTTCCTGCCGGAAGTTTTGTAATTTTAATTGCGAAATAGACTATTAATTGATTGAAAAATATGCTAATCTTTTGTACCTTAACTTATTAGGATGATTAACCTGGAGGTTATTTAAATGAAGTTTGATGCCGTAAAATTTAAAGAAAATCTTGAAGGCCGTCTTAAGAGACAATACGGAAAAGATATTTCTCAGGCAAATAAGCATGATCTTTTTGATGCTGTGTCTGCATCAGCTCTCGAAGTTATCATGGAGAACTGGATGGCAACACGCCATGAATACGACAAAAAGCCAACAAAACAGCTCTACTATTTATCAGCTGAATTCTTAATGGGTCGCGCACTTAGCAACAACCTTATCAATGCTGAAATTTCAGATCAGGTAAAAGCTGTTCTTAAAGACATGAATATTGATTACGACATGATTGAAGATCAGGAACCAGATGCAGGTCTTGGTAACGGTGGTCTTGGTCGTCTTGCAGCATGTTTCCTCGATTCTTTGGCAACTCTCGATTATCCTGGACATGGATATGGTATCCGCTACCGTTATGGTATGTTTGAACAGAAGATCGAAAACGGATATCAGGTTGAATATCCTGATAACTGGCTCGCACACCGTGATCCATGGGAAATCAAGCGTTCAGACCTTGCTGTAACTGTTAAGTTTGGTGGTAACATCGCTTACGGAAAAACTCCTGATGGACGTGATCGTTTCTATGTAGAAAACGCAGAAGAAGTTGTTGCAACTCCTTATGATATGCCAATCGTTGGTTATGGAACAGGAACTGTTAATACACTTCGCTTGTGGCAGGCTTCTAGTGCTAACGGATTTGATTTACAGTTGTTCAACAACATGGAATACAACCGTGCAGTAGAAAGACAGAACAGCGCAGAAAATGTAAGTGCCGTTCTTTATCCTAACGATTCAGGTCCAAGCGGAAAGGCCCTTCGTCTTAAGCAGCAGTACTTCTTCTCTTCTGCTTCTTTGCAGGACTTAGTTCGTCACTATGTTGCAGATTATGGTACTGATTTCAGTAAATTTGCTGATTTACACGTAATTCAGCTTAACGATACTCACCCAGTAGTAGCTATTCCAGAACTTATGCGCATCCTTATGGATGAATATAACGTAGGTTGGGATGAAGCATGGGATGTAGTAACACATACTTTTGCTTATACAAACCACACAATCCTTGCAGAAGCTCTTGAAAAGTGGCCAATTGAAATCTTCCAGGGATTACTCCCACGTATCTATCAGATCGTAGAAGAAATCAACCGCCGCTTCCTTATCGAACTTCGTGCAAAATATCCAAACGATTACGACAAACAGAGTCGTATGTCTATCATCAATAACGGTAAAGTTTACATGGCATGGCTCGCTATCCACGCAGGCTTTAGCGTAAACGGTGTAGCAGAACTCCATACTCGTCTTCTTAAAGAAAAAGAACTCCACGACTGGTACGAATTGTATCCATCTAAGTTCAACAATAAGACTAACGGTATTACACAGCGTCGCTGGCTTCTTTCTGCTAACCCAGAACTTGCTAAGTTCATCACAGATCGTATTGGACACGGTTGGGAAAAAGATCTTACAAAACTTAAGGGACTTGAAAAATTTGATTCAGACAAGGATCTTAAGGAACTTATTTCTATTAAAGAAAACAACAAGCGTCGTCTTGCAGAATACTTAAAGCACACTCAGAACGAAATGATTGATCCAGAATCAATCTTTGACGTTCAGGTTAAGCGTCTTCATGAATACAAGCGTCAGTTGATGAACATCCTTCACGTTATGTATGTTTACAACAAGATGCTGGAAGATCCTAGCTACAAACCAGCTAAAAAGACTTACATCTTTGGTGCTAAGTCAGCTTCTGGTTATCGCCGTGCTAAGGCTATCATTAAGCTTATCAACACAGTTGCAGAAAGAATCAACAACGACCGCCGTGTTAACGACAGACTTCATGTTGTATTCGTAGAAAACTACCGTGTATCTGTAGCAGAAAAGATTTTCCCTGCAGCAGATGTATCTGAACAGATTTCTACAGCTGGTCTTGAAGCTTCTGGAACTTCAAACATGAAGTTCATGTGTAATGGTGCTCTCACAATGGGTACTATGGATGGTGCTAACATCGAAATCGTTGAAGAAGCTGGAAAAGAAAATGCATTCATCTTTGGTCTTCTTACTGACGAAATCAAGAAAATTGAAGAAGAACACAGCTATAATCCTCAGGTTTACCTTGAAAGAAACCCTGGTTTGGCAAAGGTTGTAGAACAGCTCGTAGATGGTACTTACGATCCATCACACCAGTTATTCAAAGAATTGCATGATTCTTTGGTTTACGGTGTTGAAGGTAATCGTGCAGACGTTTACTACGTACTTGCTGACTTTGATGACTACTGCCGTGCACAGGATGAAGTTGAAAAATTGTATGCAGACAAGAAAGCTTGGGCAAAAGCATGTCTTAAGAACATTGCAAATGCAGGTAAGTTCTCTTCTGACCGTACAATCGAAGACTACGTTCGTGACATCTGGCACCTCAAAAAGGTTGCTCGTCCAGTAGAAGGTACAGCAAAGAAAACAACTAAAAAATAGCATTTAGTTAGCTTAGTAAAAGCCGATTCCTTTTGGAATCGGCTTTTTTATTGTATAATGTATCTGATGAAGAAGAAATTTTTTTCTGTTTTTTTTATTTTATTTTTCCTTTCCTCCAGTATTAATGCCGGTCCTTATCTTGCTGATATTTTTGTGGATATCTTTGCAAGCGTTACCGAGGCTATGTTTGAGACAATATTTGAATTAACAAGCGTCGGTGGGACTTTTAAAAAGTATCCGTATTACAAAGATAAAGAATCAGACAATACAGAATATAGTCCATTTATAGTTTATGACGGCTCTGGTTCATCAACTAAACTTTTTTTAGAATCAGCTCTTGTTTACAATACTCAGTACGGGTTGGGGAATTGTTCTCGGTTAGACGGATATTTGTGGCGTTTCTTTGGTTTGTATGCAGAAAACGATGTTTATTGGGATGTTGACGGTTCATTAATAGGGAATCCTGGAAAAGCAATGGGGGTTTCTTATCTTGGAGGGCAGTTAACCTATGTAAAAACTAATCCATTTACCTGGCAAATGGGCTTTCAGTTTGGACTGAACTACGGACTTTTAGATACTAATGCTTTTAAGCTTACAAATATTATCAAGTCCTATCCGGGAGCAAATCTTGAAATAGAAGATCGGTTTAGTGCGATATTCACATCAGATGATACTTTTTTGGATAATGAGGTTCATCTTGGAGTGCAGATGGAACGCCTTCAGATTTATGGATTGTGGAATTACCGTTTTAAAGTTGGCGATGTAGATAATTCTTATCATCAGTTTGGTGGTGGCTTAAAATTTTATCTGTAATTATGAGGCACAAAAATGAAAGATGCATTTATAAAAGAAAGATGTGATGAAAATAATCCTAAATGGGAAAACGCAATTAAAAGGGAAATTCCAATTTATTCCAGAAATGATATACGCTCAGAATTTGAACGTGACTATACACGAATTTTACATTGTCAGGCTTTTAGAAGATTGAAACATAAGACACAGGTTTTTTATGCGACTCATAACGATCATGTTTGTACCAGAATGGAACACGTTATGCATGTTGCTTCAGTTTCAAAGACCATAGCTAAATATCTGGGCTTAAATGAACAACTGGCAGAAGCAATTGCTCTTGGACATGATATAGGACATGCTCCCTTTGGTCATCATGGTGAGGACTGCTTAAACGACCTGATGGAACAAAAAGAAGGAAAAAATGCTCCAAAAAAATTCTGGCACGAAAGAAACAGTTTATTTTTTGCAGATTATATAGAAACTCTTCCTAATCCTGATGCAGTAGAGCAGCCTTTAAATCTTACCTACGCTGTAAGAGACGGCCTTATTTGTCATTGCGGAGAGATTGACCAGCAGGGAATCAAGCCAAGATCAGATGCGATTGATTTGTATTCAATTAAGCGACCTGGATTGATTCAGCCATATACCTGGGAAGGATGTATTGTAAAAGTTGCAGATAAAATTGCTTATCTTGGACGTGATATCGAAGATGCCAGATTGTATCATATTCTTGATATGAGTGCTTACCGCCATATTCGTGAAATTGTAGGAACAACTCTCAATGGTAAAGGAAATCATGCATTTAGAAGCGGAAAGGCCGTTAATACCACGGTTTTGATAAACGATATGATTGTAGACTTGTGTGAGCAATCCAGCCCTGAAAAAGGCATTTGTTTTAGCGATGAATACTTTAAGTTTATAAAAGAATTAAAAAAGTTTAATTTTGCTCATATTTATAATCACTGGAGATTAAAAGAATTTACTATTTACGCTAGTAATGTGATACAGACAATCTTTAGAACTTTAATGCGTACTTATGAATATGCTCAAAATGGTAGAGTCAGTCAGGCATTGCGCTATTACCAGAATCTTAACAAAACTTTTAGTGACTGGCTTATTAAATATTCAAATTATATGCCGTTAAGTGCAAACGGTCAGCGACTTGATAGAAAAAAACTTTTGAGATACAACACCCCTGTAATCTTTCATATCGAAGACAGGGATAGTTTTGAAAAATGCGTTGTAGAATACATTAGCGGTATGACAGACGCGTATGCAATTCAAGTTTATCAGGAAATAATCAGTTTTTAAAAGAATGAAGCCATCGGCAAAAGGAGAGAAAAGACCGATGGCTTCTGATTAATATTCGCTTTAAGAGGTTTTCTATAATAACAACAATTGATTCCCAAAAAAGGTTACAAATTTTTTTCATTATTATTTCAGACGGTTGACAATTTTTTTTAATTTGTTAAACTTTATATGATTATATGACAAAAAACTAAAAAATTGTCAGATTGAAAATATGAGGTAATTATGTCTAAGAAATTTGCATTTTTATTCCCTGGTCAGGGTGCACAAGAACCTGGAATGTTAAAAGATATTTGCGATGCTTATCCAGAAGCAAAAGCTGTTGTTGATGAAGTTACAAAAATCACTGGCGTTGATATGCCAAAGTTGATGTGGGAATCAGAAAAAGAAGTTCTTAGTCGTTCAGATAATAGCCAGCTTGCAATTACTACAGCATCTATTGCGACAATGAAAGTATTGGAATCTAAAGGTATTACTCCAAGCGCAAGCATGGGATTTAGTCTTGGTGAATTCCCTGCATTGTATGCTGCCGGAGTTCTTAGTTTTGAAGATGTAATCAAGGTTGTTCAGAAACGTGGTCAGATTATGCAGAAAGTTTGCGAAGAAATTGCTGCTGCAAACGAAGGTCACGCACCTGGAATGACAGCTGTAATTGGGCTTAGTCAGGATCAGGTTAAAGATATTTGTTCTGGTATTAAAGATGCTTATGCAGCTAACTTAAACTCTAGTGTTCAGACAGTTGTAAGCGGAACTTTTGATGCTCTTACAGAAGTAGAAACAAAAGCAAAAGAAGCGGGTGCTCGCCGTGCTTTACGCCTTGCTGTTGCAGGTCCTTTCCACAGTCCTCTTATGCAGAAAGCTGCAGATGAATTTGAAAAAGCAATTGCAGATGTAACATTCAATGATCCAAAAATCGAAATGTTCAGCAATGTAACAGGTGATAAGGCTGTTAGTGGTGCAGAAATTAAGAAAAACGCCGTATTACACCTCACAAATCCTGTAAGATGGACAGACGAAGAAGCTGTTCTTTCAAAGCTTTTGGATGCTGACTGGCAGTTGTTAGAAGTTGGTCCAGGAAAAGTTCTTGGCGGACTTTGGGCAAAAACAGAAATGGGTGAAAACTACAAAGTTTCTTCAATCAACACTGTTGAAGGTTTAAACGAGTTACAGGCTTAAATATTTATGAAAAAGTCTCACTTAAAATAGTGGGACGCAGGGACCCGCTATTTTAAGTGAGTCCCCGGAAACTAATTAATTTAAGGATGAAATATGCTTAAAGGAAAAAAAGCACTTGTTACAGGTTCAAGCCGTGGAATTGGCCGCAAAATTGTAGAAGTGTATTTGGCTAACGGTGCAGAAGTATGGGGCTTGTGCTCTAAACCTAGTGCAGCAAAACCAGAGTTAGAAGCTCTTGCAAAAGAAAACGGTACTGCTTTTCATGAGATTTGTGCAAATGTTGGTAACGCAGAAGAACTTACACAGGTTGTAAAGGCTGCCCTCAGCGAAGCAGGCAATTTTGATATTCTTGTAAATAATGCAGGTATTACTCGGGATGGTCTTAGCTTTAGAATGAAGATGGAAGACTGGCAGGATGTTTTGAATGTTAATTTAACAGGAACATTTATCGTAACACAAATCATTTCTAATGCAATGTTACGTGCTCGTTCAGGCTCTATCATTAACATGAGTTCGATTGTTGGATTACACGGTCAGGGAGGACAGGTAAACTACGCTGCTAGTAAAGGTGGTTTGATTGCCTATAGCAAGGCTCTTGCAAAAGAAGTAGGTGCCCGTGGTATCCGTGTAAACTGTATTGCTCCTGGTTTTATCGAAACAGATATGACTGCTGTCTTAAACGAGGATCTTAAAAAATCGATGATAGACTCTGTTCCATTAAAGCGTGGTGGAAAGCCAGAAGATATCGCAAATGCTGCTTTGTTTTTGGCAAGCGATTTAAGCACTTATATCACCGCTCAGGTAATCGGCGTTGACGGTGGAATGGGTGCATAATTAATAAGCAGAAAGAATGCTATAACAAAGGGAGAGGCTTCTCCCTTCTGAATATATACAAAAAAGGAAATAAAAATGGAAAAACGAAGAGTTGTAATTACTGGGATGGGTGCTGTAACTCCTCTTGGAAATACGGTTGAAGAAACTTGGGCAGGAATCAAAGCTGGTAAGAGTGGTATTGGTCCAATTACTCATTTTGATGCTACAAATAACAAGGTTCATTACGCTGCAGAAGTAAAAGGTTTTGAAGCTGGAAATTACATGGATCCAAAAGAAGCCAGAAAGATGGCTCGCTTTACACAGTATGGTGTTGCAGCTGCAAAGATGGCATTGGAAGATTCTAATCTTATTGGAAAAGAAGATATTCTTGACGAAACTGGTGTAATCCTTGGTGTTGGTATCGGCGGTTTTGAAGTATTGGAATCAAGCTGTATCAGCTACTATAAATCTGGTCTTGTAAAGACAAACCCAATGGCAATTCCTGAACTTATTCCAAACGAAGTTGGTGGTAACATCGCTATTCAGTTTGGTTGTCATGGTCCTGTTCAGGCTGTTTCTACAGCTTGTTCAAGTGGTACAGATGCCCTTGGTGCTGCTTTTGATATGGTTCGCAGTGGTCGTCTTGATGTTTGTTTGACTGGTGGTGCAGAATCAACAATCAACGGATTCGGTATTGTTGCATTCGAAGTTTTACATGCACTTTCAACAGGTTTTGATGAAGACCCAACTAAAGCAAGCCGTCCTTTTGATAAAAAACGTAACGGATTTGTAATGGGTGAAGGTTCTGCAGTTCTCGTATTCGAAGAATATGAACATGCTAAGGCTCGTGGAGCAAAAATCTATGCAGAAGTAGCTGGTTATGGTGCAAGCTGCGACGGTTACCACTTAACAAGCCCTAATCCAGATGGAGTTTGTGGTTCTAAGTGTATGACCCGTGCTCTCAAGGATGCAGGAATGGATCCAAGCGAAATCCAGTATTACAATGCTCATGGTACTTCTACTCACATCAATGATCCTAGTGAAACAAACATGATTAAGATTGCCTTTGGAGAAGAAAATGCCCGCAAACTCAAGATTTCTTCTACTAAGTCAATGCATGGACACTGTCTTGGTGCTACTGGTGCAATCGAAGCTATGATTTGTGTTAAAGCTATCACAGACAGCTTTGTTCCTTGTACAAAGAACCTGGATGAACAGGATGTAGAGGGCGGTTGTGATTTGGATTATGTTCCAAACAAGGGTATCGATATGCCTGTAAATGCTGCTATGAGTGCAACATTCGGTTTTGGTGGACATAACGGAGCAATCATCCTTAAGAAAATTTAATCGACGCAGGTTGATTACTGGAGAAAATAATGGCATTAACTACTGATATTAAATCTTTACTCCCTCACAGAGAACCATTTCTGTTTGTGGATGCAATCATTAGTGCTGATGACAAAGGTTGTGTTTGCGAACACACTTTTACAGAAAACGAATTCTTTTTTAAGGGACATTTTCCTGAATATCCTGTAGTTCCTGGAGTTATTCTCTGTGAAACAATGGCTCAGGCTGGAGGGGCTGCTTTGCGTTATAGCGGAGTTGTTCCTGCTGATGGTTTATTCTTTTTTGCAACTTTGGATAAGGTTAAGTTCCGCAATCAGGTTCGTCCTGGTGATAAAGTAAGAATGGAAATTACTTATTTACGTACAAGTCCAAAAATGATTAAACAGGCCGGAAAAGCATATGTTGGCGATACACTTTGTGCTGAAGCAGAATGGATGTGTTTAGTCGGCTCTGCTCAATAATGTAGGGCGTAATTATAAAAGGCTGTCCTTTTTCAAGTGTTCTATAGTTTGTGCACTTGAGGGACAGCCTTTTTTTATGGAAATTAATCGCTTAAAAGATTTAGTACTTCCGGTAAGTTAAATAAGGAAGGTATGCGCAGGCATCGTCCTGGATGAGGTGGCTCACCTTTAAAGACTGCAGGACTAGAAGGGTTGAGCGGAAGACCTGTTTTATTTCCTAAGAGGATGGCTGTTCCTCCGATGGCTTTGTATCCGTCAGTATATTTTTGTAAGTCATCAATAAAAATTGTATTTTCGATTGTACCGTTACACATTTTTAGAGCTGTTTCATAAGCGGAGGCGTAGGGCTTTCCTAAAAGCGAGCAGGCTCTGATATCACAGATTGAATCGAATAAATCACTTACATTTAACTTTTTAAGAACTCTTTCTGCATGTTCTTTTGGTGCGTTTGTAAAAATTATTTTTGGGATTTTAATTCCCTGTAAAAATGGGCGCAATTCTGGATTAAAATCTATTTCATCGGCCTCATTTTCAGGATGAACATGGGCAAAAAAGCCTTCTACATCGGTAAGGCCTTCGCTTCTTAGCCATTCAAGAGTTGTTGAAAAGCCCTGAATTCGCTGATGTCGAAGGGAAATTGCTTCTTCTCTGGTACAGTTAAACTGTTTCATGATGCAATCCTGCATACGGCGAGTAATTCCTTCGTCCATGGCTCCGCTGGAAGGGTATAATGTGTTATCAAGGTCAAAGATTATATGTTCAATTTGCATTCTTCAATTTTGTCGTATGCAGGCGAATTATTCAATACAAATAATTCTACTTGATACTTCAATTTTTAGTCGTATAATTGAACTATAACGTTTTGTTTTTAGGTGATGACTTTATGAAAAGAGAATTAAGAAATATATTTTTCTTCTTTATCATTTTGTCGATATTTTCATTTTTTGTTGTAAGTTGTTCAGCAAAGAAAGAAATTAAAGATGGGGCAAAAAAGTCTGATAGTACTAATTCTTCATTAGCTGAAAAAGAATTTGTACTTGAAATGCCCGAACTGAATGATTCCTATGTACCAAAAAAGTCAGCTTATAATTTTTATTTTACATATAAGCTTGTTCATTCCTGGTGGGATGCAGTTGCTCTTGGAATGGAAAGTGCCGTTCGCCAGTACGAAGAAAATGGTATTTATATAACTTATGATTATCTTGCGCCTGATAATGTTTCTGCAAAAGATCAGGTACAAAGAATTAGCAATGCTGCTGCTTCTGGTTCTTACGATGTTATTGGAGTCGATGTTGCAGATATTGATATTGTAACACCAGAAATAAACCGCTTAATAGAAAGTGGAAATAAAGTTATGACTTTTTCAAGTTCTGACTCTGGAAAAGAAAATGGCTGTAAAAGAATTGCCTATGTTGGTAACACTCATAACTTTGAGGATGGTGCAGATCTGGCTCAGATTTTGTGTGAGAAACTAAGTTATAAAGGTCAGATTGCAATGCTTGTTGGCTCTGTTGGAGCTCCATGTCATGAAGAACGTGCTAAGGGAGCAAAAAGTGTATTTTTGAAGTATCCTGGAATTGAACTTGTAGATGTAAAATACGATGATGACAGCGAAGAAAATGCCTACAATTTTACAAAGGAATTTCTTTCAAAATATCCAAACCTGGAAGGAATTATCTGCTGTAATATGAGTAATCCTGTGGGAGCTGGACGAGCTGTTCTTGAAGGAGATAAAAAGAAAAAGATTACTATTGTAGGTATGGACCATGATAAAAGGGCTATTGAATACCTGAAAGATGGTGTTATTTATGCCCTTGCTTTACAGGATTGCTTTGGAATTGGTTTTGATACTATAACTACAGCGATTAAAATTGCGGATGGAGTACAGCCAGGTACGATATACCCGGAAAAAACTGAAGAAAAAACAACTATATTTTATAAGCTGGACGCTGAATTTTTGTTAAACTCCTTATACGGCGTAATTGATTATAAATAATAGCAACAGGTAGTTTTAAGAATGAAGAAAGATGGAAATAATCATAAAAGAAATAAAGCCAACACTTATAAAATAGCAATTATTGGTGGCATTGTTGTTTTTTTGATTCTTTTTACTACATCGATATGGACTAATGTAACGGCAAAAAATGCTGCCAGAAGTGCTGCTGAGAATGTAAGTAACTTTTATATAGAAGAATTAGCGAACCGTTCTGTTAATCTTATCGAAAATGAATTACAAAAGAATTATATTTACGCAAAAAATGCAATTTCTACAATTACCAAAAGAGATTTAAGTTCAGTAAAAAGTTTAAGAGCTTACCTTGGAAAAATCCGTCGAATATATGGAATCGATGCTTTTGCTTTTGTAGATGCAAACGGTCTTGTATATACTTCCCATAGTACAAGTTCCGGTAAAACCCGATACCCGTTTTTGGCTGAGGAAATAACCCAACCGATATTTTCTACTGTATTAAATTATGGCGGAGAACAGGAATTATTTATGGCGCTTCCTGTTAATGATGTTGTTTTTTTAGGTACAAAAATTAATGCCTGTTTTTTGCGCATAAATATTGATTCAATGATGCAATCAATAACCTACCGAGAAATGAACATTGAATCGCATTTCAATCTCTATTATAAAAACGGTGAAAGCCTTACAAAAGCGGAATTTGCCGGTCTTGAAGCAGGAAAAAATATTCTTGAAGCAATTAAATCAAGTAAAAAGAATCAGAGAGTTTATGAAAAAATAAAAAAAGATTTTGAAGGTGAAAAATCCGGCTTAATAAGCATTACTTATGAAAACAATGATGCTCAGCTGTATTATAGTCATATCAAAAATACTGACTGGGTTCTTACGATTCTTGTTTATGATAGTGTTATTAATAATCATATACATTCCAGTATCGATTCAATTATCATTAGAAATGGAATACAGATTTTAATTACAATTATTTCGATTTTAAGTTTGTTTATGATTTTGATTCATGTAGTCCGACAGCATTCTATGGCTCTTCTTGAACAGGAAAAAAAGGCTAACTTAAAGACAAAAAAAGCTTACGACAGACTTAATAAAGAAACTCAAGCTATGCAGCTCATTCACTCTTTGATTAGTTCTGGCCCATGGACAATAGATTTTGATGAAAATGGAAAAATTGGAAAATGTAACTGGTCCCAGACCTTTATAGAATTATTAGGTTTTTCTGATAAAAAAGATTTTCCAGACACTCTGGAAGCATGGTCCAGCAGACTTTATGAAGATGATAAACCAAAGGTTATGAAAGCATTTATGGATGCGATTAATGACCCAACAGGAAAAACTGTATACGATGTTGAATATAGACTTTTAACAAGAGACCGGGGATGGAGATGGTTCCATGCTGCAGGTAGTATTCTCAGAAAAGAAGATGGTTCTCCAATATCTTATATTGGTTTATTCTCTGATATTGATGATGTAAAGAAAAAAGAACAGGAACTGGAAGAGCAGTTTAATATTGTACAGGCTTTAAGCCGTGACTTTGCAAACATTTTGAGTATTGATGTTTCTTCTAAAATCTTTAAGCCGATTAAATTGCAGGGATTTGTTCCAAAATATTACCTTGATGATAATAATACTGATTCTTCATACGATAAGTTTATAAATGAATACATTGAAAACCGAGTACTGCAAGATGATGTAGATTTTATGCGCAATGCAACAAATCTAGAGACTGTAATTGAAAAGCTAAAGGAATCTGAGGAATATGTTTCCAGTTATCGTGTAATGATCGAAGGCGATATTCATTTTTATCAGTTTAAGTTTATTAAACTGGAAAAAGATACAATTATTGTTGGATTTAAGAATATCGATGAGCTTGTTAAAGCTGCAAAAGAAAAAGAAAAACTGATTGCACTTTCTGAAACAGATCGTATGACTAAGCTTCTAAATCGTGTTAGCGGTGAAAGTAAGATTGCAGATATGCTTAAGCATGGTCGTGGCGGTTTATTTATGCTTCTTGATGTAGATAAGTTTAAGTCAATTAACGATAATTATGGTCATGATGTTGGAGATAAAGTAATTATTAGCGTTGCAAATTGTCTTAAGAAGGCATTTAGAGAAGAAGATATAGTTTTCCGCCTGGGTGGAGACGAATTTTCGGCATATGCTCCTGAGGTGCATACAAAAGAAGTCGCAGAAAGTGTTATTGGGCGATTTACAAACAGTCTGAAAGACATTGCTATTCCTGAACTCGGTGATCGTGAAATAACGGCTAGTATAGGCGCAACTGTGATTTTACCTGGAGAACCTGTACAGTTCTCTGAAAAATATAAGTTAATCGACTCAGGTGTATACGAAAGTAAGAAGGTAAGTGGTTCTTATATAACTTTTAAGTAGAACATAATAAACCACAAAACAAAACTTTATAACTGTAATTGACAGGGTAAAATTCTACTATTAGAATAGACGAACATTAATTATTGGAGTTTTTTAATGGCACAGACATTACTTGAAGCTTACGGAAAATATTTTAACGATATGGTTAAGCTTTCTAAGGCACCGGCATTGATTGATGCTACAAATGTTTATCAAGAGGCAAACAAGGATCTTACTCCTTATATGGAAATGATTCTTAAGGATAACTTTTTGCCTGGCTCTGGTTTAGGAAACATTCAGTATTTTAAGGAATTTTACGAACAGGTTGTAAATAATGGTAAGCGTGGTTTAATCCTTATGGAACACTACACAAACCTTGATTTACCAGCAATTATATACATGTTAAAAGAATATGGTGAACCTTGGGCTAAGGATTTGTCTGAAAGAATTGTTGCAGTTGCCGGTATGAAACTCAACGAAGCTGGGGTAGGAATCCGAGTATGGACAGAAGGTTTTACCCGCGTTGTAATTTATCCAACCCGTTCTTTGGACAAAGTTACAGAAAGCGAAGTTAGCGAAGAAGAAAAGGCAAATGAAGAAAAAAAAGCCAGAACAATCAATTTTGCTGCAATGCGTGCAATGGATGCTTGTAAAAAGCGCGGACAGGTTGTTCTTGTTTTTCCAAGTGGTACCAGATACCGACCTGGTAAGCCTGAAACAAAGAAAGGTTTGCGAGAAATTGACAGTTATTTAAGACTTTTTGATATTGTTTTGCCAGTTGCAATCAATGGAAACTGTTTGCGTATCAATCCAGATAAGCCTGATGATATGCTTGCAGATGTTGTTACAAAGGATGTTGTTACATTGACAGCTCATCCAATTATTAACTGTAAAGAATTCCGTGACAGCAAACTTGCATCAATGCCTGCAGATGAACCTGATCCAAAGCAGAAGATTATTGATGGCATTATGGAAATCCTTGATCAGGTACATAATGAAGTTGAAAAAACTCGTGCATAGACAGTTTTATATTGACTGTTGCAATTAAGGAGGAAGAGGCTGCTCGTTTTTTTTTCGGGTGGCCTTTTTTTATACATAGTTAGATTTTACTTAAATGGCAAGACTTTTGCACCGATAATTGAAGAGTGAAACCGTTTTTATTACAAAAACTGCGTACATTTTTAATTTTTTCTCTTTTATTTTTTGCAATCTCAGTTTGTAGTTATGGGGCTACTGTAACCTGGATTGGGGCAGCTGATTCTGAATGGACTACATCAGCTAACTGGGATACAGGAATTCCGACATCGGATGATGAGGTTGTAATAGCAATCCCTACAGGAAGTAGCTATCTGGAATTAAAATATTCTGTAACAGTAAAATCAGTTACGGTAAACAACGGTTCAAAATTAACAATTTCTGCAGGAAAGTTAACTGTTACTGACGGTTTAGTAAATAATTCTAGTGGTGTAGGTGGAGAACCCGGGGTAAAAATAAAGGATGGGGGCGTTATTGAAGGAAATGTTTCAAACAGTACAGATGCTACAATAGATATATATACTAACTGCTATATTAATGGTGATATTACGAATGCCGGTATAATCAATGATGACATCGGTACAATTCAAGGCACCTTAAATAACAGCGGTACCATAACAACCACTGGCGGAACTTTTAGAGATATTAATAACTCCGGGACAGTTAATTTTTCTAGTGGTATTGTAAAAATTGATGGTAGTTATAGGGAGGCAGAAACCTGTTCTACACAATTTGGAACGGGAACTGTTTTCTTTAATGGAGATGTTGTATTTGTTTCGTCCAGTCTAACAAGTGGTACAAGCACTTCTAGGGTATATTTTTCTAATCCTGAAAGAAGCGGTGATAATGCAACTTCTTCAAAAACTGTGACTATAGCAAAGGACTATACCTTTGGTGAGTTTAATGTTTGTGGAGAAGTTAATGTACAGTTAGGGGTTGGAGTTACATTAACTTGTACGGATTTTAATCTTAACAGTTTTAGTTTGGATTATTACTCGACATACAATTTTACGGTTAATGTTGAAGGAGGAACAGTTGTTGCCTCTGGTGCTAATTTTAATCGTGCAAGTGACACAAGTGGCGTTAGGGCAACTCTTAATATTACCAGTGATTTTACCTGCACTGGTGATATTCAAACTCACAGTGGTACATCTCTTTTGCTGAGTGGAAACTGTAATATCGTAAATTTAACTCATTCAGCTTCTGATTCTTCGGTTTTGTCTTCAATTAGAGTATCAGGAACATTAAATGCAAGTGATTACATTAGTTTGTGTAATCAGTCAGGGAGTACAGAATTAACAATTGCCTCTGGTGGTACAGTTATAACACCTAGTCTGAGCCGAGATTACGCAGAATACAATAATGGTGGTACAGGAGAGTCTACTTATGCTCTTATTCTTGAAACCGGTTCAAAACTCGGTGATGAGCTAAATGGAATAACTACCCTTGATTTAAAAACAGCTCTTATGAATAACTGCGGAACAATTTATACCAGTGGTTCATCTTGTTCTATAAGTGCTGGCGGAATTGATGACGAAAGTGATACCGGGGTTATTAATTTTACAGGTGGAACTATAGAAATTACCGATGAAAGTGCTGTTAACACGCTGAATATCACTGGTACAACTACAGTAGATGCTTCGTTTGTTATAGACTCAGCAAATTTAAAGGCTAGTACTACTTTTACAAAAGCAAATACATTTAAAAATCTTGTTGTAAATACAAGTGCGCTGGGGGCAGAAGGTGTTGTAACGTTTGAAGCCGGAGAGGTTCAGACAATAAATGGAACTTTATCGGCAGCAGGGTCGGAAAACTATCCTTTAACATTAACAAGTTCTTTTTCAAGCAGTAACTGGATTCTTGATATTTCTAACGGGACAAAGCCTCAGGAGAGCGATTTTTCCTATGTCCAGGTAGAATACGCAACTAGTCTTGATTCTTCTTCTGATGCATACCTTTTATCACTTGTTCCAAAAGCTCAAAATATTAGAGAGAAGACAAGTGGAACAACTGTAAACTGGTTTATTGCTGATTATTACTGGTTTGGAACTACTGATACAAGATGGTCGACTGATTCAAACTGGCGGGTAAAGGATTCGAATGGTACTTTTGTAGCTTGCGAATCTCCCCTTTATGATTCAAATACAGGAAATATTTATATCGGCTACGAAGATTATTCAAGTGTTTCGTTTAATTACAGTCTGGTTTTAGAAAATACTGTAAAGATTAAAAGTCTTTATGTTTATGATGGCGGAACAATTGATTTTGCAGGGAACAATTTAGAATCAGAATACATAACAAATCTTGGTAAGGTTCGTCTTACAGGAAGTGAGACGATTAAAAATTCTTCTGGTGGTGATGCTGCGATTGATAACGGAACTTCTTCTGCTTACGGGACTGTAGAATATTACGGCGGTTCAACTGCAAATGCAAGCTGGGGTACGGAATACGGAAATCTCTTAATTAGCGGTGAGACAACAATTTCTTCAGAATTAAATGTGGCAAGTACAACAACAATCGACACTGGGGATACAACAAGCGCTGTTTCTTTAAGTTCTTCTGATAATGATTTTACGGGAGAAGTAACGGTTACTGAGTGCGGGGCGCTTACTATTGGGGCTAGTACGATTAGCGATGGGGTTGATGTTACGCAGTGCGGTGATTTGACAATCGGTGCAGGCACAATTACTGGTACTGTAGAAGTGACAGATTCTTGTGGTGCTCTCTCGATAAATGCTGATAGTGCGTTAACCCTTGGGGTGGTGGCTAGTTGCAGTTCTGCCAGCGTTACTGCAACAGGGGGCTCAAACCTTACAGGGAATGTTACCAGCTCTGGTAATCAAACTTACACTGGTAATGTAACAACCAGTGCAGCGATTACTCTTAGGGGAGACTCTGTTTCTTTTGATTCTGATACAACAAATACTTCTTTAACAATAAATGGAAATTTAACTGTAAATGTAGATAGCAGTGCAAATTTTTATGTAATTAATTCAAATAATAAAACACTTACGATTAACGGCCAGAGCGGCGCAACCGCGTATTTTAAAGGAGATATTTGTTCTTCAAATACGAACACGAATAAACTCAGTGCATTAACAGCATCGATTCCGGTTGTTATAGGGGGAGGTTGTGGTACTGTAAGATCTGATGCCCAAAATTACAGTCAGTCTGTTACTTGCAATAAAAATGTAACCTTTAGAACTGTGAATACATCTTCATCGATTACTTTTAACGATGTGCTGAATGCAGGTTCTAATAATTTAACTTTTGGGACTCTGTTAAATGCAACTACGGTAACATTTAATGATAATGTAACTTGTAATCAGTTTTCTTCAAAATACCAAATTATATTTGCTAACGATTTAACTGTAGCGGCTTCTAACAGTGTAGCCTTTGAAAACGACAATAATGGAACAATCACTCTTACGGTTGCTTCTGGTAAGGTAGCAAACATAGCAGTAAATGGTGGAAGTGGCACCTGTACAATTAAAGGTAATGTTTCTGGTACGGATTCAACTGCCACTCTTAATATATCTGGAAATGTTACTCTTGGTGCTAATGGCTCCTCTAATACGGTTTCTGATTTTAATGCTTTTACAGTCAGTGGAACAACAACCTCGTATTGTTCTGCAATAACTGGTAACAATATTGGATTATCTGGTGCTGTAACTTTAAAGCATGATCTTACGGTAACGGGAAATACAGCTACGGTTTTTGGTTCAACGGTTGATGGCTCTTATGCTCTGAAGCTGTCTGGTAATGGAGATGCCAGCATTGCAAGCATTGCAGGTGGAGTCGGTGTAAACACTGCGTTAACTAGTCTTACATCAAATGTGTCGTGTACTTTGGGGGCTGACTGTACGCAGGTTAAGACTTCTGGAAATCAAGTGTTTAAAAAATCTTTGACTATTAACAGCGATACTACCTTAACTTGTTCAGAAGGAGCTCTTTCTGTAGAACAGGGAATCACAAGTGGAGGAAACAATCTTTCTGTCTCAGCTGAGAGTGCGGTTTTTGGTTCTGAAACAGCCCCTGGCTATAAGGGCTTTGGGGATGAGGCGAGGGTAACTCTGGAACTTTCTGATTCAAGTGGGGCTGTTATATATGGGGATAATAAATTTTCTTCCCTTAACATAGACGGTAATGCGACCTTTAATGGTTCAAATACCTTTAATGATTTTACCGCAGACAAAGCTGGTTCCATACTTGTATTTAAAACAGCAGAAACTCAAAGCTTTAATAAAATAACGGTAACTGGAGAAGAAGGCAATCGGATTACTCTTAAGTCTTCGAGTGATGACGCAGACGACTCTGACGATGAATGGTACATTGTATATACAGGTGATACTGCTGATTTAGATACAAATGTTAATATAAGTTATGTTTCTATACAAAACTCTAATAATCAAACTTTAAATTCTGGTTTGCATGTATATTTGACAGCTAACGACAGTGTAGATAACGGAAATAACAGTTACTGGAATTTTCCGGGTGCAACCTACACATGGTTAGGTGGAACAAGTAGTTCCTGGAATACAAAGGCCAACTGGCAAAATAAGTCAATTCCTGGTAGCGGTACTAATGTTATTATCAACACGAACGATGGTGGAAACAATCCTGTTCTTTCCGAAGGGGATGAGATAAGTCCAGTTTCCTTAAACTCAATAGTAGTTAATTCTGGAAAAATACTTGATTTAGCAGGCAGAAATCTTATAGCAGAATCAATAACTAATCTTGGTAAGGTTCGCCTTACAGGAAGTGAGACGATTACTAATTCTTCTGGCGATGATGCCGCGATTGATAACGGAACTTCTTCTGCTTACGGGACTGTAGAATATTACGGCGGTTCAACTGCAACTGCAAGCTGGGGAACCGAATACGGAAATCTTTTAATTAGCGGTGAGACAACAATTTCTTCAGATTCTTCAGAATTAAATGTGGCTGGTACAACAACAATCGACACTGGGGACACGACTAGCGAAGTTACTTTAAGCTCTTCTGGCAATGATTTTACAGGAAAAATAACGGTTACAAAGTGCGGCTCTCTTACTCTTTGCGCTAGTACGATTAGCGGTGGGGTAGAAGTAGGCCAGAGCGGAGATTTAACTCTTAATTCAGATACAATAACTGGAGATGTTAAGGTGACAGGCTCTTGTGGGGTTCTGATCTTAACGTCAGATACAGTGAACGGTGATGTAGCTGTTTCTGAGAGTGGTAATTTGACAATCGATGCAGGCACAATTGACGGTACGGTAGATGTTACAAAGAGCGGTGATTTGACTATCGGTGCAGGCACAATTACTGGTACTGTAAAGGTGACCGATTCTTGCGGCGTTCTCTCGATAAATGCTGGTAGTGCGTTAACCCTTGGAGTGGTGGCTAGTTGCAGTTCTGCCAGCGTTTCTGCAACAGGGGGTATCAGCCTTACTGAGAATATAACCAGTACAGGCAATCAAACTTACACAGGCCAAGTCTCTTGTAACGAGATTGCTCTTACAGGAGAAGATATAACATTTAATGACGCTGTAAATCTTTTGGGTTCTTTAACAGTTCAAAACAGCGGAACAGTCTTGTTTAAAGAAACTTTAGATTCTAATACTGATGGCGAATATTCTCTTATCCAGGCGGACGGAGCGGTAGGCTCTTTCAACCTTCAAAAATCAATAGGAGCGACATCAAGACTTAATTTAATTAAGTTAAATGGTACACTTTTGACCGGTTCTGAGCATTTAGTTAGTTCAATAAGCATAATTACTGCAGAAGACCAGATTTATAATGGCAGCATAACTCATTATGTAGATACAATATTTAATGGTGATAATCTTACTTTTAATAATAATATTTCAAGTGATGCTTCTCCCGCTACTACAAGTATTACCATAACAAACAGCGGAGTATTAACTCTTAATCCGGGAACTATTTCTGATTTGAATCCAAACTTTGTTGCAAGAAACTTTGTGCAGAATGGAGAAGGCAGTGTTCAGCTAAAGGGAATAATTTCTTGTGTAAATCAGATTAGCTTTGTAAGCGATGTTTATGTTGATGGTAAAGCGGGATTTAGTGCAGGGGCATCTTCTAATCCAGTTACCTTTAGCAAAAATTTATATATAAATGCTCCATCCCGTGATTGTAATTTTATTAATGATACATATGTAGCACAGAACTTTGCATTATTTAATGGAAATGTAATTCTAAACGATGGTATAAGCTTTGCAACAGGAAAAGATTTTGTTCTCTTAAACGGAAATACTTCTTCTATGTATGAGGATAATTCTGTAAATCAGGGAGCGCCAAGCGGAGTATCGGGGCTTTATCGATATATCACAACTCCCGAAAGTCTTAGAACTTCCTTTACTGCAGAGCCTTCGTTAACTTCTTTGCCGGCTCAAATGCCAGATGGAACTTCTATTGACCACGACGGCACCTATTCAAGTGTGCTAAAAGGTCAAAGCGGAGAAGCAAGCCTTAACGGTCAGGTTTTAAGCGTAGGACAGAACTTTTACAATAATGGTGTTGATTTAAAAGGTGATGCTCTGTGGACATTACGACTTAAGAAAAACGATCTTGCAACTGACTCTTTTGCAGAATTGTATAATGCAGAGATTTCTTATTGTTCAGTTGAGTGTTCAACAGCTTCTGCAACGGCCTCTCTTTCTGCTTCGGAAGGTGGAGTGGACAGTGGAAATAACAGTGGAGTTTATTTTAGCAGGCCTCAGGTTAAAATTGCCTATACGGTTTACGATGATGTTATTTATGTTGAGTTTAAGGATTCAATTTCAGGAGAATCTATAAAAATCGAAAACTCAAATAACGAAATAAGCCGTGCAGGTGAAAAGATTACAAATTCCAGCTGCTCTTATTCTACCTGGTATGATAAAGAATGTACGATCAGCACTGATGGAAAGTCAGATCTTTCTTCTTTCTATCTAAAGTCACAGGAAACCTGGAATACCGATGCTACGGGACAAACTTCAGGGGATGAACAGTCTACCGATATGGGACGTGGGGAAGGTACAACTGACACAAGTGGAGCTGTAAAGGCAAGTCATAAGACAACGATTCCGTATATTGACGTTCCAAAGGCAACAAGTGACCTTTTTGAAACATTAAGAGACGAACATAAAAACAGAATTGCTCATTACACCAGTGGTAATAAAATCGTTTCTGTTCTTGATAACTGTCCTCCTGTTCTTGTGGCGGTTCGTATCGGGCAGGAACTTCATTCTTCAGATGCCTCAACTCAGGCTGATTATGACAGCCACAACTTTGTTGAGTATCAGTATTCAGAAGAAATCACTCTTGAAGGGGTGGACCTAGATTCGACAAATTACGAGAGTACGGTTGATCTTGGGGGAATTAGTAATAATTCTGCTGGAGATACTGGATTCTCCATTTCCGGCTTAAGTTCTTTTGAGAGTGGAATTGTAAACACCTATGTGCGGGGCGTAGAGGATAACAGCACAGTTCATTCTCTTTATAGAAAGTTTGCCCTTACAGCTTCTGATGCAAAAAATCAGAGTTATGAAGAACAGACACACAGAATACGAGTTGGAATCTGTTCTTATGTTGACGACACTGTTACAGTTGACGGAGTAAACTATAAACACTGGAAGGGCTATATCGACGGTGCAAAAGCTCCTTCTGGCAGGGTAACAAGGATTTCTAATTCAAATATAAAAGATGTATCTGAATCTACCAGGGGTGTAAATGTTCTTTGTTCTTCTGATTTAGATGATGCCCATATTTTACCACAGATATCAGTTGGTTCCTGGGATTCTGTTTCTAATACAGAACTGTACGGCTCATGGGATACAAAGTCTCCTGGTTTTGCAGCGTATATTTCTTATGACGGAGTTAACACAGATGATGCTTCGGAACTTTTTGGAGTCCACGAAGACGGTATCACCGTATTAAATGCTATAGAGTTCCATATCTGGGATAACGATTATGATTTTTCTTCATCATCTACAGAAGAAAACTTTTGGTATACTCAAATCGGTTGGCAGAATACCAGTCGGGATTATACAACGAGCAACAGTTATGCAGCAGATATTTTTGGTGGTTCAAGGGCGTTTGATGAGGATACTAATCGACGAACCAGCGGTGGAGTGCGTTATTCCTCGTTGTATAACTGTTCCGGTAATTTTACCTACGCAACTGGTGTAAAACAGAGTCATACTGGAAAAAGCTTTGCAGACAGGAATATTATTCCGGGAGCAACAAGTACAAAATTCTATCCGGCAGATGCATCTGCAAGTTATAACTCTACAGGTTCTTATGACGGGCTGTATTTTTCAATTGCATTTGAAGCAAATACCAATCATTCGCTAAAAGAAACCTTTACAGTTTCTTATGACGGTCAGGGATATATTACAGACCTTGCTGGTAACGTTCTGTACGCAAATACAATTTATACAACAGACTCTGTAGATCCTAAATTTGAAATTACTGTTGCAAAACTCGATGGGGAAGAACTTTATGTTGTTTTCAATAAAAAAATAAAAACAGAAAATGTCATCGTAACTACAGATGATTATGTAGAGCATAAGAACGATACAGCGGCTTCGCTTAGATTTGTTACGATTAATGATGACGGCACCTATAATGTTGTTTCTGATCTTTATGTAGAGTCTCAAAAGAAAGTTGTCTTCTCAAATGAACACTTTACAGGCATTATTTACAAATTATCTGATAAATTAAACTTGTATCAGCTGCAGAATTATTATTTGCAGTGTTATTCTCCATTTATAAAAGACAGTATCGACCCTGCAACAGGTATTCCAGGTGTTTCTGTAACCTATATTCAAGGGTATGAAGATGGTGCAAACTCAACATTTATGCCTCATGGCGAAGCTCATTGTATCAGTGACTTTGCCGTAAATGCGGTAGAAATGAATTATGCCTATGACAATCGTGTTGCAGAGAATACCGATGAAAACTTTATGTACGATATTTATACAGAGGATTCTATTGCGGTACATGACTGGAACGAAGAACAGAATAATTATGGTTCATTAAATGCTGGATATGATATTACAATGCAGGCGTCTGTTTATTCCGATGACGGAATAGGAAAAGTAGAGGCGATGTTTGATAATAGCCCGGATGCTGACAGTTTGAGTACTGAATATAACGGGAATATTACAGATGAAACTACAGGAGAAAGCCTTGTTTCAAGCTGGAGAATTTGGCTTCCCACAGAATTGACTACACTGGCCTATGAGGCAAACCAGGATTATTATCAACAGGTAGTAGAAGTTCAGAATGATTTACTGGATTTTGAAATTCCTTATGAAAATGTTCAAAACTGGCTCAGCGGAGATCAGGTAAGTTTCCTCTTTAAGTTAAAAGATAGTGCAGGACAAGATTTGACTATTTGCCGCCATCCAATATTTACTTTAGATGAAAACGATTCAACTGGTGGTGGAACTTATTCAAATCCAAAAACAGAACCTTTGTATTCTCTAAGACTTAAAGACGAAAGCGATTTAACCACTTTGGATTTGTGGTCATTCAAGTTAAAATCTGTAAGTCGCCAGCGTGGAGGCGTGAGCATTGTAAATAATGTTATTAATGCAAGCCAGGGTGAAAAGACTGTAATTCAGGTGGATGTAAAAGAAAGTTCAAATGTCAGCGTTGTTGTAATGACTTTGGACGGAGATGTTGTTCAATATTTACAGCACGGAACCTTATCGGCAGGCACACACTCCTTTACCTGGAATGGAAAATCAAAATCTGGTAAACTGTGCGCAAGAGGTTTGTACTTTGTGAGGGTGTTCGGAGGGGGAATTGATGAAACTAGAAAGGTTATGCTTGTTAAAGATTGATAAAATCTTTATACTCTTGTAACTATGTCATTAGAAGAAAGACTTTCAAAGCGCTTTGACGATATAGGTCGCTTTGAATCTTCAGAAATTTGTGCATTACCCGCTTCTTTAGAGAACATCAGCAAGAATGGTTGCCGAGTTAGATTTCGTTTTCCTGTGAATTTAGATTTGGATAACGATTATGAGGCAAAAATTACTTTTGCTCGTTCTGCCAGTGAGGGTAGTCTGTCTCTTTTATGTAAGCCTCAGTGGAGCAAAGAAGAAAACGGCTGTACTATTATTGGATTTATGATTCTTCCTTCTAAGGATTTTGCACGGCTTGGAGAATATGTAGAACACCTCCACTTAGAAGAAAACGATTCTAATTTAGAAGATCAGATTAAGGATTCTTCATGTCAGATAATTTAACAAAAAAATTAAAAGGTTGTGCATTTTTAGCATATCCAGAAATGTCTGGTATGCTCAAAACAGAATTATCAGGGCGATTGGGATTTGATTCAAAACCAACTGCTCAATACGGCGATTTAATATATTACGATGATTTTGTTCCCTCTGACGTAAATAATGCTGATTCTTTTCCTTACTGGTCCCGCTGTACAATGCTTGAACCAGAAATAATTCAATTCAAATCAATTGGAGAAGCCGCTGCTTCACTTAAAAATATTCAGCGCAGCTGGGCTCCTTATCAGTATCAGTTTTTCAGACGGGCAAATCTAATTCAGGAAAAATTGCCTTATGTAAATTTAAAAGTCCGCAAGTTTCCTGTTAAAATTCCAAATAGTCCCATTGGTCTTTATACCCTTATAGATGAAAATACTATGATATGTTCTGCAAAAACTACTTCGTTTATTCCGGCAGGTCAGATTGTTTTTGAAGAAGATCATGAAAATCCTCCAAGCCGTGCTTACCTAAAAATTCAGGAAAGTTTAACGATGGCAAATCTCCTTAACGGAACTGAATTACCAAAGGCGGGGGACCGCTGTTTTGAAGCAGGCGCCTGTCCTGGTGGATGGACATGGGTTTTAGTTGGATTAGGAGCAAGTGTTTTTGCCGTTGACAGAGCAGAATTAGCTCCCGAATTCATGTCAAATCCCCTTGTAAAGTTTATGGCTCACGATGCATTTACTCTCAAACCTCAGGATATTGGTTATTGCGACTGGGTTTTTAGCGATGTTATCTGCTATCCAGAGCGGCTTTTAAAATGGGTAAAGGAATGGCTCGACAGCGGATTATGCAAAAATATGATTTGCACGATAAAAATGCAGGGGGAGCCGGACTGGTCTGTGATTAATCAGTTTGCACAAATTCCCGGAAGTCGCATTGTTCACTTAAATTATAATAAACATGAACTTACCTGGATTCATACAGTTTAGATTTGATTAGTTTGTAAAGTTGTAAGGGGTTTCCTGGTATACATAATAGTTGAGCCAGTTGCTAAAGAAAAGGTGAGCTGTACTTCGCCAGGTTGAAACCGGTTGTTTTTCAGGATTGTTTTCCGGATAGTAATTGCAAGGAATGTTAATCGGTAAATCCTTTGATTTATCTCTCCAGTATTCTGTTCCAAGAGTTGTAGAATCGTACTCGAGATGGCCAGTCATAAAAATCTCGCGGTTATCGTTGGACTTAATCAAAGTAGGTCCAATGTCTTTGTTATGAGCAAGAACAGTTAATTCCGGTTTTGCAAGAATTTCTTCTTCTATAATAGTTGTATGTCTGCTCTGTGGAATAGGAAAAACATCATCAAAGCCTCTTAAAAGAGGGTCAGAAGGAACACTACGCTGGTTTGGATATATTCCAAAGATTTTTTGATTTGTTGGATGTTTTTTTACTCCATGAAGATGGTACAAACCTGCAAAAGCACCCCAGCAAAGATACAGAGAAGAGAAAACATGCTTATCTGCGTAGTCCATGATTTTGCATAATTCTTCCCAATAATCAACTTGTTCAAACGGAAGCTGCTCAACAGGTGCTCCTGTAACAATCATTCCATCGTAATTTCTTTTTAATAATTCGCTTGAAGGAATATAAAACTTGTCCAGATAGTCGGTTCCTGTATTTTTGTAGTCGTGATGTTCCATTCTGATAAGACTGATTTCTATCTGGAGAGGTGTGTTACTTAAAAGTCTGAGTATTTGAGTCTCTGTTGTTTCTCGGGTAGGCATTAGATTTACAATTGCAACTCTAAGAGGTCTGATTTCCTGAGTTTCTGCCCGGGTTTCTGTCATTATAAAAATGTTTTCTTGTTCGAGGATTCCTCTTGCAGGTAAATCTGAATGAATTTTAATTGGCATAAGTACACCTTTTCTACAACGAGAGATGATTTGTTCTAATATAGCAAAAAAAAGCTTTAGTTGCTATACTTACAATATGTCAGCAAATGATAACCGCAAAGCCGCAATAAAAAAATTACGATTACTCGCTTATAATTCAAAAGTAAATGCAAATGTTTTTAGAAAGAAAATAGAAGACGAATATAATATTTCTTTTTTGCCTAATCATGTAGAACGCTCGGAACACGACTATGGTGGTGTAAAATGTGATGTTTTGACTCCAGAGATTTATTCTTCTAAAAGGATTTTGTTCTATGTGCATGGAGGAAGTTTTGTTGGCGGATCCAGAGCAAGCTATCGTTGCTTTTGTTCTATGCTGGCAAATAAGGCATACAGCCGAACTGTTGTTCCGGAATACCGTTTAGCTCCGACCTATGCTTTTCCATCAGCTGTAGAAGATATTCAGGCTTCTTTTAGAGCTCTTTTTACAGAAGAACAGATTCAGCGCTCGCTGGATGGTGATGTAGATGAAGACGGCAATTCTGTAACAACAATGCCAGAAGTTATTATCGCTGCAGATGGTGCCGGTGCAAGCATTGCTCTTTCGCTTATTTTGAATTTGCGGGAAAGATACCGGGCCTGCATAAAAAAGATTGTTTTGTTTTCTCCGTGGCTTAATTTGAGTTCTCAAAGTCCTGTGATAACTGGAAAAAAAGTTCAGGACGAAGTCCTTTCTGGCGAAATTCTTGCCAGTTCCGGTCAGGTATATACCTACGAATCTAACCTGGAAAACCCGCTCATTTCGCCGGTGTTTGCAGCGGATGAGTTTTTAAAAGGCTTTCCTCCGGTTTATATTCAGATGGGACAGAAAGAAATCCTTGTGGACGATGCTAATACATTTAAGAAACGCCTTTTGGAAAACGGTGCAGAATGCGAAATCGATTTGTGGCCTGATATGCCTCATTTTTTTCAGATGGCAGAAGAATATCTTGCTGATGCGCATAAGGCTTTAGATAAATTTAGCTCTGTAATCAGTGGTATAGATAATCAAAATGTAGAGAGACAGAGTTTTGAAAATAAACCGATTTTGGAACATAGTTTAAGGGCAGAGGCATGATAGAACTTCTTTCTCCAGCAGGAAATGTTGAAAAATTATATTACGCATGGGCTTATGGGGCAGATGCAGCCTATATTGGTCTAAAACGTTTTTCACTTCGTGTAAAGGCTGATAACTTTTACGATGATGAATATAAGAAAGTAATTGAACTAAAAAAACAGTTTCCTGGAAAGAGACTTCACTGTGCCTTAAATATTTCTTTTCATAACCGCGACATAGACAACTTTTTAGCAAATTTGGATTACTTTAAGCAGTATCCCATTGATGCGTTTATCGTTCAGGATATTGGAATGGTTCCAATTTTGCAAAAGCATTTTCCAGAAGCAGAACTTCATGTTAGTACCCAGGCAAGTTGTGTAAACCGTGAAGCTGTAAAGATGTATAAATCAATGGGCTTTAAGAGAGTTGTTCTTGGCCGTGAAATAAGCATCAAAGAAATTCGAGAGATAAAGGATGCCGTTCCTGATATGGAACTTGAGGCCTTTTGTCACGGAGCAATGTGTATCGCCTATGCCGGCCGCTGTTTGATGAGTGCATATATGTCTGGCCGAAGTGCCCAGCTAGGAGCATGCAGTCACAGCTGCAGATGGGATTACGATGTTCTTGTTGACCCAACCAAGGCAAAAGAAATTGCTAAATCTGGGGCTCTTGTTCTTCAGGAGAAAAAACGTCCTGGAGAATATTTTCCGATCTTTGAAGGCGACGATTTTACAGCTGTTCTATCCAGCAAAGACCTTAGAATGATTGAGCACCTTAAAGATATGGTTGATGCCGGAGTAGATTCCTTGAAAATAGAAGGAAGAATGAAGAGTGTTTATTATGTTGCTCTCGTAACCCGTGCATACCGCAAAGCTCTCGACGCCGTTCAGGGAAAAATCTCTCAGGCAGAAGCAGATCCTTTTATCGCAGAACTTGAAAATGTAAGCCATCGCGAAAGCTGTACCGGTTTTTATTACAATGCCAGTGAAGCTGATAAAACTGTTAGTGGCGCAACTGACAGCCGCTATATTCTCGCCGCAGAATTGACTCACAAACTTTCTGATGAAGAAGTGGCGCAGGTAATACAAAACGGAAAAGACTCCACCAAAAAAATCAATGATGAATTAGAAGCTATGCATCCAAAAGCTCGCGAAGCCCGTCTTAAGGATTTTGAAATTCATCCAGATAGAAATCCACCTGCCGTAGAACCAAAGGATGGCTGGTCGATGTATAATCTTGTAGCATTAAATATGATAAATCAGGGAGACCCGATAGAGTTTATTTCTCCTGACGTTGTTGCAACAAAAGCTAAGGCTGGAGACTGGATGCTGGTAGAACCGGAAACAGGCTGTGTACGCACCTGGGTTTGTGACAGTCATCCTTGCGTTCTATACACAAAAGAACCATTGCAGGACGGAGCTCTAATTCGTATTGAAGACCCTGAGTACCAGTCGGGAATAATAAGAGACTCTGGAAGATAATTTTGGCTTAAGAAAATAGAGGTTTTCATGAAAAAGAGCGTATCTGTTTTTTTATTATTTTTATTTCTAGTATGGAATGGATATTCACAGGAAGTTTCTGCTTTTACTGACGATACCTCGGTTAACAAAGAAAAAGTGTTATCTACTGAAACAGTTTCATTAAATGAAACTGTTTCAGTAGATAACACAATTTCATTTAATGAAACTGTGTTATCAGAAGTAAGCAAGAATGACTCAATAATTAACTGGTTTACACCAAAAGCTGAATGGAGCCTTTTAGGTCAGGCAATTATCACTAACTACCACAATTTTGTTCAGTACACTATCGGGCTGGATATAATTCTAAAGTCTGATATGAAAGAATTGCAGAATATCGCTGGTTTACGTTTTGACTTTAAGAAGTTTGATTTAACATACTGGGGTGTGTATGCACCTACCTTATGGAACAGATTCAGTCCAGGCATTACGCTAATCAATCACTTGAGCTTTTATTATGATGAGTATCTTGAGTTTGATTTTCTTGTAGGTCCTCACATTGCCTATAAGCCATTTAACTGGTTAGATTTTTTCTTTGATTTTATGTACCAGTTTAAATCGACTACAATATACGCAATTGCTGATAAAGTTCCATCGGTTATAAGTAATTGTCCTGCATTTAATCTGACCTTTAATTTTCATATTATCCCGGAATTATCTATTGATTTAACATTTTCCAGTTATAACTTTTTTAAGTATTACTTATTTTTTAGCCCAAACATGACTCTTGGATTAAAATACAGTGCCAATGAGCACTATGATGCAAGGTTATTTGCAGAAATTCAGTATGTAGATATGTTTACTTTGAGTGCAAATCTTAACCGTTTTACAACGGGCGCATCTATTTGCTGGAGGTTTTAATTGAAAAAGTTTGCATTTTTATTTCAGGTTTTAATTATATCTGTGGTAACATCAGTCTTTATGGGATGTGGCATTGAAAAGTATAGTTTGAATGAAGGTTTTGCCCGCCTTATGAAAGTTGAGTCACGGGCAACCAATATCAAACTTTTAGATAATGAAGAAGTAATAAACTCTGTTACAGAAGATGATGAATACGATGTAATCATAATTACCGATGTACATATTGGAAACGAAAATAAAGGAAAAAATGGTCCACGACGGGAAGACGATTTTTTTGCGCAGATAGAAAAAGTGAATTCGGAAACAGGTAAATCTCTTGCCGATACTACAAAATTTGCTTTATGCCTTGGAGATGTTGCAGAACACGGCTATGAGGATGAATTTATCAGGTTTAATGAGCTTGTAAAAGATCGTTTTGAAAACGATTACAATATTAAACTTTATAGCGTAGTTGGTAATCATGACCTTTATAATTCCGGCTGGTATCACTGGGCTTATTACAATTATCCTAATACAAGTTTTTACAAGTTTGAAACTCCTTCTTTCAGCTGGTATTTTTTGGATTCTGCAAGTGGAACCTTGGGTGGATATCAATACGATGAACTTCGTTCAAAAATGATTCACGATGACAAGCAGAAATTAGTGTTTACTCATATTCCTGTATACGCAGAAGATAATCTGTATTTTGTAATGCAGAATACAGAAGAGCGAAACCTGTTGATTTCCACCTGTGCCCGAACGAATACAGTTCTTTTTGTAGACGGTCATACGCATAAAGATAGAACTTCAGACTTTGGCTATTTTATTGAACGCAATGTTCCCGGTTTTCTCGAAAAATACGGATATGCTGTTCTTCATGTAAATGAAAAAACAAAAGATTGCAGCATCAAAGTTGTGTATTATTAGGAATTTGCTATCTTGATTTTTTACCTCTGATATACCATTGGTATACCAGGCTTATTTAGGGTTTATTACAAACCCTAAAAACGGCGAGGTCAAGGCTTTAAGCGTACGCGTGCCTTGACTCGACGTATTCGACTTGGTGCGTGCCTGCTTCTGTTCTAATGTGTTTTGTTCTTAAATATTTATTTTGGAGAATACTAATGCGTAATTTTTCTGTTTTACTATTATTCTGTTTAATTTTTTTATCATGCCATAGTGTAAATAATAAAAAAAGTACAATAAATGATTATATTTCTGTTGAAAGCGTAAAAGAAATTGTTTCAAAAGAAATAATGGAATCTGAGTACTATCAGCAGTTTTATGTGATAGATTCTCCAAAATATGATGAGAGAGTTAAGGATGTAACATGGGGCGATGTGTTTTTAGTAGAAGATATTTCTGCTGGAGAACATAATAATGGGAACATGGATTATTATTTAGTTTCTGGAGTTTTACCTAGTGGTCAAGTTGTTGCATTAGCAACAATTGATGCCAAAACAGGAAAATTTAGGGAAGGTGCAAATTTATTATCAGAGAAATCAGATAAGTTGGTAATTATGACTCCTAATGAATGTAAAAACTATTTACAAACTCAAGGTTATGAAGTAAATGATATTTATCCTGTATATTATAATGATGGAACAGTGGAAAATTCATCATTGGTGTATAGTTGGAAATACTGTGCTTCTGAAAGTAATTCTTGTTCAAAATCAGCGCGAGATTTAAAGATAAGTGAATGTATATTTGTAGATCCTTGGATAAATGTTGGAATTGAATCGGATGAAAAGTCGATCAGTAATAAAAATGCATATTTTTCAAAATTTAATTATAATCATAGATTATACAAATTGGAAACAAATGAAGTCTATGTAAGAAATTTAAAAAATACATCTGCAAAATTTATTCCATTAGATTAATGAAAAAGTATTTATTTTTATTTTTGCTGGTATTTATAACATCTTGTAGGACGAAGCCTATGCATGTATTATGCATAGGTGATAGTTTGCTTTCTGGTTATGGTATTGATAAAGAAGAATCTGTCAAAAATATTTTATCAAAAAAATCTGATTTTATAATTGATACATATGTTGATGTTGGTTTGACATCAAAACGATTTTTATTTGAATTTACCTCAATAGAATTAACTCAGTATTATGATTGTGTTTTGTTAGAATTGGGTGCTAATGATTATTTAATGAATCAAGATGCTTCTGATACTATTGTAAATTTACAAAAGATTATAGATATACTAAAAAATAAGTGCAAATCAATTATTATTGTCTCATTTATTGATGATTCAATGTTTGAAATTAATAATTCAGGTTTTAATAAGGATTTATTAATCGAGTATAAACAAATGTATGAATCTTTAGCGAATCAAGAAAATGTTCATTTATTTGATTCATATTGGAAAGGAGAGTTCTCAAAATTAGAAAAAAAAGTTGATTTCTTCCATCCTAATGAAAGTTTGTCAAAAGAAATTGCTAATCGATTATACTTATATATAAAAGACTTCAACATGTAAATAAATTAGTTTTTCGTTTCATCCCATTCAATTTCAACAGTGCGTTTTTCTACGTTCTGGATGCGCTGGAAAGTGAGACAGGTTGCTTTATGTACGGTGATGCCTTTGTAGCGGCTTACGTAACCTACGATTGGGTCCGGGTAAGTTGGATGGCAGCATTGGGCAAAGGTAATCATAAAGTTTGATGTGTTTCCAATCTTTACTTTTTCAACCTTAGGCTGCTGCAGGGCGTTGTTCTGTCCATTACCTTTATGGTGACCTTTTTTCTCTATAGGGGCTGTCTGGTGAGTTCCGTTTTTTTCAGCATTTAAATCGTTTTCACGCTGTTGAGCTGCTTTGTCGATAAAGTTTGGGTCGTTTGCAGCAAGCCAGGCGTTAATTCTATTTCTTGCCCGTCCGGTTTTGCAGTATTTTAACTGGTTTTCTGTTGGATGAGCCTGAGGGTTTGTAAGAATCTCGATTATCTGAGTATTTTTGAGTTCTTGAGTAAGGGGAATGATTTTTCCGTCTGCCTTTGCACCTACGATTTTTTCTCCAACTGCAGAGTGAATGGAGTATGCAAAGTCAATGGCGGTAGAGCCGATTGGAAGTTTTTTAACATCGCCTTTTGGAGTAAACACAACAATTTCATCGGCCAAAAGTTCGTCCTTAAATTGCTTAAACGAACTTTCATCTTCCATCTGCTTGTCTTTTAACTGCTGAAGCTGATTAAAAATACCCAGCTGACTTGCATTTACAAAATCATGATTTGTTCCTTTTTTATAGAGCCAGTGAGAAGCAACTCCGTGTTCTGCAATATCGTGCATTTTTTGAGTACGAATCTGTATCTCAAGGGGACGGTCAATACACATAACAGTAGTGTGCAGGGACTGGTAGCCGTTGGCTTTTGGCATTGCGATATAGTCCTTAAATCGACCATCCAGAGGCTTCCAGAGGGAATGTACAATACCAATTAAGGTGTAGCAATCCTGATTTTTTTGACAGATTATTCTTAAAGCAAGAAGGTCATAAAGTTCACCAGGTTCTTTATTGCGTTTTCGCATCTTCTGATAAATTGAATAAAAATGTTTGGCGCGACTTGTAATTGTAACTTTTAGTCCTGCCTTATCAGCTTCATCCTGTATTTTTTGAACGGCATTATTCAAATAAGAAGCTCTTTCGTCTTTTTTCTGGCTGATTACAGCTTTTATTTGTTGAAAGGCAGCAGGATTTGTGTATTTAAGACTAAGGTCTTCAAATTCGTTTTTAACCTGCTGCATACCGAGACGGTCTGCAAGAGGTGCCCAGATATCGATAACCTCTGCTGCAAGAGCTCGTTGTTTTTCGTTTTCAAGGTTACGGATGTTTCTGATGTGGTCCAAACGGTCTGCGATTTTTATAAAAATGATGCGAATATCGTCGGACATGGCAAAAAGCATTTTGCGGATTGCATCAGCCTGTACAAGAGTTTTGCTGTTAACAGAAATTGTTCGGATTTTGCTTATTCCTGTAACTATCTGCTTTACTGTTGGCCCGAGTTTTTCTTCTATTTCCTGATCTGAAATATTTAATAGATAATAATTATGAAAAAATGAAGCAATTACGCAGTCAGTGTCAAATTCGTTCTGAGCAATGATAAAAGCAACTCTCATGGCATGTACAAAAAAGGATGAACCGCTGGAATGAGAAACACCGTCGCTTTTTTGCAGTAGATAAGCCCAGGCTTCCCGTATTCTTTGTTTGTCCTGTTCCTCAAAATACGGAAACTTTTCAAAGAATTCTTTTATGAGTTCGTCTGGATTATTTTCGTCGCATGAAAAAACAACATCTCTGCTCATATTTTTAATATACTATAAAAGTAGGTAGATAGACAATAAACTTAGTTTAGGTAAAAGATATTAAATGAAAAGAAGAAATTTATTATAACATTTTTTTCTTTTTAATCGTTGTAACATTGCATTTTTTTTATTATTTTTAAAGTGACTAAAGGAAATACGATGAAAATTTTAAAGAAATTATTTAGCATTTCAATAATGCTGGTGACAGGTTTTTTTTGTGTATCACAGGAAGGGCAAAAACAGACTTTGACAATTGAAGACGCCGTCAACCTTGCCAATCAAAACAATATTACAATCAAAACTTCTCAAGGCTCCCTGAATTTATTAAAAGCCAAAAATACGTTTTCATGGAATAGTGTAAGTCCATCAGTTTCAGTAAAAGGTTCTTTTATGGACGATTTTGAAAATGATAGTATGACTTATGGAATTACCGGAACTGTAAGCATGGCTCTATCTACTAATCTTATTTCATCAATTAACGGGGCAAAGATTGCTTATGAATCTGGTAAGTTAACTTATGAACAGACCTGCCGCAAAATTGAATTATCTGTACGAACAAGTTTTTACGCACTTTTGTATGAACAGGAAAATCTCCGCCTTCAGAAACAGAATCTTTCTACAGCAAAAAGCCAGTACGAACAGAACCAGGAAAAGTTCAAAAACGGACAGATCAGCGAACTCGATGTAATGCAGAGTCGCGTAAATTATGAACAAAAAATTCCTACGGTTCAGAGTATAGAATTACAGTTTAATAATGACCTTGCGACCTTTAAGCAGTTGATTGGTTTGGATCAGAAAACAGAATTGGTTCTCGATGGTTCTCTTGAAGAAATCTTGAAGATAAAAAAGATTACTCTCCCTGAAAGTTCAACTCCCGCTCCAGATGTAGTTTCTGCAGAATACGATGTTCAGACTGCCCAGAACAATCTTTTGGCAAGTCGTTTTAGTGCTTACGGTCCGGTAATAAGTGCTACTTATAATTACGGAAAAAATCAAACTTACGTTGGAGCTGTAGATTCAACTACGGATTCCACAACAAACAGTCTTTCTATTGGAGTTTCAATTCCCTTAGACGGATATCTTCCATGGTCTACAGGTGCTGCTTCAATTGCCAGTAGCAAAGTAAATGTAGAAAACGCAAAAATGCAGTTAGAAAATACTAAGACAACGGTAGCAATCCAGACAGAAAATTACATTCGTAAAATAAATCAGGGAATTGCACAGGTTGCTTCTTTACAAGCGACAGCAGATTTGGCAAAGCAGTCTTACAACATGACAAAAACAGCATACAATTACGGTAAGGCGGATTTTTTGACTTTGCAGAGTGCAAGTGACAATGTACTTTCAAGTCAGGTTAGCTTGCAGAATCAAGCTTATTCTCTTATCAGCACAATCTTAAATCTAGAATATCTTCTTGGGCTCCCATATGGGACTCTTACAAAATAGACTTTTAACTGGAGAAAATGATGAAAAATAAAAAACGAAACTTGATAATTATTGGTTCTGCTTTGCTGGTAACAATATTAGTAATCGGTTTAATTAAAGTAACTAGCAAAAAAGATACTTCTGGAATGTTTGGTAAAGGTAAAGGCCCTGCCGGAACAACTGTTGTAACAGTTCGCTCTCAGGAAGCAGTCGTTCAGACATTAAAGGATTATGTTCTGACAAATGGCGAAGTAGAAAGTCAGAGTGCAGTAGAAGTTTATCCTTCTATGAGTGGTAAAATCAGTAATGTAAATGTAATGCTAGGTTCTCATGTAAACAAGGGTGATGTAATTGCCTATGTCGACCCAAGTGAACCTGGTTCCAACTACGCAAAAAGCCCTGTTCTTGCTCCAATAAGTGGAAGTATCGTTTCTACACCTCTAAAAGTAGGTACAAAAGTAAGTACATCTACTGCAGTAACAATGATTGGCGATATAGAAAACCTTCAGATAACAGCATCTGTTCCTGAACGCTATATTGCAGAATTAAAAACAGGCTTAAAAGCAGAAGTCGGTCTTGAGGCTTATCCGGGAATAGTGTTTAATGCAACTGTAAGTCGTGTAAGCCCGGTTGTAGATAAAACTAGTCGTACAAAGGAAGTTATATTGAACTTTGATAAAAAAGACAGCCGCGTAAACGCAGGTATGTTTGCAAAGGTAAAGCTTTATACAACTGATTATGCAGGTAAACTCGTTGTGGCAAAAGATGCCGTAGTTCAGGATGACGATAAATCTTATCTTTATGTAGTAAATGATGATTATACAGTTTCTAAGAGAACTGTTGAACTTGGTAAGTCAGTAGATTCATATATTCAGATTACAGATAATCTTATGCCAGGAGAAAGGGTTGTTATAGAAGGAATGCTTTCTCTTAGCGACGGTGCAAATGTAAATGATGTAGCTAATCCAAAACCGGTTGAGACAAAACCTGTTGAAACACCACCTGCTGAAGAAAAAACAAAAGAAGTTAAGGAGTAGCCAATGACCTTATCAAGAAAAATCCTTGACCATCCTGTTTTAGTTTTAATTGTTTTTACTCTGCTTGCCGCAGTAGGTTTATTCACCTTAAAAAATGTAGCGATTGGTCTTTTTCCGGAAGTTGATTCTCCCTATGTAATGGTTATGACAACCTATACAAATGCAGGTCCAGAAGCGGTTGAAAAAACTGTTACAAAGATTCTGGAACCGGCTTTAGTCAGCGTTAATGGTCTTAAAAATTTAACATCTACTTCTTCTGAAAGTACTTCTCTTATTACTCTCGAATTTAATTACGGAACGGATATTGAATCTGCCGTAAATGATGTCCGGGATAAACTAGGACGTGTAACCCGAAATCTTCCTGATAATGCGGGTTCACCAACAATATTCAGAATGAGTGCAGACTCAATGCCGATTATGCGTATTGCAGTTCGAGGAAACAGATCTGTAGACGATATTAAACAGATTGCAGAAGATTCAATCGTTGATATTCTTGAACAGGCAGATGGTGTTGCAGAAGCAAGTGTAAACGGTGGTAAAACAAAATGTGTTCGCGTTGAACTTGAACAGAACCGTCTTGCAGCCTACGGATTTACCGTAACTCAGGTTTCTGCAGCTCTTGCTAAACAAAATCTCGAACTTGGCGGCGGTAAACTTAACGAAGGTCAAAAAGATTATGTAGTTCGTACTACCGGTGAGTTTTCAAGCATAGAAGATATTAACAATACAGTAATTGCCACTAAAAACGGCTATGACATAAAACTCAGTGATATTGGTAGAGCTTTTTTGGGCTATGAGGACGCAACCCGAGAGGTATTTATCAACGGTGAACATGGAGTTTATGTGTCTGTAACCAAGCAGTCAGGTTCTAACTCTGTAACTGTAGCTAATAATGTCTACGAAAAAATGGATCAGTTAAAAAGAACTCTTCCATCTGATATTACAATGGAAATTATCTCTGACTCTACAGAATCGATTCGCGACACAATTAAAACCCTTTTAGATTCTGCATGGCAGGGTTTAATTCTTGCGGTTATCGTACTCTTTATTTTCTTACAAAACTTTAAGTCCACAATCATCATTGCTATTTCAATTCCTTTATCAATGATAATTACACTGTTGTGTATGAATTTTGCTGGCCTTACCCTTAATATGATGACTCTTACCGGTTTAATTCTCGGAGTTGGTATGATTGTAGATGCGTCCATCGTTATGATTGATAATATCTACAGCTATCGAAGCCGCGGTGCAAAACCAAAGATTTCTGCGATTCTCGGTTCTCAAGAAATGGTAACTTCTGTAATATCCGGAAACCTTACAACCATCTGTGTATTCATTCCATTCCTTCTTTATATGAAGCAGCTTGGTATGATGGGACAGATGTTTAAGGGAATTATCTTTACAATTGTAATTGCTTTGATTTCTTCTTTGCTGGTTGCGATTTTCCTTGTTCCTGTTCTTGCCGGAAAATTCCTTCCTCTTTCTAATCGTGCAGAAAAACCTGTTACAAATCCAGTGTTAAAGTTCCTTTATGGCAGTTTTGAAAAAGGCATTCAGGCTATCACAAAAGTGTACAGAAAGATTTTAAAAGCTGCCCTTGAAAATAAGGCTATAACACTCGTGATTGCAGTTTGTATTCTTGTAATTTCGATTGTTATGCTTCCAACATTAGGGTTGAACATGATGCCAGCCGGAAACGATGACAGCGTAACCTTAAACATTACAATGCCAATTGGAACTCCTCTTAGCGAAACTAAGAACGTTGCCCTGGCTTTTGAAGATATCTTAAGAGAAAATGTTACTACATACAAAAATCTGACAACTACAATCGGTTCTTCTGGTCGTAGTGGTGCAAGTTCATATAAAGCATCGGTAGAAATAACTTTGCCAGAAACAAGTGAGCAGGTAGAGAGCGCAAGTGAGATTCAGGCAATGCTTAGAACTCATTTTAACGATTTTGCCGGCGCAAAGTTCAGTTTCCAGGCGGGCTTCCGTGGTCAAATGATGGGTTCAGATCTTGATATTGCAATTCGTTCTGATGACCTTGATAAGGCTCTGGAAGTTGCCGATGCCTATGCAGCTGCAATGGATCAGATAGCAGTAATCGGTGATACGACAATTGATACTGAAAGGGGGCTTCCTCAGGTAGAAGTTGTGGTAGATCGAGAACGAGCCTATAACTTTGGTGTAGATATTACAACGGTTGCAAAAGAAATTAACTATGCTATTAATGGTGTAACAGCGACAACATACCGTAAAGACGGAAAGGAATACAGCGTAGAAGTAATGTACCGTCCAGAAGACAGACAGAATGTTGTAGATCTTGAAACTATGTATGTCCTTGGAACAAATGGAAAAGTTGCTTTAAGTAATGTTGCAAGTATTAGACGAGGCTTAGGTCCGGTTTCTATTAAACGTGAAAATCAGAGCCGAATCGTTCATGTTACAGCAAGTATTCTTTCTAAGGATAATGCAAACCTTGTAGAACAGGCTATCAAAGAAAAGGTTGCAGAAAGTTACATCGTTCCTGACAATGTAAGCGTTTCCTTTGAAGGTTCATGGCAGGATACACAGGAACAGATGGTTCTTTATGTTTCTATCATCATCATGGCTATAATTCTGGTATTTGGTGTTATGGCTGCAACTTATGAATCCTTTAAGGCGCCATTGATCAACCTTGCAACAATTCCATTCCTTATAATTGGGGTTGTATTCATCTATAAACTTTTGGGACAACCGCTTTCGATTATGTCTATGGTCGGAATGATTATGCTTGTAGGTATCGTAGTTAATAACGGTATTCTTCTGGTTGACTATACAAACCTATTAAGAGACAGAGGTCTTGATATGTTTGATGCATGTCTTGAGGCGGGTGCAAGCCGTCTTAGACCTGTATTGATGACAACTCTTACAACAATTTTGGGTATGCTTCCTATGTGCTTTACAAGTGAAGGACAGAGTGCCATGGTTCAGCCAATTGGTGTTGCAGTTGTTGGTGGTTTAACATCTTCTACCTTTGTTACTTTGCTTGTTATTCCTGTTTTGTACAGTATTGTAATGAAAAAGCGTAGCCCTAAATCTAAGCTGCAGCTTGCACTTGAAGGTACAGAAGAAAAAGAAGAAGGTGGTGAGTAATGGAAAAATATAGAGTCGAAATAATTTCGAATCAGTCTGTAGAAGAAGACATTATCGAACTTTTAGAGGAAACAATTCCTGATTTGGAATACACACTGTTACCAACCGTTCACGGAAAAGGTCGTCGTGCAAAAAAATTAGGAACTTCTACCTGGCCGGAACAGAACTTTTTATTTTTCTGTTACGTAGAAAAGCCGGTTGCACAAAAAATAAAAAAGGCTGTAGAAGAAGTACAGCTAAAGTTTCCAAGAGAAGGAATTTCTTTTTTCTGTGTACAGGAAGCAGAACTGTAAATTAGAATAAAAGACTGAATAATATTAAAGGCGGTTTAGGGATGCATTTTAGAAGTAATCCTTTAAGCCGCTTTTTTCTTTACACAAATTAAAAATAGTCTAAAATAGTTGTAGTCTCATATTCTTTAATTTGGAGGAAGTATGAAGAAGATTATTTTGACTCTGCTGTGTTCATTAGCTTTTATTTTTGCGGGTTGTGTAGGAGATACACAGAATCCCAATTCTACAGGAACAGACCAAACAACAGATACAACTGATACAGGTGATACAACTGATAATGGTGATACTACAGATACAGGTGATACTACTGATACAACTGATACTACAGATACAATAGTTCTGCTCCAGGGATTTAATTGGTCTTCTAATTTTCATGACAGATATTATGGGGATGAAGCAGAGGCTAACTGGATAAAGGGAACCTATGACAATAATTCTCCATCTGGTAGCAAAGACTGGTATGATGTTGTAACGGCGAATGCATCAGAAATTAAAGATACTTTTACATATGTATGGTTTCCTCCTGCAGAGGATAGTGGTTCTGATAATGGTTATATGCCTCGAGAACTTAACAATTTATATTCATTCTATGGAACTCCTGATGAACTTAAAACTGCAATTTCTAGTATTAGTCCGGCAAAAGCCATTTGCGATATTGTAATTAATCATCGTGTAGGAACAAGTAACTGGGGAACTTTTACAAATCCTTCTTTCTGTGCAGATTATTATGCAATCTGTTCAGATGATGAAGGCTTTACAGATAGTTCAAGCGATATGTACGGTTCGTCAAATAAGGGAAATGCTGATACTGGAGAAAATTATACTTCTGCACGAGATCTTGATCACACCAATTTTGATGTTCAGGATGGTATTGTAACCTGGATGACAGACAAGCTTAAGGCCTGCGGATTTGTGGGGTGGCGTTATGATTTTGTAAAGGGATTTAATGGCCGCTATATTGGGTATTACAATGCAAAGACAGAAGCAGAATTTTCTGTAGGTGAACACTGGCCGACAGATGGTTTTTCTTCTGAAAATCCTAAAGCATGGAGTGATCAGTTTGAAGCCTGGGTTCAAGCTACTTCAAGTGAAGATAATAAAATTGATGGGCGTACTTATACTCCAAGTGGTTCACGAGTATTTGACTTTGTTACAAAAGGTATGTTGAACACAGTTTTTGGTTGCAGTGCTTCTGGAGTTAGTAACAATAATTACGATCTTCTTAAAAATGAATACTGCGGTTATATAAAAATGCCAGAAAGTGTAGTAACTTTTGTTGATAATCACGATACAGGTTCGACTCAAGCGCTTTGGTATCTGGATCCTGAGGATGTTGGTACAGCTTATGCCTTTATTATGACTCATCCTGGCGTTCCATGTGTTGCATGGCAGCATTATTTTACCGCTCAAGAAAGTTATGACACAACCGTAAGTAATAATGCAAGTCAGTACATTGGTGGTAATACCGTTCCTGGAACCAGCATGACTTATCGTAATTACATAAAAAAACTTATAGAGCTTCGTAAAGAAATTGGCATCAGTGATACAAGTGCTGTAACAATTTGGGGTGAAACTGATTCTTCAATGTATCTTGCAGAAGTTACTGGCACAAATGGTAGCCTTGTCGTAAATCTCGGTGCAACTTACGATATGAGCGCTAATCAGAACGCTTCTTCATATGAGCTGTTTACAAGTGGAACAAACTTTAATATCTGGAAAAAGACTAATTAGAAAGCCAGAAAAATGATTGTAGTTTTGCTGACAAATACGGCTACGGTCCCTATGATGAGCCTCGCCGAGAATATTCTATACAAGACTCCGAGCCCAGTCCGTCTAATGAAGATGACTGGGCAGAGCTTGACTGGAAACTTTATCGCGGAGATTTCTACGCGGAGTGTGATGTGCTGGGGTAGTTTTTTTTATAAGTAATTATACAAAACTCTCTCGATATCTTTTTCAAGAATGTTTGTTAATTCGTTTGTTATTTTTTTTTGTTTTTTTTGAGTTTTGCATTTGTATTTGAATCTTTAAATAATAAAATAGGATCTATTTCAAGAGCTTCTGCAATTTTTTCTATAAATTTAGGTATATTTTTATAATAATTGTTATTGACGAATATGATATAGTCTTATATCATATTTAATATAAAGTAGATTATTTTAAAGTAGTATAAGATGAGAGTTAAATTAGAAAAGTTTATTTATTCAGAGCAAGTAAAAAATAATTATTCTCTTTATAAGAATGACAATTCTATTTCATTTATATTGGATATTCCAGAAGAATATAAACCATCAAGTCAAAATGTATTTAAAATTGGATATTTTTTGATCCCTTTTGGCAAAGATAAAATACAAATTGATGAAACTCAAAAAGGATTTTTTGAGAAGCATATTTTTATAGAGCGAAAAGGTTCTGTTTATTATCCATTTTTTGTTCATCCAACTTCAGAAAAAATATTTACAGATTGGATTGCGGATAAGTATGAATTTATATCTCCAGAGAAATCTATATTTGAGGCTACACCAACGTCATCTTATAGATCTTTAGTTGTAAAAAATATTTATACAAGTGAATATTTTATTGTTAAGGTTTCCATTTTTGGTAATGTTGCTAATGGTGCCCGCCAGATTGACTGGACTTCTGCAGATGGTCAGTTTTTCTTTTCAAAATGTACTGCAAACATTGTTAGTAAGATAGATGATTTTTCTATATTAAAAGATATTGGTGCTTTTGGAATAACAGGTGATTATCCAATTCATTTTTCTAAAAAGTATAATATCACTTATGGTCCTAATAAGATTAAAAGTTTTGGTAATGTAATCAGACGTCTTGATAATATTTTTGATGATAATGAAGGAACTGCAATTTATAGTATTGTATCGTTAACTTCTGTTGTTGACAAAAATGATTGTTATTTTCAAAAAATATATTTGGCTTCAGGTAAAGAATTTGAGGATTTTTTTATAAATGATTTTATAATGCCAATTTTTGAAAAGTTTTTTGAGATTTTTTCTCGATTTGGTATATCTCTTGAATGTCATTGTCAGAATACTTTAATTGAAATTTCAAAGGACTGGAAATTTACAGGGCGTGTTGTATATCGAGATTTTGATATAACTAGCTTAGATCGTGCGCGTTTTCCATTTTTGTTTCCGGAAGATTGGAAAGAATATTGTAGGAATAGGTTAGATAGAACTTCTTTATACTCTAATTTATCAGCAAGAGAAGAAAGTGGTAAAAATTTCTTTGCACAATTTATCGGAAGTCTTGTTCATGCATGCTTGCTATGTGCAGTTGAAATGAAAATAATAACTTCTGAACAATCGAATCAGATAAATAAAAAGATCTTTGATATTTTTGTAGAAAAAATATCTTCGATAATTCCATTATATGATAGAAAATTAAATGAAAAAACGGCATGGCCTTATGGTCAAAATATCTATAAAGATATTGATATTTCTGAAATACCTGTAAAATTATCAAAGATTTCAAGTTTTGATGAGGATTTGTATGAAAAATTCTGGATAAATAGTCCTGAATTAAAAATTGATTCTTATTATAAAACAGAACAAGATTATATACTTGGATTTTCAAATAATATATTTACAAGTTTATACATGAAGAGAGAGTTAGAAAATGAGTGCGAAATATTGGTGGAATAAACATAATAAAGTATTTGCTTCGGACAAGTCTTGGGTGTTATATGCCGGAGAGACGGGTGTATTTATTGAGATAACTGAAGATGAAAGAAATAATATCGAAAACTTTATAGCTTCAAAGGAAGACTTAAATCATAGTTTATTAGAAAAACTACAAAATATAGAAGTTGTATCAGATAAAACAACTGATGATTTTGAGAGAATCAGAAATTATCGAATGCTAAAAAAACAGCTTAGTAGTGTTTTAACTATTTATGTTTGTCCTGAAAATAAAAGTGGAATAATTATTAGTGAGGAGTTCTTAGATAGACTTGTTCTATTTTGTGAACGAAAAAATCAAAAAATTATAAGATTCTACTGGAATATATTAGACTTTGATAAGACAGCGTTATTAATTGAAAAATTAACAAAAGAATTAGAGTCAAAAAGAATTATTGTATATAACGGAATTATAACTAATACCTTAGGATTAAGCGAAGGCGAATTAAGAATAACTAAAGATTTGCGTGTAAATAATCTACAATTTTTAATACATGCAACAATTTTTTCTAATAAATCTGAGTTAATTAAACTTTTGGATAAGTGCGAATTAATTTTTAATTTCTTTAAGACAAATTTTTATACGCCCGTTATTACTATTTTATTTGAGGTCAATGATAACAATATTAAAGATATTCAAAAGCTGAGAAATTATTTCCTGCAAAGATATGGGAGTTTTTTTAAGGTGGATATTACCAAAGAAACTGATCTCTTTTCTTGTCAGAATAAGATTAGTAATGAAGTATCGGATGAAGAATCATTCCTCGAAATACTAAAATATGATAATCAACTTAATTTTTATGAAAGGGACTATTTGAAAAAAGTTTCTAGTTGTTTTATGTGTAGTGCGCAAAAAGCACAGACTTATATAGTTGATTGGTATGGTAACATGCTAAAATGCTGGAATGATTTAGGGCAAGCTGAAAAATCAGTTTTTGATTTGAAAAAAATGAAAAATATAAACCCTGAAGTTGAATACTTTTATTTGACTTCTGATTCGTATTCAAATAAAAAATGTGATAAATGTTGTATTAAGAATCAATGTAATGGGGGGTGTGTTCATGATAATAAAAAAAGCTGTGATTTCACTGAAAGAATAGAGAATTCATATAAATTATTAAAAAGAAAACAAAACTATTTTGAAATATAAAAATAATGAGGTGTAAAAAAGTGAGTAATACAATTATTAAAGAGTATTTGACTAAAAGATTATTTTTTAAACTAAGAGATAAAGCTATAAAAGAACATGAATTAACTTATTTGTTTTGGGAATGTACTTTGAGATGTAATCTTTCTTGTTTGCATTGTGGTAGTGATTGTCTTTCTGATTCTTCTGTTAAAGATATGCCAAAAGAGGACTTTATTAAAGTTTTGGATGATATAAAAAAGAATAATCCCGACAAGAAACTTTTTGTTTGTATCACGGGAGGGGAACCTCTTTTACGAAAAGATTTGGAAGATGTAGGAAGAGAGATTGTTAAAAGAGGTTTTTCATGGGGTATTGTTACTAATGGGCTTTTTTTAACAGAGGAAAGGTTTAATTCGTTAGTATCTGCAGGAATGTTATCAATAAGTGTTTCTCTAGATGGTTTGGAAGAAGACCATAATTATTTGCGACGAAATCCGAAAAGTTTTGAAAATGTTAGTAAGGCTATTGATTTTATTGTTAAACAAAGTAAAAAGAATCCAAAGTTTTTATATGATGTGATTACATGTGTGCATGATGAAAATTTTAAAAATTTGGAAAAAATACGAAATTATTTATTTGATAAAAATGTAGAATTTTGGAGGATTTTTTCCATTTGGCCAGAAGGGCGTGCGTCAAAAACTGGTATTAAATTATCTTTTGAAAAATATACACAACTACTAGATTTTATTGCTGAAACAAATACATTTAAAAACAGCAATGATAAAAAGATTTCTTGTTCATACTCATGTGAAGGATATTTAGGAAGATATGAACGAAAAGTAAGAAAGAATTTCTTTTTCTGTATAGCGGGTGTTCATGTGGCTTCTGTTATGTGTAATGGGGATGTAACGGGGTGTTTAAGCATTAGAAATAAGGATTTTATTCAAGGCAATATTTATACTGAGTACTTTTCTGATATATGGGAAAATCAATTTACAAATATGCGTAATCGTGAATGGGCAAAGGTTGGGCAGTGTAAGCATTGTAAACAGTGGAAGAGTTGTTTAGGTAATGGTATTCATTTGCATTCTGATATGAAATCAGAACCTTGCAGGTGTCATTATAGATTAATTAAAGGAGGAAAATAGGATGAAAGAACTAAAAGAGAAGATTAATGATTACGTTATAAATCTTTTGTTAGAAGTAACCGGAGAAGATTTGGATGAAGTTTCTGGTGGATTAGGTTTGGGGCCTTGTTATGGTTGTCCGAGCCGATAATTGTTTGTGAAATATACAGTTCTCTAATTACCTGAGAACTGTATAACTTTCTTGAGAATTTTGAAAAAATGGAGAACGATGAAATGAAAGAATTAAAAGAGAAGATTAATAGTTGTATAATTAATCTTTTGTTAGAAGTAACAGGAGAAGATTTGGATGAAATTACCGGAGGTTATTGTGTCGGTTACGGCGGACTTCCAGCACGGTAAATAAATATTCTTATTGGTCTTTTAACAAGAAAGATTAAATTCTACTTGTTAAAAATATTTATTAATTGATACGAGAAGTTTGTGTAACTTCATGAATAACTTCGTTGAAGTTTATAAAAATGTGCACAAGATAATAAAAAGGGAGGTAGTTTTTATGCTTGAAAATAGTTTACTATTGGAAGTTTCTGAAGAATGTTTGGATGAAATTTCTGGTGGTATTTATTTTGGACCATATGCGGGTCCATTCGGAAGATAAATATAAAAAATATAATCAATAATTCAAAAATTATTGAGATCATGATCAATATAAAAATGAATCGTTGATTCAGTAAAAAGTACTTTATATTAAATACTATGGAGAAAAAATGAAAAATACAGTTGCTATTCTTGAAGTATCTGAAGAGATGCTTGATGAAGTTATGGGCGGATGTTGCGCTCCTTATTGCCACGCTGGTAACTAAAAATAATATTTAATATTGTCGGAATGAAACGGGCCCTTTTCATTCCGACTGTTATGGGGTTTTTATGAAAAAAGTAATTTCAATTTTTTTATTGCTTTTCGTGAGTTTTAATACTTTTGCAAATGATACTCTTCTATATTCTGAACAATGTGAAATCAAAGAATGTTATTTCCCGAATGAATTTAGTAAAGGCCTTTCTGAAATAACATATGAACAATTATTGAAGGATATTGATTATATTTGTTATTACCTTAAATCTGCATATGCAGGTTATGACTCAATGAGGCAGAAAGGATTTGAAGAAGAAAAATTTAAGATTTTTTTGACAGAAAAATATACTGGTGTAGAAAACGTAAATACCAGACAATTAATGAAAGATATTTCTGAATATTTAGCTTTTTATGTGAAAGATGGACATTTTTCAATTTCGGCTAATCTTTCAAATGAAAATTACTACATAACTAAAAAAAGGTTAATTTTGTGGACTAATACTTTTTTTGAAAAGAAGAATAATGAATATTATTTGATTGAATCAGATTTTGATAAATTTTATAAAGGGGCTTCATTTTCTTTATCAGAGGAAAATGTATTTTATTATCCTGCAAAAGGAAAAAATGTATATCGTTTGGGTGTGCTTTCTGATAAGCGGATTGACTCTGCTGAATTTGAAATTAATGGTAATAAAATAAAAATGCCAGTGTATGATGATGGAAACATTGATTCAGGTTTTGGAATTAAATATCATCAAATAGAAACTGATAGGACTGGGTATGTGAGTATTTCTAGTTTTTTGTTTCCACATAAAAAATCAAATACAAGAAAGGGTGCAGAAATTATTTTTAGTAAATTTGAAAATCTTTCACAAGAATGGAAAAATAAAAAAAATATTGTAATTGATTTAAGAGGAAATAAGGGAGGAGAACTAAATAGTATAGAAACTTTTTTATATAACACATTTATAAGCGAAAAGAAATTTGAAAAATTTACAAAGAAGATGGACTTGTTTTTTGAAGATAATTTTTTCGAAAAACAATTTATAGATTCTCCAGTTATCGCTACTGCTAAATTTAATTTTATAAATAACTACGAAGTAGAAAATTCAAAATATCATAAAAGAGATGCTTTAAGAATATTAAAAGAACATAAGAAAAATCCAAAGATAAATTATTGGTATCGTAATACGGAAAGTAAATGGATATCATCACCATTAAGGGACAAACAGTTAATTTTTTTGATAGATAGAAATTCTATTAGCGCGGCAGAATTGTTTCCTGTCTTTGCTAAGAAAATTTTTGGTAATGAATGCATTATTATAATTGGGGAAAATTCGTATGGTAGTTTGGAATATGGTGAGATATATGATTATCTACTGCCAGAAAGTAAATTAAGATTACACTTAGGTTCTGAACATTTAAAATTTTTAAGTAGTTGCTCAATTTGGCATGGTGAAGGTGTAGGTATTTATCCTGATTATTGGACCACAGGTCAAGACTTAAATGAAACAATATTTCTTGTTACTCAAGATGAAGAAATGAAGCAAAAATTGAAAGGCATAGAATTTAGCTTAAAGTAAATTAAAATGAAATTAATAAAACAATTTGACGGTAACGATTGTGGTGCGGCTTGCATCGCAATGATTTGCCGATATTATAAAAGTTATAATTCAATTACTCAAATACGAAAAATAGCTGGTACTGACAGAAACGGTACGTCTTTAAGAGGCATATTACAAGCTTGTAAGAATTTAAGTCTTGATGCAAAGGCAGTTAAAGGAAATTCTGAAGTATTAAATGGAGAATTTCCTGTGCCTTTTATAGCTCATGTTGTTTATGAGGCTGGTTGGAATCATTTTGTTGTAGTTTATAAAATTTCAGAAAAAAAAGTATACGTGGCTGATCCTGCAGGAAGTAAAATCAAATATAGAAGGGAAGATTTTCTTAAGATTTGGAGTGGTTATTCTGTACTTGTATCACCCACACCTGATTTTAAGATAAACAAAGGACAGAATAAATTATTAAAATTTTTACCATTAATAAAACCGCATATTAGATTTGTGATTTTAATGTTTGTTGCATCTTTACTTTTAAGTCTGATTGGCATTTGTAGCGGATTATATTTTCAGTTTTTTATTGATGATGTGGTAGGTGCAAAAGCGATAACAACGTTACATTCATTGAGTTTGATAGCGGTCTTTTTGTCTTTTTTTACAAGTGTTTTAACGATTATACGCTCTCAATTTTTAAGATTGTTTTCCTTAAAGACTGATATTTCTTTATCAATGTCTTATATTAAGCATATTTTAAGATTACCGGTGGATTTCTTTGATTCGAGACAAACAGGTGAAATAATAAGCCGTTTTGATGATAGTGAAAAAATTCGATTGGCATTTTCGAATATTGCGTTTGGTACGATTTTGGATTTCGTAATAATGTTTTTTATTGGAATCTATTTAGCAATTTCAAATTTAAGCTTATTTTTGATTTTAATTTCTATATTTGTTCTATCAAGCATAATTATTTATTGTTTTTCAAAGTTTTTTATTAAAAATTATAGAGAACAGTTAAGACATAAAGCTTCAATAAATTCCTTCCTTATAGAAATGTTTTCAGGACTTCATGTAATTAAAAGCTTAAATGCTCATGAATATTCTGCCCAAAAATATGAAGAGAATCTTGTTCAATATGTAGATTTGCAACAGGAGGCTTGGAATAAAGGTAATATAAAAGAGTTATTTACAAATTTTCTTTCAGGCTTGAGTGTAAATTTAATTTTCTGGATTGGTGGATATTTAATCTTAAAAGATAAACTTAGCCTTGGACAATTAATAAGTTTTAATACTTTATCAGCATTTTTTACAGGCCCATTAAATCGTTTTATTGATTTTCAACCGCAAATTCAAGAAGCTGTGGTTTCTGCAGAGAGAATTGGTGAGATTTTTGAACTAGAAAAAGAAAAATTAAATAGTGATCAGCAGATTTCGGTGGATAATCAAGATATATCAGTACCGATAGAATTTAATAATGTGACTTTCAGATATGGAGTAAGACACCCTGTTTTTGAAAATTTATCTTTTACAACAGATAATAATCATAAAATTGCTTTTGTTGGAGCATCAGGCTGTGGTAAGTCTACTATTATGAAATTACTTTTAAAATTTTACTCAATTGAGAATGGTTCAATAACAATATCGGGACAAAACTTGAATGATATATCAGCGGATTATTTAAGAAGTTCTATAGGCTATGTACCTCAAGAAGTGTATTTGTTTAGTGGAACAATATATGAAAATATTACAATGGGTAGATCAGAATATTCTTTGGAAGATGTAAAAAATGCCTGTGAAAAAGCTCAAGCGTCAACTTTTATAGAAAATCTTCCAGATAAATATTTTTCAAAAATAAGTGAAAGAGGTTCTTCTTTAAGTGGTGGGGAACGACAGCGTATTGCTCTTGCAAGAGCATTGTTATCTTGTCCGAAAATTCTTTTGTTAGATGAAGCCACAAGTGCTTTGGATACTGTTAGTGAAAGAGAATTTCAAAAAGTCGTGGATGAGCTGGGTGATAATAAGATTATTACAATTACAGTTGCTCACAGGCTTTCGACAATTGTAAATAGTGATTTAATTTTTGTAATGAATAATGGGCAGATAGAGGAAAAAGGAACTCATGAGGAACTTTTAAGGTTGAAAGGTTTATATTACAAACTTTGGAATATGTAGCAGGATATTAATATGAGTGATTCGGTTAAAAAAGATAAAGATAATTGTTCTTTTAAGTTTGTTGGTATAGAAGAATTAACAGCTTCGAAAATATATTATGAGATGTCGTTACCAGATATAATAAAATCATCATTTATCGCAGTTTTATTAATTGTTCTTTTCTCATTTTTATTAGTAATATTTTTGCCATATGATGTTGTAATAAGGGCAAAAGGGGTGATAAGACCTTCTGAAGAAATCTCAAAAATAGTACCTATTACGAGTGGTGTATTGGAAGAAAAGTTATTTGTTTCTAATCAAAAAGTTTTAAAAGGTCAAGTTTTATATGTGCTAAAGAATGAATCTATCAAGCAAAATATAATTTCTATTGAAAAAAGAATAGCGAGTTTAAGCACGGAAATCAATAATAATAATGAGTTACTAACAATAATCGATAGTTATATTACGCACAATAAAGTTAATGATGCCATATTATCAGGTAATGCAGCAATACAGTCATTTTCTTCTAAAGTACAACAATTAAAGGCAAGTGCTGAAAAATCAAAAATGGATTATGAACGGGAATTAAAACTATATCCAGGTTTTACAAGTAAAGCGGAGTTAGAAAAATATGAAAAAATAATGCTTGATGATTCATTGGAGTTAAAAAATTATGTTTTTACTAGTAAGAAAGATGTTTCTGAAAAATTAATTTCTCTAAATCAAAGTATACAAAATGAGAAGTCTTCTTTATTAAATTATCAATATGAATTAGAAAAGACTATAATCCGAGCTTCTGTGTCTGGGTATATTGATGAAATTCAAAAGACTGTTATTGGTGATTCTGTTTTAGAGGATACTATACTAGCAAAAATAATTCCTGAATCTACTGAAAATCCAAATATTGATATTTATATTTCATCAGATGATATTGCAGAAATTAAAAGCGGGCAAAATTTTACGATTAGTTTTACAAAATATCCATCTTCTGAGTATTCAAGAATTGGTGGTGTCGTTTCTGAAATTTCAAAAGATTCCCAATATTTTGATAGTACGAGTTATATTGTAAAGGGGAAATTGAGCGTGTCGTATTTTGTACAAAAACGTAATAAAAGAAAAATAGAACTTATAAATGGTATGAATGCAGAGTGTAAGATTATCTCTAGAACAGAGCCAATGTATATTTTTGTTTTAACTAAACTGGGTTTAATTAATAAGTAAGAATATAAATAAATGAGATTATTAAAGACTATTGCGCAGAGTCTTTTAATATGCTTTCGGATGAAAGTAAAAAAAATAAGAAAATAATTTAGAAGGCGCCTTCTAAATTATGAAAGGAATTAAAATGAATAAAACATTAAAAAAAGAAAGTTTTAATAATTTATTCGGAAATCTGTTTGAATTATCTGAAGAAGAATTATTGAATGTTGTTGGAGGAGATCCATCTGCTGGTCATGGATATCAAAGTGGTACAGGTTTTCAAGGAACTGGTTCTACTATTGCAGGTGGTGGTACTCCTGTATTTTGTGGAGGATTTTAATCTTATAATTTTATAGGACAAAAGATAAGTATCTGGCTGTTTTTAACAGTCAGATACTTTTAGGCATTTATATATGAAAAAAATTATTTTATATTTTGTATTTTCTCTAGCTTTGTTTAACAGTTATTCTTCATCAAAACTAATAAATTCTGAAATGACACAGCTAAAAGAAATTTATGTTTGGCCAAAGAATATAAAAAATACCATAACTTATAAGGAATTAGAAAATGACCTAGACTTTCTTTTTTATTATATTTCTCAAGCCTATGTCGGATATGAAGAGATGAAATTAAATGGTTATGATGAAGAAAAAATTGACAGTTTTATAAAGAATAAGTACCAGAATCAAGAAAATATTTTTACTAAAGATGTATATGAGGATATTTATAAGGTACTGTTTAAATATATAATAGATCGTCATTTTACAATTTATGATCATAATGCATTGCTTGCAATATCTGCTTGTAAAAATCTGAGTTGTTTATTAACAAATACCTTTGTTAACGAATATGAAAACAAATATTATGTCTGTGAAACAGATTCTTCTTACTTAAAAGTTGGTGATGAATACATAGGTGATAAAAAATGTTTGTTTTATTATCCATCAAAAGGTACTTCTATATATCGAATAGGTAAATTTGTAAGTTCTGAGTTAAGTAATGAAGACTTTCTTTTTAACAAAGGTAATATATCTTTAAAGCTTTACGACGATGGTGTTATTCAGTATTCGCCTACAATTAAATATCATGATATTGAAACAAAAGGTTCTGTGTATGTGAGTCTTTCTTCTTTTGTTTTACCTCCTGAAGATTCAAAATATAGAAAGGGGGCGGATTTAGTACTTGAGAAATTTTCAAATATTGGTAGCAAATGGTATAAAAAGCAAAATATAATAATCGATTTACGAAGTAATGTTGGGGGGCGTGCTGTTTATGGGGAATATGCAATTTGGTCTTTATATGATAAAAAGCATTCTGCATTTTCATATAAAACACAGAATACAATGTATAAATTTCTTGATTCTACATACTTTGAAACTACGACAATAGAATCCCCAGCAACAGTTCTTGCACATTTAAAATTATTTGAAATAACAGATGAATTAAATACTACATACGGTAAAATTTTTGTTACGAAAATGAAAAAAATGCAGAAAAATCCGCAGAAAAATACTTTTGCGCAAACACTTGAAAATAAAACTACTGAATTTTCTTCAAACTATGACGGCAAACTTGTTTTCCTAATAGATAGAAATACTTTAAGTGCAAGCGAGACAATGGTTCTTATAGCAAAAAAAATTATAGGTCCTGATAAGGTTATAGTTATTGGTGAGAACTCAGGTGGTTGTGCAAAATATTGGGATGTGATGGATTATTATTTACCTAACACAGGTATTTCTATTAGTTTATGTTCTTCTAAAAATGATTATCTTGAAAATAATCCTTGTTGGTATGGTGAGGGCGCTGGTATCTTCCCTGATTACTGGTCCACAGGTCAAGACTTGAATGAAACAATTTTTCTTGTTACTCAAGATGAAGAAATGAAGCAAAAATTGAAAGGTATTTCTTCTAGACTTATGTAAATGCTCAGAGTCTGATCAACTCTGAATAAAGCTTCGTTGAAGTTTATAAAAAAGTGCACAAAATTAATTATATGGAGGGTGTCTATGAATACTTTGTTGGAAGTTTCTGAAGAAGTTCTTGACCTTGTAGTAGGTGGGGATGATGGTCACGTTTATGGTGGCGGCAGATAAGTTTTAAAAAATACCTCAGATTGAATTAATTCTTTCTGAGGTTTAATTAGAGTGGGGATGAAATGAAAAGGAGATTAGTTGCTTTAGTTTTTATAGGTTTATCTAGCAGTTTTTTTTTACAGGCTCAGAAAATTATTAGTTTTAATGATAAGATTGAACTCTTTATAGATCAAAAATATGTCAAAGAGCAAATTTCGTATGAACAATTAAAAGAAGATTTAGAGTTTACGTCGTATGTTTTAAATATGGGTTATGCTGGAAATGATAAAATGCTTGATAAAGGTTTTGATGAAAAATCTTTTAAAGATGCAGTTATGACTCATTTTGAAGGAAAAGAGGTAATCTATACAGATGATTTAATTCGAGTTTTTAATGATAACTTAAAACCTTATATAAAAGATTCTCATTTTCAATTAATTGGAAAAAAACAAATTTATACAATGATTGAAAAATATACCTGTTATTGGACAGATTGTTATGTTGAAAAAAGAGGGGAGGATTTTTATTCTATTTCGAATACTGTGGGAATTAATCCTGATTTGAAATATTGTGATGATCAACAAAATTTGTATTATTACCCATCAAAAGGTTCTTCTGTATATAGAATTGCTAAGTTGTCTAAAGAGCCTTTAAATAGTATTGATGTAAGTTTTGATAATAAGAGCTATTGTTTAGAAGTTTTTAATGATGGAGCAATTGAAAAAACAAATGCAAAATATAAAGCATTTGACTCTAAGGATTCGGCGTATATTGCTTTAAATACATTTTTTCTTCCATATTTAGATTCTCCTGATCGGAAATCTAAGGAAATTATTTTTAATAAATTCATCGAGTGTGGATATAAGTATGGTAATAAAAAAAATCTTATTCTAGATATGAGATCCAATGAAGGAGGAGATGCCGCTTATACTGCAGCGATGTTCTATGTCTTGTATTCTGGAAAGAACAATAATGATTTTTCGAAGTTGATACCAAATATGAGTTCATGGTTTGTTGATTCCTTTTCTCTGAGGGAAAACTTAATTTCGCCAGTGAGCTGTAAGACAAAATACTTATTAAAAAATAATCGAAACCAGAAACCTTCAAAAAAAGAAGTGTCGTTGTTAAGCAGTCAAATAGAAAATCCAGAAAAGGTAATTGAAACCGCAGGATATAAAAAATCAAAGCTCTTTTCAAAAGAGTCAAAATTTAAGGGAAAAATAATTATTTTGACAGACAGAAATTCTGCTAGTGCAGGAGAAATTATAATTCCTCTGGCTAAAGAAATTTTTGGTTCTGAAAGTGTTTCCGTAATTGGTGAGAATACTAGTGGTTCAGCAATGTATTGGGATGTAGCTACGATTTGTTTGCCAAATAGTAAAGCAGGTATTAATACTGCTTTTGCAAAAAACAAAATGATAGAAAAATATGATTATTGGAATGGCGAAGGCATAGGTATTTATCCTGATTACTGGTCCACAGGTCAAGACTTAAATGAAACAATTTTTCTTGTTACACAAGATGAAGAAATGAAGCAAAAATTGAAAGGTATTTCTTCTAGACTTATGTAAATACTCAGAGTCTGATCAACTCTGAAAATAGCTTCGTTGAAGTTTATAAAAAAAGTGCACAGATAAAAATATGGAGAGGAGCATATGAAAAAGTTTTTTATCATTATATTAGCCTTGTATTTAAATAATTTTGTTTTTTCAGGTGATAATCGACGACTAATTTTCTCCCAGTCTGTTGAATATAAAAACATTCCATCTGCTACGGAGTCAGAACAGCGGAAAAATTTTATTACATTTGATGAGATGGGGCAGGATATAGATGCATTATTATATTATCTTCAAACATCGTATATTGGATATGATATTTTTGTTGAAAAAGGTTTTAATCCTGATAATTTACGAATTTATTTTGAAGAATTATATAGAGCTCAGACTCAGATTAACATTAGAGATTTTTACAAAAAACTTTCAGATTATTTGCGTCCGTATCCAGAAGACGGTCATTTTTGTATAGAAAAAAAATCTGGAAAAGAATTCGATAATTTATTTAAGGAAAGTAATGTTTATTTTTCAAATGTATATGTAAAAAGAGATGATAGCTATTTCTTTGTTGTCGATAATGGCGGAGAAAATATAAGTCTTGGGAAAATGTATACAGGTGATAAGGATAATTTATTTTATTACCCTTCAAAAGGAATAAATATTTATCGCTTAGGTATTATAAGTAAAAATGATATAAATTGTTTTGATTTTTCATTTGAAAATACAAAACAGAAGCTAGATGTTTCTGCAGAGAAGCATTTTTTAAGCTCTACATTAATTAAGTATCATGAAATTGAAACTAAAAATACAGGGTATGCAAGTTTATCTAGTTTTGTTTTACCAGAACAAAAATCAATGTATAGAAAAGGTGCCGAAATAGTTTTTGAGAAATTTGCAAATTTAGGTATTACTTGGAGAGATAAAAAGAATGTGATAATTGATTTACGTTCTAATCTTGGCGGAAGAGCATATATCGCTAATGGGTTTATTTATTCGCTGTTTAAGGAGAGTGGAAAAGTAAATCTTATAAGGGATGAGAAAAGAATTGATAAATGGTTTAATAAAAAAATGGTGAGGAGAAGAGAACTGGAATCTCCTGGATACTTTCAATCTACAGTTTCATATTTGCAATCAACTGGAGAACAGAATAAATATTATTATAAAAAGATTTGTAAGGAATTGAAAAAACAGAAAGAGAATCCACAAATAAAATTTTTTGAAAATATAAAAATTAATTTAAGAGATAAACAAAAAGGATTTGATGGTAAATTATTGATTATAGTTGATAAGCAATCTGCAAGCGTAAGTGAAGATTTGATATTTAATGCAAAGAGATTCTTAGGTAGTGATAAAGTTATTGTTATCGGTGAAAATACAGCTGGGTGTTGTACCTATATGGATATATGTAAATATGTTCTTCCAAATTCGAAAATTAGTTTACAATTAGGTGCTAAAAAGGACCTTCTTCCTTCACTGTCTTCTAATTGGCACGGCGAAGGCATAGGTATTTATCCTGATTACTGGTCCACAGGTCAAGACTTAAATGAAACAATATTTCTTGTTACTCAAGATGAAGAAATGAAGCAAAAATTGAAAGGCATAGAAACACGCTTAAAATAGTTTCTATTTCACCCCTTCTGTAACTCTGAGTTGTCCTTCTAAATCTTTATAGATTTTTACGTTTCTGAATCCTGTTTCGCTTGCGAGGCGGGATGCTTCTTGTGCGTTGTATTCTCCGGTTTCCATGAGGAGAATGCCGTTCCCTGAGAGGTGCTCATAACTTTCTGGTAAAAGGCGGCGGATTAAATCAAGGCCGTCGTTGCTTTTTGTTGCTTCTCCAAAAATTCCAACATCTCCGTCCAGGGCCAGACGAGGTTCGTTTCTTCCATCTTTTAAAAGTTCGTCTACCATTTTTACAGGAATATACGGCGGATTTGAAAGAATTACATCAAAAGTATATTCAACTTCACTAAAGAGATTTGTCTGTATAAAGCGGATTTCTTCGGCTTCTTCACGAGGTAATAGTTGCATTGCATTTTGACGGGCAATTTGCAGAGCATCCGGGCTAATGTCGCACATTGTAAGTTTTGGCAGAGCGCCGCTTGGAATTTTGTATTCTTCTATCAACTGTTTTAAAACACTTAGGCCGATACAGCCGCTTCCGGTGCACATATCACATATAGAAAGAACAATGTCTGGTCTGGCTTCCATTTTTGCTATTATTGCATCAATGGCTTTTTCTACAAGAATTTCTGTATCAGGTTTTGGAATTAAAACTGCAGGACTTACAATAAAGTCATATCCGTAAAACTCTTTGTTCCCCGTTATATAGGCAATTGGAAGCCCTGTATTGCGCAAGGAAATTGCCTTTTCAAGCCAGTCAGCTTCTTCTTGAGAGAGTTCTTTTCCTGCATTCAAAAGAATTTGTGTTTTATTCAGTTTCAGGCAATGTTCCAGTAATACAGAAACATCCAGGGCAGGACTAGGGGATGTAGAAAGTTTTTTTATCGCAGAAGATTTAAATTCCTGAATTGTCATAAAAGAACCGTAATAAAAAAAATAAGGGCTGTCAACTTTATTTTGCTGACAGCCCCGTTTGTAATATCGCGGTGGTTTCGGTACTTCGACAGGCTCAGTAACCGCGGGGTCAACCAGCGGTTTAACGGTTCTTCGATTATAGTGGGCCTCGATGAATCTCGGCAACGCGTTTTTATCGATGAACCTAAAATAAACCTTGCGGTTTATTTTTTAACGGTTCTTCGATTATAGCGATGTTACATCGGCTGCAAGCTGTTCTTCTTTTGCATATACGTTTAAGGCGTCCAGCATATCGTCCATGTCGCCCATCATAAATCCTGGCAAATTGTGCTGGCTGTAATTGATACGGTGGTCTGTTACACGGTCCTGAGGATAGTTGTAAGTGCGGATTTTTTCTGAGCGTGCACCACTACCTACCATGCTTGAGCGGGCATTTGCACGTTCTGCCTGCTTTTTGCTTTCTTCAAGGTCAAAAAGGCGGGCTCGCAATACGCGAAAGGCCTTTTCTTTATTCTTAATCTGGCTTTTTTCATCCTGCTGGATTACTACAAGTCCGGTTGGAATATGTGTTAAGCGAACGGCAGAGTCGGTTGTGTTTACACACTGTCCACCAGGACCGCCGGCACGCATAACATCGATACGAACATCGCCTGGTTTGATTTCGATTTCGGTTTCTTCTGCTTCTGGTAAAACTGCAACAGTTACGGTAGAAGTCTGAAGGCGACCCTGGCTTTCTGTTGCTGGTACGCGCTGTACGCGGTGTACTCCAGATTCCCAGCGCAGGGTACCGTAAACAAATTTTCCGGACATACTAGTTACGATTTTGTTAAAACCGCCAACTTCTGTTTCCTGCTGTTCCATTATTTCGCACTTCCAGCCGCGGCGTTCTGCAAGATGGCAGTACATTTCCCAGAGGTCGCGGGCAAAAAGACTTGCTTCGTCTCCACCTGCAGCTGAACGGATTTCAAGAATAATATTCTTTTCATCCAAAGGATCAGGAGGAACTAATTTAAGTTTGATTTGTTCTTCAAGTTTTGGCTGCTGTTCTTCTAATTCTTTGAGCTCTTCTCGGGCCATTTCTTTCATTTCTACATCATCTTCGGCGGTAATCATTTCTTTTGCATCTTGAATGCCCTGAAGAACTTTCTTGTATTCAGCATAAAGTTCGCTAAGTTCGGCAAGGTAGCCGTTTTCGCGCATTGTGTCTTTGTATTTTTTCTGGTCTTTTACAAGGTTTGGATCCATGATCAATTCCTGAACAACCTTGTAGCGAGCTTCACACTCTTCTAGTTTTTTAAGTAAATCCATAGGATAGAATATACTAAAAAAGCCCGTTTATATCAATAAACGGGCTTTTAGCTTGCAGGGCAAACGCATTATATTTGACTTTGTATCAAAAATGGCGCGAAGGAGCAAACTGGCTTACGGTTTTGATAAGCCGTTTTTGCGACTGTGAGCCATTTTTGTAGGCAGAACAGTTTATAATGCGGTTGCCCTGTTTTGGTTTGATATTTCAATTTATAAAGTTTGCGTACTATTTGTTTGCATTGATAATGCGGGTTTCATATTTGCCTGTAGCAATGTCGATGTAGCGTACAAACAAAGAAACTTTATTATCTTTATTTAGCCATGACCAGATATTGTTTGCAAAAGTATCAATATCTCCAGAGATTTCTACAGGAGTTGGCTCGCCTTCATAACTTGGAAGAGGATTACCGTCTCCCATGTAAGTATGAATAAAGTGTCCTTTACCTTTCTGTGGTGCATCATAGTTAAATGTAAAACGTAATGTATTGTCTGGATTACCGTTATCGCTCTTTAAGATAGAAATTGAATAGTTATATTTTCCACCTTCAAAATCTAATAGACTTGAAATACGTGGAGTGTAGTTAGGTGCATCGTGTTCATATTTACGGCTTCTGAGACTCTGTTCAAAAGTAAGGCCTGCTTTTAAACCATCATAAATAGTATCTGTCTGGTCCCCGTTTGTTACGATTGTTTTGTTTCCGAGAACGCGTACAGCGGCGTAAATTATAAGGCTTGGGTCTCCGGCGATGAGGCTTGGATCAAAAGCCTGGGTTCGGATTCCTTCTCCGTCGGTAACAAATACTCGGTTACGGCTGCCTGCACTGCGACCCATAGTCCAATAAGCGCTTACAGCATATTTTCCATCTTCAGAAAGTCCTGCAACAATACCTCTCCCAGGATAAGAGTTATTAACTAATTCATCTTTTAAGCTTACGGTTTTCATTTATTTCTCCATGAATAATGATAGGCATATATTACACAAAAAATGGTTTGGGGTATAGTGGCTGAAAAAAAAGCCCCATTATTGAGAAAAAATATAACAAAAAAACTATGAAAATTAACGAATTGTTATGAAAATAGTTGAAGAACTTACCAAATATTGATAAACTTTGACAAAATTAACAAATAAAGGAGAACATTATGAAAAAGTTCATGACTAAAGTTGTTTCACTGGCTTTTGTTAGTGTAATCGCTTTTGCATTAGTTTCTTGTAACGGAGTTTCTAATTATGACTCTAATAAGGAATTTGATGCTTCTACTCAGGTTTCAAGATCTGCAATTACAGGTAATACTGTAAGAATCTATTCAGACTTAAATCCAGGATACGGACAGGCTGTATATTTTACTGGTACTTTCTATGAAGGTAATAACTGGTCTTACGCAATTCGTGGTACATATGATAACGGTTGGTATGCAGATGTTTCTTCAACAAATTCTTTTGAATGGAAAGCTCTTACTGGTTCTTATGATCTTGGAGAAGTAGTTGGAATTTCTGCTCAGTTAACATGGGAATCTGGTGAAAATCACGTACAGGAACTGGAGAACAGCAATTTGTATGTTCTTACTGCTCCTGGATATGCTAAATATGGTGCAACCTGCTATTTCACAGGTACTTTTGATGGTGCTAATAACTGGCAGAATGCTTATATAAATGACGGATTTAACTGGACAACTTATAAATGGTTTATCATTGTATCAAGTTCAACTGGTAACTTTGAATGGAAGTACCTTACAGGTTTTGGTTCTTCTGGTTCACCAATTGCAGCTCCATATTCTTATAACTGGTGCGAAGGTGATAACTTTACACAGGACGATGCTCTTACATTTGCTGAATATTGGGCAGAATATGCAAAAGTTGACTACTTTAATGCTTGGTACAACGAAGATACTGGTAAACTTCGTCTTAACGGTACTGGTTTGGTTTATGGAATCAACAGTTCTTATCAGAATGATTCAGAAACAATTTTCCAGATTCTTAAGAATGGTGAAGTTATCTACGAAGCAAACTACAATGATGTTCGCGAAAACGGTGTAGAACTTACATTTAACAGAATTGACTATTCAATCTACACAGCTCGTGTAATTCCTGTTTCTATCTTTGGCGACCTCGGTTGTCCATATGACGTAGAATTTTCACCAACAATGGTAAGATTTAACTATGCAAGTTTTACTATGGGTTCAGACAGTGATACTGATGAAAACAATGCAGAACATCGTGTAACTTTGTACAACAAATATTTCTTGAGCAAATACGAAGTAACAGATGCAGAATTTAAGGAAATCTTTGGTGTTTCAAGTGCAAACCTTGCATATAAGGTATATCTTACAGATGATGATCCTGCTATTGCTTTGAGCTTCCCATTTGCAATTGCATATTGTAACTTGCGCTCAGTAGCAGAAGGTTTAACACCAGTTTACTCTGTAGAGGGTGTTGATTTTGCAGATGTTGATTTTGACTACTTAAGAAATCTATCTGCAGAAGATAGGGTAAAGTGGAACAATCCAACTTGGAACAAGGAAGCTAACGGATATCGTCTTCCAACTGAAGCTGAATGGGAATTTGCTGCTCGTGATCCTCAGGATTCTGACATGCCTTACTCTGGTAGCTACGATATTACAGAAGTAGCAAACACACTTACTGCTAATTCGTTCAAGGCTTTACCTGTTGGTTCATTAAAGGCTAACTGGTACGGAATTTATGATATGAGCGGAAACGCAGAGGAATGGGTTTGGGATTTCTATGCTCCATACTCAACAGATTCTGTATATGATCCAGTTGTAGAACAAGGAACAAATCACCTTACTCGCGGTGGTGGATTCAATTTCTACGGTGATGAATACTTTACAGTATATGCCCGCCACGAAGTAACAGGTGGTTACTCAAGTTCAACAGGTTTACGCCTTGCTCGCAATGCTAACTAATTAGAGCAATAAGGATATATAACCAACAAAAAAGACTGGTTTTACATTTTTATATGTAGAACCAGTCTTTTTTGTTGTGGAAATAGAATTAATGACTATTTAATAACTTAAAAATCCCAAGATAGATACCTATCGCCTGTATCATATCATAAGAGTTGAAGTTTGCATCTTCATAGATTTTATAGTTGTTATAAGAGAAACTTGCACAAATCTTATTATCTGAATCTATAACTAAATATTCCTGGTCTGGTAAACGAATCATTTTTCGAACACTAGAACCAAATGATTCTTTTGGCATATTTGTAATTAAAGGATAATCGACTTTTATTTTAGTGAGCAAAATGGAATATTTTTTCTCGTCAATGTAAAAACTAGTAAAATATACGGGTAAGTCAGAAGGTAATATATTTGTCTTTTCTAGTTGAGATCCTATTTGTATCATTCCATAATTATCTATAATTTCAAATTTATAATGCTTTTGAGGGAATTTTTTTATTTTTATATTTGTAAAGGAGCCTTTTGAATCACTATAATCGTCTGGAGAATCGTAATATCCTCTATTGCTTATTCGTTCATCAAATGCAAAACTTAAACTTCTTCTATTTTTTTCTCCATTATAAATTGTATATCCAGAACTTCCGTATTCATTAATAAAAGTTAAAAATGACGTACAGTATTTTGTTATTCCTGAAAATCCAATTATTTGTAAGGAGTTCTTTGTACGTGTATCTTTTTTTTGAGAGCCGATGTATATATTGCCATATTGAATTAATTCTCTCTCATTCTGTACTACTATGCTTTTTTTAGATTCTCCAATAAGTTCTGATTGGGATGTAGTCAGGCAAGAATTAAATAATAATGAAATAAATAAAACTACTAAAATAATATATATAAAAAATATTCTACTTTTTTGAAATAACACAAAACACCCTCTAGGTGAAATATGTCATTTTTGGTGTATTTTGTCAATATAAGACGATAAAGATTCTTCGTGAAGAAATATTTCCTAAGAATGACAGAACTCATATTCAAAAAATAATTAATCGGAGTTAGTTTTCGGTCTTTTTTTTTGTTTTGTTTTTAAATAAATTTGACTACAGAAAATATGTGAACTACAATTAATGATTGCGTATAAAAGTTTATATCTAATCATATTTTTTATTTAAAGTTGGTTATTATGAAAGTAAAAAGCCTGTTTTTTTCAATTTTGAGTTCAATTCTACTTGCAAGTTGTTCTCCGATTATTGTAAAAAATTCTTCAACAAATGGTACCGATTTTGAACCTGATAGTTCGCTGTGTGGTTCAGTAACCGTAGTTAACTCAGACGGCTCCCGCGCTCTGGATATTTCTTCTATTAAATACTGCTATTCCTATGTTAGTGGTGATGGTATTACCCTTGGAAAGGAACCTTCTTCTACAGATGTTGTGTCAGACGGTAAATCGGAATCCGTAACAATTAAGGGTATAAAAGCGGGTAATAATCGAATTATTACTGTTTACGCAATGGATTCTGAAAAGAATAAAATTGGAACAACAATTATTCGTGCAATTGCAGATGTAAAGGCAGGCGAAAATACCGAGGTTTATGTTAACTGGGAATCTACCGCTCTTGGAAACGTTTTTTACTATTTGTATTCAAGTCAAAATGTTAATATCAGCCTTATTTCTGCCTCAGATATTCAAAAAATAAAAAATGCAATTCCAGCAGTTCACTCTTGTCTCGTTGATGCCGAGCAGATTGCAATCGATTATAAGGAAGGCAATTTAAAAGAATCTTCTTCTTATGTTTTAACTCCTGCAACTCTAAAACTGACTTATGATAAATATCCGTCTTATAGTATTCAGGTTTGTGATCCAATTTCGGCTGTAAAGACTGGATGTACCGGGGAAACAAATATTGTAGAAAATATTGCCCCTGGAATCTGGCCTGTATATGTGTTTAATGGAGATGAAGTTGTAGCCCAGTTTCTTTGTAAATTTACTTCCGGCGCGGAAACTGAAAAAAAATTAACAACGATAACCGATAAGATTATTGTTCATGTTTATGAATACACTCACATTTATGCATATGAGTCAGAAAGTAATAAATATACATCTGATTGGCCAGGAGATAAAATGGAAGAAGATATTCTTCCTGGCTGGTATACTTATACTTTAAACTATTCGGAATCGAATATTATTTTTAGTTATGGTGGAAGTAGTCAGAGTTCTAATGGTGATTTAATCACTGCCGGGGAATGGTGGTATAAAGACAGAACCTGGTATTCAGAAGATCCTTCGGATACAACCCCTCCGAAGATTGAAAATGTAATTACAAGTCAAACAGGACAAACTGTAACTGGTATTAACCGTATAACCGTAAAAGCTTCTGATAATCTTAAGCTCTCTCATGCAGATTTTTATATTAAGGGTGGAACAATAACAGAAGAAAAATTCTTAAAAAGAATATATTTTTCTGAATTAACCGAAGTGCTTACTTACGACTGGGATTCCACAGTGTATAAAAATAATACGTATACGATTTTGATTACAGTTTACGATGCACAGAAAAATAAAAGCGAAACTTATGAACTATCTCAGACAACTTTGAATGAAAATCTTAAGCCTGTGGCAGTCATTACAGGTTCGTCTCAAGTTGCTTTGGGAAAGACCAAGTCTTACTCAGCGCTAAACTCTTATGACTTGAACGGCTCGGTTGTTTCTTATAAATGGACCGTTTCAAATAATGCTGAATTATGTTCACCTGATAATTGTGACACCATATCTGTTAAATTTCCTTCTAGCGAGGCGGAATGTACTTTGACACTTACCGTTACGGATGATGACGGAGAAAGCTCAACAACTTCAAAGATAATAAAAGTTAAAGAATTAAAAGGTGTAGACTTCCGTGAAGAAACTATTTATTTTGCGATGACTACTCGTTTTTATGACGGGGATACTAGTAACAATGTGCACTGCTGGGATGAAAACGCTAATACTCCAGCTGACGATCCTGCCTGGCGCGGTGATTTTAAGGGCTTGATTCAAAAACTTGATTATATCAAGGCCCTTGGTTTTAGTGCCGTTTGGATTACTCCTGTAGTAGAAAACTGTTCCGGGCTGGACTATCACGGATATCATGCTATGAACTTTAGCAAGGTTGACCCACGCTATGAATCTGATGATGTAGATTTTCAAACTTTGATTGATGAAGTTCATTCTCGGGATATGAAACTTGTCCTTGACGTTGTATTTAATCATACCGGAAACTTTGGCGAAGCAACTCTTTGTCCAATGTTCGAAAAAGATTATTCTGCGGATTTGGAAGACATAAATGCCTGCCTAAAGTTGTGCCCGGGTTCTTTACTGGACGATAGTTATTATAACCTTACAGCTGGCGCACAGTATGCAAAACGCCTTGCAATGATGAAAAACACAGACTATGTAAACCATGATATTCATAACTATTATCATCATTTTGGTTTTGGTAACTGGGATGATTTTACCGCACAGTTTATGCAGATTGCAGGAGACTGTGTAGACCTTAATACAGAAAATCCAAAGGTTCTTAATTATATCGTTAAGGCATATTCAAAATATATCGAGATGGGCGTTGATGCTTTTAGAATTGATACAGGTAAACACATAAGCAGACTTAGTTTTAATCAGGTACTGAACGACGCATTTATAGAAGCTGCGGCCGATGCCGGAAACGATGGTTTTTACATGTTCAGTGAAATTTGTGCCCGTTCTAATGATGTAACTTATCGTGGTAATGTCTGGAACGCTTCTCCGTATTTTTATACCTGGAAAGACGATGAAACTTACGGTTGGAGTAACTCGGATACAGAACAGTTTGAAAATGTAATTATTTATCCAGAAACAGAAGAAAGCGGAAAAGATGAAGAAAGGATAAAGACTGATTTAACGTATTTTACAAGAGAAGTTGAAGGTGGTTGTACAGCAACTCCACGTAATGCTCTTGCAGCTCAAAGACAGGGAATTGATACAACGGATGTATCAGCAAGTCGCCCTACCAGCACAAATCATCAATTGGTAGGAAATAACTATCATACACCTGATTACACAAGGTTCAGTGGACTTAATGTAATCGATTTTCCTATGCACTGGAATTTTAACAATGCTTCAGGGGCATTCGGTGTTCATGGTTCTGATAATTTATACAATGATGCTACCTGGAATGTAGTTTATGTAGACAGCCATGATTATGGTCCAAGCAATAAAGATAAATATCGTTATGATGGTGGAACAGATGCCTGGGCAGAGAATATTTCTCTCATGTTCACCTTCCGAGGCATTCCTTGTCTGTATTATGGTAGCGAAGTTGAATTTATGGCAGGAAAAGTAATCGATGAAGGACCGAATATTCCTTTATGTGAAACAGGACGAGCATATTTTGGCGAGTCTCTTGAAGGAACTGTTACTGCCAGTGATTTTTCTGTTTATACTGCATCAGGAACAGTCGCAGATACTCTGGAACAGCCGTTATGTAAACATATTATGCGTCTCAATAAGATTCGCCGTGCAATTCCTGCATTACAGAAAGGTCAGTATTCAACAGAAAATTGTTCTGGTTCCATGAGTTTTAAACGAAGATTTACAGATGCAGCAAAAAGCATTGACAGCTTTGTTCTTGTGACAATAAGCGGAGATTCAACCTTTAGCGGTATTCCGGGTGGAACATATGTTGATGTTATAACAGGGGATACTAAGACTGTAAACGAAGGTGATAGTTTAACAGCAACTTGCAGCGGTCAGGGAAATGCAAGAATCTACGTTCTGAAAAATGCTACTGCAACAGAAAAAGGTGCAGATGGAAAAATCGGTGAAGATACCGACTGGTTGAAGTAAGGTGGATGGGAGAATTAAAGTGAACAAAAATCTTGTTAAAGTTTATTTTTTATTGTGTATCGCTCTTTTTAGTAGCTGCGGTAATGGTTTACTTGGTAAGAACGATTCTGCTTCTGAACAGTATGCAAATCTTTCAGTATCAATGAACGATGCCTCCATGTCATCTGGTTCCCGAAAACTTGATGTATCTCAGATTGCGACAGCAAAGGTTGTTGTTTCTGGTACTGGTATAGAGCTTGGTAGTGAGCCTTCTACTGTTGCAAATGTTTCTAATGGAAAGAATTCTTCTAATATTATAGTAGAAAACATTCCTGTTGGTAATAATCGTGTTATTTCGGCTTATGCCTACGATGCAGATGGCAATGTGCTTTTTGGCGGGGCTATTCGTACTGTAATGGACATAAAGAGTGGAGACAATTCATGTACGATTACAAAAACAACCACTTCTCTTGGTAATGTCTTTTATTTTCTTTGGGAACTTGGAACGAGTCTGTCTTCGATTTTGAGTGCAGACAAAGCAGCTTTAGAAAACGCAATTGACACTTCTTATGATTTTACAAAAATCAATTCTGCTCAAATCGCAAAGGATTATATGGCTGGCGGAACTGCAGGTCTTAAAGATAATTCAGAATATGTAATTCAGGAGACTGTGGCCAGTAATATTGTTTTGCATGTAAAGGGGTATAAATATTGCTGGTATTGGGAAGGTAATGGTTCAGGTTCTCTTCTCACTATGAAAGATGATGAAGAAAAAGGTGAGGACTGGTATACAGGTACTTTAGATTATTCTTCAATTAATTTGCTGTTTAAGACTCAAGAAGATTGGAACGGAAGTCAGACAGCTGATATGTCTTGTAAAGCTGGCGTATGGTATTACGAAGGAAGTGGATTTACAGGGTCTTCAAGTACTGATACAACAGCTCCTATTGTTACCTGGGTTCGCCCTTCATCAAGTTCTGTTTTGAGTGAAACTGCCGAACTTTTTGCTTTTGCAAAAGATGAAGGTGGTATTTCTAAAGTATCTTATTATGCAGACAGTATTTTGCTTGGTTCAACAGATGGAACAAGTGCTTTTATTTGGGATACAACAACGATTGATAATGGAACATATCAGGTTCAGGCTGTTGCTTATGATAACGCAAATAATAGTGTAAACTCTAGCATTGTAAGTTTGACTATTAAAAACACAATTATTCTCACAGCCGTAATTTCTTCTACTTCTAGTGCAATGGCGACTGTAGAAAAGACTTTTGATGGTTCTAGTTCTAAAGGTGATATTGCAAGTTACAGCTGGGATTTTGGTGATGGAACAACCGGAACAGGTGCTAAACCAACTCATACTTATGAAAGTGTCGGTTCATATACTGTAACTTTAACTGTAACTGGTACAGACGGTTCAAATGCTACTCAGTCACAGAAAATCACTGTTACAAAAAAATCCGACTTTATTCATCGAGACTTCAGGGAAGAAACAGTTTATTTTATGATGACCGACCGTTTTGCAGATGGTGACAGCACAAATAATAATATCTGGGGCGATGAATACATGCCTGACGGAACAAGTATTTATGATTACAGTGAAGATAAGTGTGGTGTCCTTAGCTATTATCACGGTGGCGACTTTAAGGGAATTATAAATAATCTCGATTACATTAAAGATATGGGCTTTACAGCAATTTGGATTACACCAAGCGTAAAACAGCCGGAAGGTCGCTACTTCTATGATGGTTCAAGCGGAGGAGACGCATATCAGGCTTCTGCCTTCCATGGATACTGGGGCTACGATTTTGACCAGATTGATCCTCACTTGCATTCAAGTGGAAAGTATAGCGATGGTTGGGATGATTACAAGGACTTTATTGATGCCTGCCACGCAAAAGGAATCCGCGTAATGCAGGATATTGTAATAAACCACGGAAATCATGGTGCCGGTTCTGCTCCAACTTTGTGGGCTTCTAATCCTGTTCAGACAATTATGGACGGTAAACAATGGGCATGGCAGACTCTTGATCCATACTATGAACCGGTTGCAGAAGGAAAAACTCCAAGTAAGAATGGTTTCTATTCTTATTACGGATTTGGTCAGTGTGCAGATTTGATTGACTTTGGTCATCTCGGTGAAGATGGAAAAGACAGCCGACACCACTTAATCAATGTTTATAAGAAATTTATTGATGCAGGTGTTGATGCCTTCCGTATTGATACAGTGGCTTATATTCCAAATGAATTTGCTGGTGAATTTGCCGATGCAATGTACAACTATGCAAAAGAAAAAGGAAATGACTATTTCTATATGATTGGTGAAGCCTGGTGCGGTCGCTATGATGCAGTTGCTCGTCATTCAAAGGACACAACAGATTCCCTTCATATGCTGGATATGCATTTGAGTTGTCTTGATTATCCAGGAAATATGCAGAAGGTATTTAACGGTTCTGATTCAATTGGTGCTGTTTACAGTAACGTTATTTCTCAAGGTGATGTTCAGTTCTCTTGTATGACAGAAGACGAATACACTAAAACCGCTATGTTCGTGGATAATCACGACTGTTACCGTTGTGAAGGTTTGTTCAGCGAAACTCGTTATAAAAATGCACTCAACTACATCTATCTATTCCGCGGGGTTCCAATTGTTTATTATGGAACAGAAGCAATGTATTCATGGAGTGGAACACATCCTTCAACAAACAAGGATGATGTAGTTTCAAGATGGATGCTTGGAGATGTTGGTATAAATTATGTTAAGAATAATAAACCTGCAATGTACAAACATCTAAAGGTTCTTAACCAGGTTTACCACGCAAGTGAGTGCATTCAGAAAGGGGCTCAGAACAATGTAAGTATTAATACAATACCTGCTGCCTTTACCCGCACCTGGAACGGAAAAACTGCTGCAGTTCTTTTGAACCATCAGGACAGTGAAGGAAGTTATTCTTTCTCAGAGCTTCCAAGTGGTACCTATACCCTATACACTAGTTCTGGGGACGGCACTCTAAACACTAGCACCGTAACTGTAAGCGGTAACTATAGTCTTTCGGCTCCTGCAAACGGTTTTGCGGTTCTGGATCCTCAATAGAATTAATTTAGGAACTGACATTCATGATGCCATATGGAGCGATGATATCAAAAATATAGATGCTCGAAATTAGTTTGCTTTATTTTAAAAAGCAAAATAGAATAAGAAGATTGAAGTTAATAGAAAAAGTGAGGAGATACTTCATGAAAAAAAATGGGAAATCTTTCTTTAAGATGTTTTTATTGTTTGCAGCTATTGTAGGCATTGTTTTTACTGGCTGTAAATCTGATATTAATCCGAACTCATTGGAATATGGAACGCTTTCTGTAAAATACAGTGAAATTTCTGAAAAATCCAGTGAAGTTTCTGAAAATTCTCGCGCAATTTACAATAAAGAAATTACTTATGCGCAGGCAACTATAACAGGTTATAGTTCAAAAGGTGAAAAGTTTACTAAAACCAGCGAATTAACAGCCGTTTCTGCAGGAAAAGCTTCTGGAATTACGATTGAAAGTATACCTGTATGTAAAAATGCAGTAGTTGTTGTTCAAGCCTATAGCGGTACCGGAAATACTCTGATAGATGGAATTAGAATCAGTGCGATTACAGATATTAAAGCCGATACAACAAATTCGGTAAATGTAAACTGGGAATCAACAAAGACAGGAATTGTTTTTGAAGCCCTTTTTGCAGCAAATGTAAATACAAATGCTATAACTGCAGATAAAGTTTCTTCTATAGAGAATGCAATTCCAACTGATACACATGCATGTTTGATTAATGCAACTCAGATTGCCAGCGATTATAAAAACGATTCTTTGGGTGAAGCAGCCAGCTATAAATTGACCGCAGGTTCTGTAAATGTAACTTGTTACGAATACGACGGATGTACTTTGCAGATTAACGATCCGTTGAGTTCAACTGCAACTGCAGATGTTGCTGATAGTCCTGTAACAATTTCAGACGTTGCTCCAGGAACCTGGACACTTTATGTTCTGGATGGAAGCACTGTAAAGACAAGCAAAACCGTAACCGTAACAAGTGGCGGAACTGCAAGCGTAACTGTGGGAAGTAAGGTTGTTGATGATAGGATTATTGTGCATGCCAAGGGATACAAGGGTATTTATATTTATGAAACTACAGGAATTACAACAAATTCTTATGATATGACTTCTGAAGGTAATGACTGGTACACTTATACTTTGAATGTAACAAGCGCAAAACTTATATTTAAGACTACAAAAGATTCCTGGGATGGGCAGACTGGAAATCTTACAAGAACAGCTGGTGAATGGTGGTTTATTGGAGATAGTGGAACAAAGCCTATAGGAACCTGGTATGATTATAATCCAGACCTTCCACCTGAGCCAACTGCTCCAACTGTAAAAATTTCTCCTTCCAATGGAAGTAAAATTGCTTTGAATGGAAGTATCTCTGTAAATTTTGACGATGGAAACGATACAATCACTTCTGCAAAGGTTACTGTAAACGGCACAGAATACGATATGGGTACTGCTGCCGGAACCTGGTCAAAATCTCTTAGTGAGCTGGGAATTACTTCTGAAGGTGCGACTGTAACTGTATCTGCAAGTGTTACAAACAGCGTAGGTACAGGAAGTGACAGCGCAAGTTTGACTACAAAAGAGCCAAGTAAGCTCGTAACAAATCCAAATGAATTACGTATCTATCAGGTAATGGTTTCTTCTTTCCAGGATGGAGATCCTTCTATAGGTTATACGGCTGCTTACGGGCCAAGTAATGCTACAAAAGGTGGTGACCTTAGAGGAATTATCAACGCATTGGATTATATTCAGGGCCTTGGTTGTAATGCCCTTTGGATGACTCCAATCTTCCAGTCTTCTGGCGGAGATAATAGTCAGATGTCTTCAACAGGTTACTTTGCTTATGACTACTTTAATATCGACAATCATTTTGGAACAAATGAAGTGTTTGATGAGCTTGTAGAAGAGTGCCATAATCGTGGTATTGCGGTCATTCTTGATGGTGTATTTGGTCATAATGGAGGCTCTGTTGCACAGTCTCCAAGCAGAAATGGAATTTTGAATCCTGGCATAACTCCAGATACAAATAATCCTGTAAACTACGCAACAAATGAAAATTCCCTTAAATATTATTCAGATGTTGCCCGTTACTGGATTACAGAACATAAAATTGACGGTTGGCGCTTTGATCAGTGTTACCAGTTATCTCATGGAGAATATAATAGTGGTTCTAATTGTAATACTGGTGGACATAACTACTGGTATGAAATTCGTAATGTAATTGAAGCTGCTGCAGCCTCTAACGGTACAAAGGGAACTGACTGGGGAACATTAGGCTATATGGTTGGTGAAGACTGGGACGGAGATGCTAGTAGAATTCAGGCATGTGTAGTTGACAGCTGGAGTTCTGCCGGTTATGGCTTAAATTCATGTTTTGATTTCCCTGCATATTATCAGGTCGTTCAGGGATTTGCTCAGGAATGGGGTGGTACTACAACAGGTAATATTACAACTGGTTTGAGCTATCTTTATAAGACATACACAGACAAAGGCTATTCTTGTCTGGATTCTGACGGAACTTATGATATTTATTATCCAAACTTCATGCTTTCTAATCATGACCTTTATCGTATTGGAGACCTTATTAATAAGAAGTGGTCTTGTGGATACGAAAGCGATGAATATGTAGGACGAAACAAGGTTCTTCTAGCTGCTCAGTGTGCATATTCTGGTCCAATTACAATTTACTATGGTGATGAAATTGGTGCCCGCTCTGCTGATAACTCAAACGGAACTGGCTGGTATTCTGATAACGTAGCCCGTTCAAGCGGTAAGATTTCTGGTTTTACAACTTATGAACAGCAGGTTCACGACTGGACGCAAAAATGTCTTGAAGCCCGTGCTGATCACGAAGCTTTGTGGAACGGTACAAATACTCAGATTACCGGACAAAGCGACTTCTATGTTGCAAAGAAACAGGGTGGTGGAGAGACAATTTATATTGCCTTTAACTACAACTCTTCTTCTTCAAAGACCTTCTCTGCAAGCGGAATTGACTTAATCAGTGGTCAGACTTACAGCGGAACTGTAACTGTCCCTGCTTTAAGTGCTGTTTACATTCTTGCTCAGTAATTACTTGCTTAAAAAAAGAATAGCATTACCGGTGATTTCGATACGACCTTCGGTCTACTCAAGTCGTACGCTGCGCGTACTTACCGAGTTTTCTATCGAAAACTCGCCGGTATTTAGGGTTTATTACAAACCCTAAATACCGGCGAAGTCAAGGCTTTAAGCGTACGCGTGCCTTGACTCGACGTATTTTAGATAATATCTGAGGTCTGTTTAACCACCGCTTTGAATAATGGCGGTGGTTGGTACTTCGATGAGCTTAATCACCGGCTTCTATGGCGGTGGTTGAGCTTGTCGAAACCTCCGCTATAGTGCGGTTACAGGTCATTCTTCTTTTAGACAACCTTTTTTTTATATTAGTTAATCGTTTAGAATAAAATCATGAATAAAAAAATCCTTTTTCAAAAAATAATTTTCTTTTCAGTTTTGCTTATCCTTGCGAGTATTCTTTCTTCTTGTGTTTTAACTCCTAAAGATACTTCTCCCCAAATTGAATTAAACGATGCAGAATCAATTCTTTATTCTATGTCTACCGAACAGAAAGTTGCTCAGCTTTTTATTATTACTCCGGAGCAGCTTACAAAGAGTTGTGTTAAAAGTGTTCCTAATAAATATTACAGAGATTTTGAAAAGTGCCCGGTGGGTGGTTTTATTCTTTTTTATAAAAATATCAAAAATCCTAAACAGCTTAAAAAGTTTACTTCGAGATTAAAGAATGTATCGGTGGTTCCGCCGATTCTTGCTGTTGATGAAGAAGGTGGGCGTGTTGCTCGTCTTGCGCGTTCCAAGCATTTTTCGCTTCCAAAGTACAATAGTATGCAGGCGGTGGGTGAGACTGGCCTCTCTCAAAATGCTTTTTCTGCCGGCCAGACAATTGGCGGCTACCTTTATGATTATGGCTTTGACCTGGATTTTGCTCCGGTATGTGATGTAAATACTAATCCTGAAAATATTGTAATTGGTGACCGTGCGTTTGGAAGCGATCCTGTTCTGGTTTCGGAAATGTCCGGGGCGTTTTTGAATGGGCTTCACTCCATAGGAATAAAAGGCTGCTTAAAGCATTTTCCGGGGCATGGGGATACAAAAGGGGATACTCACCTTGATTATGTTTCTGTCACCAAAGACTGGGAAGAACTCAAAACTTGCGAGTTAATTCCTTTTGTTGATAATTTAAAACAAGCCGATTGTGTTATGGTTGCTCATGTAACTTGCCTTGCGATTGATGATGAGGTTCCTGCTTCTCTTTCTTATGAATTGATTACCGCAAAACTCCGACAGGAACTAGATTATCAAGGTGTAATCGTAACTGACGGATTAAATATGGGCGCAATCGAAAAGAATTACGGTTCTGGGGAGGCTTGTGTTCTTGCTTTTGAGGCCGGAAATGATATTCTTCTTATGCCGAATGATTTTAACGCAGCATATAAAGCAGTGCTTTCTGCGGTTCAGTCTAATCGTATCAGTATTGCTCGATTGGACGAAAGTGTTCGTCGGATTCTCAAGTTAAAAGGATTTTAAGCGAACCAGTCTTCCATCTGTAAAAAAGAATTTTCCTGAATTTCCTTAAAATCCTTTGTGTTGTGTGTTACTAAAATCATTCCGTTTGAAAGTGCGGTTGCTGCAATCTGACTATCGCTGAATGGTAAAGGCATTCCTTTTGATTCCATTTTTGCTTGAAGTTCTCCGCAGATTTGTGAGGCAAACTTGTCGTAGGGGATGATAAGGGTGTTTTCTTCAAGTCTGTTTATAAAATTGTTGATGCTGTCTTTCTTTTTTCCTTCTGGCATTCTGTGAAAGCCTTTGATCATTTCTTGCCATGTAATTGCGCTTATGGCACATAAGTCTTTTCTATTAATGTAAAAAGAAAGAACATTTTCGTTAGGATTTTGTTTTGTAAGTTCTGAAATGATATTTGTATCAAGTAAATAGGTTTGTCTCATTGTTTAATTCTCTTTTTTTTAATTAGTCCCATGGATTTTTAGTTGGATCCGGGCATTCTCTTGAACGCTCAAATGGTATTCCTTCATCATCGAGACAGTCTTTGTACATTTCTCGCCATTCTGAGAGCCAATTTGGTTTTGTTCCTCTCAATTTTTCATATTCCTCATAGCTGATGATTACCGCAACCGGTCTGTCGTATTTTGTAAGCTCCACAACTTCGCCTTCTTCGGCTTCTTTAACGAGAGCACTAAAATTATTCCTTGCATTATAAATAGAAGTTCTGCACATAAAGCGACCTCCTTGGATTTCAATTGTCTTCTAGAAAGAATTTAATCTATTATCCTGGTATAGTCAACATATTTTAAGTTGGCTATACTTAAAACAGTGTTTTAAAATGATAGAAGAAAATTTCCCTTGCATTCTACATATTTGGCCTTACAATTAAAGGAGAGAAACTGTCTCAAAATAAAAGTTTTGGAGAATTTTATGAAAAAAGTGCTGGCTCTTTTAGCCTCTTTTTCATTGTTTTTTATTAGTTGTGTAAATCCACTTTCAAATGATTCCAAAGAACAGTACGGATCGATTTCTATTCAGAATAGCGAATCCCGTGCAATGGATGTTTCAACAATCACCAGTGCTGATGTTGTCGTTTCCGGCTATGGAATGGAAGATATCACCAAAACTGGCGTATCTGTTACTGCCGGAAAAGGTTCTATTGTAATCACAAAAATCCCTGCAGGAACAAATCGCGTTGTAACTGTAAAAAGCAATGTTGATGGTGCCGTGATGCGTGCCGTGGTTGATATTGTTGCAGATACTACAACAGAATGTACTGTTAATTGGAAAGATACTGCAGTTGGAAATATTTTTTATGAACTTATAAAAACTCAGAATGTTGCAGTTTCTTCTATTTCTAAGACAGCTTTTGATTCCTGTATACCTCAAGTTCATTCAAGTTTAGTAAATGCAGCAAATATTGCCAGCGACTATAAAAATAATTCACTAGGAACAGCTGATTCTTATATTCTTGAACATGGAACTGTAGCCGTAAATACAAATGGTTTGAGCGGCTGGAAAGTTCAGATTACAGATATCGCAAGTGAAGTAAAAGAAATTACTTCTAATTCTGAATCTTATGAGTTAAATGCTACCCCTGGAACATGGAAAGTCTGGGTTTACGATGCTAGTGGTAATTTGAGAGAAGATAAAATCCAGAACATTGTAATTGCTTCTGGATATACTACTCAAGTTGATATCAATTACGAAGAAGGCGGAACTCCAGTTACTGGAAAGATTATTGTTCATGTGCCGAGTTCGTTGGGGTATAAGTATATTTGGGCATGGAACCCGACTTCAACTACAACTAATTATACAGGTGGTGAATGGCCTGGAAAATTAATGACTTTAAACGGTTCTTATTACGATTATACCTTGGATGGAAAAACTTCTGCAGGTATCATCTTTAATAAAAATCAGGCAAATTCTTCTGCCGGAAACGGCCAGACTGCTGACCTTTATATCACAGAAGGTGAATGGAATTATATTGGTGGTGCAACAGGTACTGCTGATACAACAGGTACTAAAATTGCCCAAAACTTTGAACCTGTTACACAGCCAGAAGTTCTTGAAATTTCGGTAACAGAACCAAATATTCCTCTTCCACCGACTGTAACTTGTGATTACAACGACGGTGATGAAATCTATGCTAACGGTTCAGTTACATTCACAGTAACAAGTAAAAATGCAGCTCTCACAAGCGGTACTTATACAGTCGGAAGCAAAACAGGTTCTCTTGTTGTAGGAACAAATAAAGTAGACCTTTCTTCAGGTTTATCAGCAGGAGATACAATTTCTGTTTCGGCAAGCGTTGCAAACTCACAAGGAATAGCCAACCTTTCTATTTCTCTTACTGTTGTAGAAATCCCTGATCCAAGTACTCCAACTAGACTTGGTGCCTTCTACGAAAAATGTGCCACAAGTTTTAGTATCTGGTCTCCAGATTCAAGCAATGTAAAAGTTGCCGTTAAAAAGCAGGGAGAATCAGACTTTACAGAATATCCATGTACTGCCGGCTTTACAGTTGACGGTGGATACTCTGATACAAGCAACATCTACGGTGTAACTGTAATGGGAGACTGTAACCTTGCAGAATACCAGTTCTATATTGGTGGTAAGGCTGTTCGTGACCCTTATGGACGAATGGTTAAATATGTAGAAAATACTGTGGCCTCTTGCGGAGGAAATGTAATTCCTCAGAGTGAAAATTCTCTTTGCGATAATAAAGCCTTTTATACTGGCGGACCTGTAGGTTCAAGCTGGGCAGGTCCAAGTGTAAATATTGTCGTTGATGCAGAAAATATTATGCCATCGGATGGAAGCTGGGCAACTCGACCAACGCTGGATTCCCGATGTGATGCTATCGTATACGAAGTTCATGTTCAGGACTTTACTTCTTCTTCAACATGGAACGGAAGTGAGTCTAACCGCGGTAAGTTCCCTGGAATGGTAGAAAGCGGAACAACTTACACAAGTGGTTCAACTACAGTTAAAACAGGTCTTGATCACTTAAAAGAACTGGGCGTAACTCATGTTCAGATTATGCCTATGTACGACTTTGCAACAAAATATGTTAATTCTACTGGTCAGTATTACAACTGGGGATACGATCCTGTAAACTACAATATTCCTGAAGACCGCTATTCAACCTGTCCTGGAGACTATGTTGAACGAATCCGTGAAGTTAAAGACATGATAAACGAGTTCCATAAAAACGGAATCCGGGTTGTAATGGACGTTGTCTACAATCACACTTTCTCAGGTGAAATGTTTGAAAATATAACTGGTAAGTATTATACAACAAAGGACCTTTCAGGTTGTGGAAACAGCGTTGATGTTTCTAACGCGATGGTAAGCCGAATGGTTCGGGATTCCCTTGAATACTGGGCAGATGTTTATAATATTGATGGTTTTAGATTTGATCTTATGGCAATCTTTACACGAGATGCCCTTTACGACTGGGGAAATTATTTAAACAATACCAATCCAGAAACTATCGATAGAAACCTCTTGATGTATGGTGAACCATGGCAGGGTAATAACAATTCATCTTCTAATTATGGCTATGCATCCAGCATACCGGGCCTTAAAAATGCTCATATCGGTTGTTTTGCAGGTAAGTTCCGGGAAACTTTAAAAGGTTCCAGTGACGACGGTAATACTTTGGGCTATATTTTTAGCGGTCGCCAGGATAAAGATGGCTCTGCTACACTTGGTAATACTATGGTTGGTATTAGAGGTTCTGGTACTAGTCTGGGTTCTGATAGCGAAGGCGTATGGACACGATACTTTACTGCAAATCCAGAACAGGCTGTAAACTATCTTATGGCTCACGATAACCTTTGTTTCTACGATAAGATTGCTGCTGCAGGTACAACTTATACAAGTTATGCCGATGCAATTGTAAAATTTGGTCACGGTATTCTTCTTTCAAGTCAGGGTATTCCTTTTATTCATGCGGGAGATGAATTCCTTAGAACCAAGGCAGTAGGAACTTTTGCAAGCGAAGCTCATAACTCTTATATGTGGGGAATTGAAATGAACCAGATTAACTGGAGTTATAAAGCAACAAATAACGGTTGTTTTAAATACCATAAGGATATGATTGCCTTCCGTAAAGCAAATGACGGACTTAGAAATAGAAATGGACTTGGAAACATTAGCAATGACGGAAATGTAATTTATTATTCTGTCCAGAATACATCAAGTTCTCCAAGCAATGCTAACAAAACTATTACAATCGTAATTAATCCAAATGACAATTTTAATTACGGCGGAAGCGACACCATGGTTATGAACAAAACAGGTGCTGTAAATAGTACAACTGATAAGAAGTGCGAAGGCACTGGAGTTACAATTTTTGCACAATAATTAAAAAGTAAAATGCCGCACGTGGGAAATGCGGCGTTTTTCAGGAGGAAAAATAAATGAAAAAAGTGGTAGGACTAGCTCTCGCTTTTTTAGGGGCTTTGTTCTTAGCCGGATGTGAGAGTCCGATGACGTCGGGAGGAGCGGAAAAAACGGAGTTTGGTTCGATTGTTGTTCCTTCACCTGTGGTACAGCAGGTGGTTTTGACTAAAGATTCACAGAACAGATATCTGGATGTTTCTGAAATTGAAAGTGCTACTGTAAAGGTATGGGTAAGTAAAAATGAGTCTGTTACTAAGGAAACAATCATTCTTGATGGCGAGGGGGAAGTTACAATTGAAAATATTCCTACTGGCTCAAACCGCGTTATAGAAGTTATTGGTTATAAGGCAAATGGAGTCGAAGGAAAACGCCTTTATTATGTTACCAATATACAATCTGGTATAAATAAAATAGAAACAATAAAAGAAGGTGCTGAATCTTGTAAAGGAAAAGCTTATTTGGCACTTATGAATGCAGGAATTAATATTTCTTCTGTATCTCTTACTGGTTTTACAGAAGGCAAGTCGTCTTATTATTTTGATGCTGATAGTTTTGCAAGCGCTTATAAAACTAATGCAAATACAAGTCCATCATCATATTATACGGCCGCAAAATCAGTTGTGCTTTCTTCTATTATAAAAGCTTCTGGTTATACTGTTTGGGTTAGTGACCCTTTAAGTTCTAAATTTGTAATCAACTCAGATGAAACAACTACAGGTACTATTGAAAATGTTGCCCCTGGCTCATGGTATGTTTATGTAAATGATGGAAACTCAACTATAAAAGCAGGAACTGTAACGGTTAGCTCCGAAAATGTAACTTTCTCAGAAACTATAGGTAACCCTTATAACGGCCATATGGTTGTATATGTTTCTGCTGATAGCGCTCCTCGTCTTTGGATCTGGCAGGTAAGCGGTTCTTATACAGATGGTTCAACTGTCCTTGGTTGTGAATGGGATACTCGACCTACAATGTCTGCTGCTGACGGTATGAAGGATAACTCCAGATGGTATATGTATGACCTTACAGAAAATAATTGTAAATACACAGAAGGCATTGCATTTAATATCAAACTTAATGACGGTGAAAATGTAGCTACTGGAAAAACTTCTACTTTCTGGTACGATGCAAAAGGTCTTTGTGGTCAAGCCAAGACTCTATATGATTCAGATCCTACTGTTGGTAAACTTTCAAGTGATGCAACTTTATCATCTATCAGTGTAAACGGAGTGGCTCTGGAAGGTTTTGCAAGTGGAACAACAAGTTATACTACAACAATAACAAGTGATACTACAACCGCAATTGTTACTGCTAATGCCAATGATACAGGTGCAAGCGTATCTATTAGTCCAAGTGGTTCTACAAAAATCTCATCAGGGGAATCACAGTTGTTTACAATTACTGTAACAGCGGAGGACGGTGAAACCGTAAAGCCATATTCTGTAACAGTAAAACGAGCTGTTGAAAATGATACTACTTTATCTTCTATCAGTGTAAACGGTAAATCTGCAGCAATCAGCGGAACTACAGCTTCTGTAACAATCAAAGGTAAAGAAGATAATCTTTCGGTTACAAGTATTATTGCTACCCCAGTGGATGCAAATGCCACAGTTACATATTCTGCTACGACAGGAACTGTTGCTGACGGCGCAAGCAAGAACTTTACAATTACTGTTAAAAATGGAACTAATACTGCAACTTATACTTTGACAGTTAGTTATACAAAACAGGTTTCAAGCGGACAGTATGGAACAAATGATAAAGGTTATGGTGTTAACAAAACTATTTCCAGCTGGAGTGATTGGACTGAAGATATGCAGATTGCCCGCGGTGCTTCTTACGATGACCCAAGAACCTGGAAGGGTATTCAGGAAACTTCTTACGATGCTTACGCTTTGTACGCAGCTTACGACGATACAAATCTTTATTTAATGGTTGAACTTACTAACCTTCCAGATGGCCGAGCAACATTTATGAATCATAACTATGCCGGTAGTGACAATGCATGGTGGGATAACAGAGACTGTCCACTTGGATTTATAATTAATACTGGTAAGGGGACTACAGCAACAGCACCTCTTGTTGGTTCTGCAAGCGGAAAACCTATCTGGGATGCAATTAACTTTACAGACAGCGAAGGTTTTGACTTCTTGTTCTACGGTTCTTCAAAATATGGTTATGCAGATCATAAAGCTGCCTTTGTGGGCGTTGGAACACCTGGATTCTTTAAGCTTAATCCTTCTACAGGCTATTTCAGCTATGATGCTGAATATTGTTTGAGCGCAAATTCTGGTGCTCCAGGAAGTGAAACACTAGGAACTTCTGGAATTTCCGTACGCTATATTCGTCAGTGTCAGGTAAGTTCTACTGTGAACTTTGAATCAACTCCAACAGATAACCGTGAAACTAGCGGACAGACTGGAGAAGATTTGATGGAAAGCGAAACTTATACTTCGGTTGAAACAAATGACCTTGATATGAGCTACTGGTATACAATTCCACTGGCAACTCTTGGAATCGACAAGGCTTATATCACAAGCCACGGAATCGGTGTTCGTCAGCTTACTCCAAACGGAGGTTCTTTGATGGATTGTCTTCCATGGGATGTTAGCATGGTTGATAATGCTACAGAGCCTTGTTCTGATGATGAGTCTACTTCTCACGAAAAAGAAGATAAGGACGATATTACAAGTGCCCAGGCCCGCATCGGTAAATAAATAGCCTGGGCGTTGCGGGGCGGCTTGAGCGCCCGCTTGAAGGGGTAGCGGACAAGCAACAAAGCGGAGAGAATCGGCACTGCTTGCAGGGGCGATTCGTGTAGCGACTTGCTTGAGAGCGAGGGGGAGACTTCCCCCTCTTTTTTTTATTTTGTACTGTAAAAAGCGGTAAAATTTTGCTATATTTAAGGGGATGAAAGTTAGTGCAGAGAATATGGTGGACTCCTTTTTGAGGACGTTTCCTAGGCCTTTTACTTCCAGGGAGTTTCTGGATTTTGTAAAGCACGTAGGGATTCGTAGTGCCAGCATAGAAGAATGTGAAGATTTTTTAATTCAAAACGATTATGTTTTTTCTCTTAACAATGGTATGTTTATTACCAGATGCGCTGCTTTTAGTGAAAAGTATTTTAGTTTTAGACCCACAAGAAAAGAGGTTGAGAATAAGGCTTTTGTCGTTGGGCACAGATGTATGCCTTTTGCTGATTATGAGGTTCTTTCTTGTCATTACAGTTTTATTTATAAGAATCATCTGCTTCCTAAAGTTGTTGTAGAATACGACCGTCACATCGCTTCTGAATTTTTCTTTTTGTATGGCGAAGAATATGAAAATCAGTATATCGTAAGCGATCCTTCAAATTACGGAGTTGATCTGGTTGATACGGATTTTGAGCTTCCTCCAAAAATTAATATTACAAGTGTTTCTCTTGAGCCGCTATTAAAAGACGGCTTTTGCTTTGGAGACAGAATTCTTTGTAAAGTGATTGACTGGGATAGCCATCAGATAGAAATATTTATTGATAAAGCTAATTCAAATCCATTTCAGATAAACCAGAAGGATATTGCCCGAGAAAACTGGTACAATGAACTTGAAAAGGACCTTCTTGAAAGTTTTGAGACTATAGGACCTCGCAAGTCAATCGAAGAACAGCTTGCGATTGTCATGTACAATAATAGTCTTCAGCTGTGCGTGCCGTGGTGCGGCAGTATAGAAGAGTTTTTTACCCGCACAAAAAAAATTGATTTTGAGCCTTATGGTGTAGAAAGCCGCATATGGTTTGCCGGCAAAGAAGTTCCTGCCTTTGGTAAGTGGAATTGCGGTGTCTTTAAAAATCTAAAAGAAGAGCTGAAGGATGTTGAAAATTCTTCTGCAGAGTGTTGTCTTGAGAATGCACCTGATTATATAGTCGATGCTTATTTAAAAGATTACATTGCAAAAGATGGCCCTGAGTCGGCTGATGAACTGACTCAAATTATAGAAAAAATCTATCCAAACTTTAATAAAATTAGTGCGGCAGAGCGAAAAGTGATGTTATTGCACTTAAAAAATCGCCATGCTATACTTTGTTCAAAATTCAATAGATTTGCTGAAAATGAATATACTTCCATAAGGCATAAGGCGGTTGAGTTGTACTCAGATGTCATTGAGATTGTGTATTCATTAGATTTTATGGGCGAAGACATATGCAATTATCCGCAGCAACCGCTGGTGATTTTTTCGCAATTGTATTCGCACCTGATTCAGATTATCAAGGCTATAGAAGTCGAACCCATGACTTTACCAAAGGATTTGGCAGAAGTATCAATGTCTTTGACTGGTATGCAGGATAATTTTGAATATATTTTAGGAGATTTAAAGGAAATAATCGAGCAACAAAAAAAGAATGGTTTTGTTGTTTTAAAATAGGATGGGGAAAATGAGTGTAAATGTTGTTGAGCTCGTTAAAAAAGGTGGAATCTTTATAAATGTAGATGCTTCTTCTCCAGAAGAAGTTTATAAAATCGTTTCGGAAAAGATGCAGCTTCCTGAGGGTGTGTCGTCTGAGACAGTTTGCGAAGCACTTTGTGCTCGAGAAAGAATTATGAGTACTGCTGTTGGTAATAGTATTGCACTTCCACATGCTCGTACTCCTGTTATCAAGGATGAAGTTGATCAGAGAATCTGTATTGTCTATTTGAATAAACCTATAGACATGCATGCTCCAGACGGAATTCCTGTTAAAACTATGTTTATTATTCTTACTCAAAATTCGCAGACTCACTTGCAGGTTTTATCTAAACTTGTTGGACTTTTCCAAAAAGCTCAGTTTAAAAAGCTTTTGGATGAACGGGTATCCGAAGCCGAATTGTTAAAAGCTATCGAAGAAATGGCTTAAACACGGCTTTAAATAGAAAAACTCTTTAAGAGGTATAAAATGAACGAGAAAGCGATTAATGCTGTAGCAACTTCTATTAGAAGTTTGTCGATGGATGCGATTCAGAAAGCTAATTCTGGTCATCCGGGAACTCCCCTTGGTGCAGCCGAAGTGGCCGCAGTCCTTTACGGAGAGGTTCTTAAGCACAATCCTGCTGATTCTAAGTGGGCAGATAGAGACAGATTTGTTCTTTCTGCTGGTCATGGTTCAATGTTGCTCTATTCGATTCTGCACTTGAGTGGTTACAAAATTTCTATGGACGATATTAAATCGTTCCGTCAGGTTGGATCTGTTTGTTGTGGTCACCCTGAATATGGAATTACAGATGGCGTAGAGTGTACTGCCGGTCCTCTTGGACAGGGTGTTTCTATGGCTGTAGGTATGGCTGTTGCCGAATCAATGCTTGCAGCTCGTTTTAATACAAAAAATCACACAATCGTAGATCACTATACATATTCTTTAGTTGGTGAAGGTTGTCTCGAAGAAGGTATCTCTTCTGAGGCTTGTTCTTTGGCAGGTAACCTTAAACTGGGAAAACTCATTGTTTTCTACGATATGAATAAAATTTCTATCGACGGTTCTACAGATATTACCTTTAATGAAGATGTTGCTAAGCGTTACGAAGCTTACGGCTGGCAGGTTCTTAAAGGAGATATGTATAAACCGGCACAGATTCTTAAGCTTGTAGAAAAAGCTAAGAAATGTACTGATAAGCCAACTCTTATCATTCTTAAATCAATCATTGGTTTTTCTTCTCCAAAGCAGGGAACTGCTGATACACACGGAGCTCCTCTCGGAGTAGATGGAATCAAGCATGCAAAAAAAGTGCTTGGTATACCAGAAGACCAGGATTTTTATGTTGTTCCAGAAGCTTACGAATATTTTGCCGCAAAAAAAGCTCAGTGGCAGAACCAGGAAGATGCATGGAATAAAGAATTTGAAGCCTGGTCAGTAGAAAATCCTGATTTAAGAAGAATGTGGGATGATTTTCATTCTGATAAACCTACCGCAGATGTTAAAGATGTAGAATTTGCTGATACTGATAAGATGGCTACCCGCGATGCAAGTGGAAAGGCTCTTAACATGATGTGCCAGAAATACGGAAATATCGTTGGTGGTTCAGCTGACCTTGCAGGTCCAAACAAAACAGTTCTTAAGGATTGCGATGGAATCTTTAATCCAGAAAATCGCAAAGGCCGAACAATTGAATACGGTATTCGCGAATTTGCAATGAGTGCAGTTGTTTCTGGTATTAATCTTCATGGCGGTTTGCGTCCTTTCTGTGCAACTTTCCTTGTATTTGCAGATTATTTAAGAGCTCAGTTAAGAGTTGCTGCTCTTATGAAGCTTCCTAATATTTATGTTTTAACACACGATTCAATTTATGTTGGCGAAGACGGTCCAACTCACCAGCCGGTAGAAACTCTTGCTTCTTTGCGTGCAATTCCAAATGTTCAGGTTTTGCGTCCTGCTGATGCTCAGGAAACAATGGAAGCATGGAAGATGGCTTACGAATCAAAAGATCATCCTGTTTGTATCGCTCTTACTCGTCAGGCTTTACAGGGATTTGCAAAAGCAGACAAAAACTGGAAAGAAGATGTCCGCAAAAATGGTGCTTATGTTGCCCTTGATTGTGAAGGAACTCCAGATATCACAGTTCTTGCTACAGGTTCAGAAGTTAGTACTGCTATCGAAGCTGCTTCTAAAGTGTCTGGAAAGAAGATTCGTGTTGTTTCAATTCTTGATTACAACATGTTTGATGATGCTGATTCATCTGTTCAGTCACAGTTGATTGGTGGAGCAAAACGCGTTGTTTGTGCAGAAGCTGGAATCAGCGCTAACTGGAAGCACTATGCAACTTCTAAAGAAGATTTGTTCTGTATCAACCGCTTTGGTGAATCAGGTCCAGCAGCAAAGGTTGCAGAACACCTTGGATTTACTGCTGATAAATTAGCTGAATTGCTCAATAAATAAAAATAGTAGTTTAAAACGAATAAGGCTGTCTTATAAAAGTTCTTGATTTATCAAGTGCTTTTATAAGGCAGCCTTATTTTTTGTTTTATGTCTTAATTATTTTTCAGATTGAGCTGTTTTCTTTTTTTGCCATAAGTATGTTCCGATAGCAAGTCCAATGCCGCCTAAAATCATTATAAAACAGAAAACCTGTCCTGTAGAAATGTTTAGAAGGCTTGTATTCTGATAGATTGGAGCTGTTGCATCCTTTGCAATTCTGTAACCGATGTCGCTATCAGGTTCTCTAAAATATTCAATTACAAATCGGAATAATCCATATCCAAAAACATAGATACTGGACAGCATTCCGTCCCATTTTTTGTGCTTGCGGAGTAACCAGATTATGAGCCAGAGGACAACACCTTCAAATAAAGCTTCGTAAAGCTGGCTTGGATGGCGAGGCAAGTTTATCATCGGGTAAGTTGTAGTCATTCCGAGTTTTTGCATAAACTCCTGAACCCATGGTTCTGCTGTGCTGAATCTTTCTGCTCCCGGAAAAATCATTCCCCATGGCATAGTTGTAATTCGACCGTAAAGTTCGCCGTTCATAAAGTTACCGAGGCGGCCAAAAGTGTATCCCAGAGGAATTGCACAAACCATGCAGTCAACCCACTGAAAAACAGGTTTCTTTTTCCAGATACACCACACGATCATTCCGATAAATCCACCGATAAAGCCTCCGTGGTAGCTCATGCCTGCAAGACCTGTGAATTGTCCGCTTTCGTTAAATGGCCAGAAAATCAGCCATGGTTTGTGACGGTACATTCCAGAGGTGTCGTAAACAAGGGCACTCATTACGCGGGCACCAATGAGTAAAAAAACAATACCAGTTGCAATAAAGCTGAATAAATCGTCTTCGTTGGCTTTGTAATCTTTTGTGTTGAGCATACCTTCTTTCATTGTTTGTTTTAAGAGTAAGTATGCGGTAGAAAAAGCAAAGATGTACATTAAACCGTACCATCTTAATAATCCTAAAAAAGGAACTCCAGGAAAAATTTCCGGATGAATCCATGATGGATACTTCATGTAGAGAAACATATTCTTTCCTTAAAGCTTAAAGCCTTGTTGTACAGCTTTAACTAATTTAGATTTTAAAAGAAGATTTTCATTTTTAAGCTGGGTTAACTCATATTGTTGAGTTTTAATCATTTCTATCATTTCGCCGGTACTCAAAGTTCCGCCGCTTAAGATATCGTCTATACCGCTAAGCTTAAGATTGTAGTCTTCTGTTGCATCGTCTTCTGCTTTACCAAAACTTGCAGAAGTATCAATCGCATTGATAAAGTCGTCGTCAAACTGGCGAGGTTCTGATGCCATAATTTTTTCTGCAATACGGAATACTGCCTGACTTAGAACAGAATTAGGTTTGTAGATTGTAACAGGCAATCTGCTTGAAAGAGCTTTGTCCTGTAACTGGTCTCTGTACATAAGCCCAAGGTATTCCAGATCGATTCCCAGGTACTGAATACAACTGTTACGGATTCTCATGGCTCGGTCAGCATCTTTAGGATCTTCTATCATATTCATTACAAGACGAGGCCTAAACTGATTCATTCTTGTAATAAAGAGGGAAGTGCTCTGCGGATCTACCTGACGCAATGATTCTACCAGTTTTGGAATGTAAAGGCTTTTGAGACTTTCTGAGTTCTGTTTTAGCTGTTCCAGGAACTGATGGCCGGGAGTTCCTCGTTTGTATGTGGTGTATAAAAGTCTGAAAACTGCATTCTTTAAGAAAAGGTAGCCGTCGAGGGTTGCTGTTACGGTTGGGGCTGTAACAAGAATTCCCTGTGGAGACTGAAGGAACATATCCAGAATAATCTGGTGTGTACCGGCACCCAGGTCTAAAATCAGATAATCGCATTCCAAACTGTGAAAATTGCGTATCAGCTTGCGTTTCTGGTCTGCTTTTAGAGATGTAAGTCCAGGAATCTGGCTGTCTCCGGCAATAAAACTAACATTATCATATTCCGACGGTTCAATGATACTCTGAAATGAAGTTTTGTCGGTGAGATATGTTCCGATACTTTTGTCTTTTACATTATGTCCGATTGCAAGGTGCAGGTTAGACGCACCCAGGTCTAAATCGGCTAAAACAACTTTTTTTCCAGCTTGACCAAGGGCAATGGCAAGGTTTGCAGAAAGAAGACTCTTTCCGACGCCACCCTTTCCGCTGGCTATAGGTATAATCTGCATGCAATTATTATAACACGGAAAGTGTGTCTTGGTATAGAAATCTTGCAAGTTTTGGCTGTATGCCGTAAAATTATTTTTATGAAGAAACAGTTTTTTGGTAGTACAAAAGTTGGCCACTATATTGTAAAGGGCCTTTCATTTTTTGTTATTTCTATTTGTGCATCTCAGTGTTTTGCCCAATCTTCTGCAGATACAAACAGAACTTCTAATTTTCAGTATTTAAAGATGTTTAATTCTGTGTTTGAATTTGTTCAGCAGAATTATGTAGACGAAGTTGACCCTAAAGTGCTGTACGAAGGGGCATTAAAAGGCATGATGGAAGCCTTTGATGACCCTTATACCAGTTATCTTGACGAAGCTACAATGCGAGATTTAAGTGACACCACAAAAGGCAATTTTGGTGGAGTAGGTCTTTCTATCAGTAAGCCCGTGGAATCTAAGCCTAATAAGCCTGCGTACGTTCAGGTAGAAGCTCCGATAGACGATACTCCTGGTGCTAAGGCAGGTATTCTTTCTGGAGACTATATTACAGAAATAGACGGCAAATCCACCGTTCAGATGACAATGCAGGATGTCTTAAGTGTTCTGAGAGGAGAAGTTGGCAAAAGTGTTACCCTTACAATTCTCAGGGGAAAGAGCTTAACTTTTAAGGTTGAACTTGTCCGTGCGCTTATTGAAGTTCCTACTGTAAAATATGGAATGATTGATTCTACTGGCTACTGCCGAATTATCCAGTTTACGCCTGATACACCTGCAAGAGTTCAGAATGCAATTGATTTCTTTGAAAAAAATAAATACAAAAATTTGATTATCGATTTGCGTGATAATCCGGGGGGATTAATTACTTCTGTTTCTGAGATTGCAGACAAATTTATCGATAATGGGCCGATTGTAAGTACAAAAAGCCGTCTTTCTTACGAAAACTCTGTTTTTAAGGCAAGTTCTGCTAATACAAAGGTAAAAAATATTCCTATTGTAGTTCTTATTAATCAAGGGTCTGCCAGTGCAAGTGAGATTCTTTCTGGAGCATTAAAAGATAATCACCTTGCATATCTTGTTGGTAAACGAACATACGGAAAAGGTTCTGTTCAGCAGATTATTCCTCTAAGCGATTCTGAACAGATAAAGATGACTATGGCCCGCTATTATACTCCTAGCGACACAAATATCGATAAGATTGGTATTCCTCCTGATTTAGAGGTTGCTTATCCGGATTTTACAGAAGAAGAAACTGCTGCGTATAAAGAGCTCATGGATACAAATGAAATTGCAGATTATGTAGAATCTCATCCTGATATGAGCGAAGAACAGATTGCAGATTTTGCTTCTCAACTTGGAAAAAAGTATTCTCTTAACCAGAAGTTGCTTAGAAGACTTGTAAGAATCCAGGTTAATAGAACCAAACCTACTGCGCTTTATGATCTTGATTACGATATTCAGCTCAATGCAGCTTTGGATGTATTAAAGAATACAAAGGATTTTAAGAAACTTGTTGCTTCTACAAAAACATTAAAAGAACTTCAGATAGAAGCAGAAAAGAAAAAAGCTATAGAAGAAAAGGCTAGTGAGTAATGCGCCAGTTTATAGTTCAAAATGTTCCTGACAAAGATGGGCTCGTAAAAATAATCGGAAAGGATTATCGTTATTTACGCCAGGTTTTGCGCGTTAAAAATGGTGACATGCTTTCTGTTCGTTTTAGTGACGGCACATTAAAAAACACAACTGTCTGCTCTGTAGACGAAAACTTAAAAACTATTACCCTGCAGCTCTGTGAAACTTCTGGTCAGAGTGTTACAAGAGGGGTTCAGGCACAGGAAGTTGAGGGTCATTTTGCTCATGTTGATTACTGGCTTTTTCAGTATATTGCAAAGCCTGTTAAGATGGAGTTGATAATCCGACAGGCAGTGGAATGCGGGGTTAAGCATATTGTGCCGATTGCAGGGGAGTTTTCTCAAAAGCAGAATATTCTTGCAATGGAATCGGGCAAACGCGAACGTCTTGAGCGCATAATCAGAGAAGCAAGGCAGCAGAGCGGTTCGCCGGTAGAAACAATTGTTCATCCGGTTATGACTACAGAACAGGCTATTTCCATGTGGCAGAAAGAGCAGCAGGCAAAAGGAATTGTTCTTTACGAGCGCAATCTTAATTCTTTACCCTTACATAAGGTTGTGAATGGTTCGTCTGTTAAAAATGCTGGTGTTGTTGTAGGGTGTGAAGGCGGTATTAGTCCTTCGGAAATTGAACTTTTGATGAAAGGAAGCTTTATTCCTGTTCATTTTGATGTAAATATATTAAGGTGTGAGACAGCTAGTCTTTATGGAATAGCGGCAATGCAATCTGCACTTTTGGAGAATTCTGTATGGCAATTAAGAGAATAGAAGTTTTAGGTGTTCCTGTAGATATTTTACAACCAGAAGAATTGGAAATGACCATTCTTGAATTACTGGCTCGCCCGGGAACAAAGCAGATTATTTTTCTTTCTATTTGGGATTTGATGAAGGCTCGTCACAAGGGGGAATTTCAGGATTGTGTTAGAAATGCTGATCTTGTGCTTCCTGTTTCTAAGAGCATTATCAGTGGGGCAAATTTCTTAAAAAAGAATGTTCCGGTGCGCTATAATCCTTTTACAACAGTAATAAATGTTATGTCCATCCTGGATAATCACTATAAATCGCTTTATATGCTAGGTGCTCACAAGCAGACTCTTATGATGGCAGAACAGAATGTAAAAGATACTTTTCCTAATCTAAAAATTGTTGGGCGTTTTAACGGTTATTACAACAAATTGATGGAACCAAATATTATTCAGTCTATTTATAAAACCTCTCCAGCGCTGGTTCTCTTAAGCGATGGAATTAAGGATAAAAATTGCTGGCCTTATAAGCGAAGAAATCAATTTGCCTCAAGTATTTTTATGTATTACAAGGATGCTCTTGGGATTTTTTCTAAAAGAATTAAGCGAGTAAGTGAAGAAACTTTTGACAAAGGCCATGAGATTTATCACGAAGTAATAAGAAATCCCTTAAAAATATTTCTCATTCTGCCATATCTAAAATATATATTGAGTCTTGTGTGGTATAGAATATTCAATAACGACTAGATTTTGTTTTTTGTTATGGTTAAAATAAAGCATATTTAAAAATATTTTCATTTTATCAGGTGGGGATAAATTGATACTATCAAAAAAAGTTTTTGTAATTACAGGCAGGGCGTCTGTAGAGCATTATTGCCGAATCGCCCTTTCTGATCAGGTGGGATTACAATTTTATTGTAGTCATTCTAAGTTAGAAAATCAGCTTTCTGATTTAACAGAAGAGTTTGTTTCTGCTTTAGTTGTTGATTTGGCTTGTTTTAAGCTGGAAGAAGAACTGCGGTACTGGCTCTTAACGCTGCGGGAATCCTTACAGAAAAAACTGTGTTTTGTCGCGGATTGCTATTGCACAGATACGTGTCTTGAGTTTTTGCAAAAAAACTTTGTACCTGTGATAGAGTTTCCGTGTAAAGTTAAGGATTTTAAGAAAAAAGTTATTTATAAAAGTATTAAAAAAGTTCAGAAACCAATTCAAACAAATCTGATTACATTAAGTCCAATAAATGCTTTTATCGGAAAAAGTTCGATGATTCTGGAATTAAAATCAAAAGCCTCTCTACTAAGTCAGAGCGACTGTAACATTTTGATTCAGGGAGAAACGGGAACGGGAAAGACATTTCTTGCGGAATTGATACACGAAGCTTCTTTTAGAAAAAATGCAAAGATGGTTTATGTAAACATGGCTAATCTGGATGAGCAGACTTGCGAAGCCGAATTATTTGGCTGTGTGAATGGAGCGTTTACTGGAGCTGTAAACAAAAAAGGTCTTGTAGAAGAGGCTGACGGCGGAACATTAATTCTTGATGAGATTGCAGAAACTCCGATTGTGGTTCAGGCCAAACTTTTAGATTTTATACAGACGCACCGTTTTAGGAAAAAAGGTTGTACAAAAGAACTGTGTGTTGATGTTAGGATTATCTTTGCTACAAATAAAGACCTTTTAACTCTCGTTCGCACCGGGGGATTTAGAAAAGATTTGTATTATCGAATAACAGAAAACAGACTCTACATTCCCTCTCTAAGGGAACGTAAAGAAGATATTCTGGAATTGAGCGAGTTTTTTATCAAAAAAAGCGTATATTCCGGCTTAAAACTTGATCTGGGAGTAGAAGAATTATTAGGGCTGCAGGATTGGGAAGGCAATGTCCGTCAATTAAAAAATGAACTATTGTCTGCGGCAATGGTTTGTACAGCCCTGGGTAAAACTGTTATTGAGGCGGAAGATTTTTCTTAGAAGCAAGTCCTGCTGCCTTGGTAAAGACTTTTTCTATATATTGGGCTTCGCTTTCTGATAGCGCAGCCCGGCTTAATACGCTTCTCCAGAACTGCTCCATGTCAGGGCGTCCTGTAACCTTAAAAAAACCGATTTTTTGAAGATTATCGGCAATTGTGGTTACGGTTTTGTCTAATCGTTCCAGGGTAAGGGGAGTGTATCCGGTAAGGTAGTCGTTGTTTTTTCGGAACATGTGGTAGCACAAGATCTGTACTGCATGAGACAGATTTAATGAGCCAAACTCATTGCTTGAAGGAATTGTAACCCCAAGAGTGCATAAATCCAGCTGATCGTCAGTAAGGCCTGTGCGCTCATTTCCAAAAACAATTGCTACCTTTTGTCCGCTGTTTTCTTTGTCCGAACCTGTAATCTGGCTTGCTGTCTGGGCAAACTCTTCTGGTAAAAGGAGTTTTCCTTTTCTATTTTTGCCTCTTCGACGGGTAGTACCGGCACAGATAGCACAGTCTTTTGTAGCTTCTTTGAGTGAATCAAAAAATTCTGCATTGTCAAAAATATAATCTGCATGAATTGCAAGTCTTTTAACGTGTTCAATGTCGTAATCGTTTTTTGAACCAACAATTCTAAGATGTTTTATGTCATTGTTTGCCATTGCCCTGCAGGCGGCACCGATATTTCTGCTTTCGTCGGGATGATCAAGAATAATGTAGAGTTTATGTAAATCCATGGCGAAATTATAACATAGTAATTTGACTTTAGAAATAATATATATTACAATAATTAATAATATTAGAGGATTTAAAATTATGGCTTTAGAAGGTAATAACAACATAGTTCCTGGTTTTGACGAAGATAAAGACGATTCACTAAAGATTACATTAGAGAAACTCGAATCAATAAATGCTGGTTTAAAGTTATATTTGAACGGCTATATTGATACATATAATTCAAATTTCTTTCAAAAAAAGATTACAAAAGTTGTAGAAGCTGGATATATTAATCTGATTTTTAACTGTTCTGCCCTTAATTATGTTTCCTCTACTGGTATTGGTTCATTTACATCTTTCTTAAAGATGATTAAGCCAAAGGGTGGAGATATTGTATTAATGGATATTCAGCCAAAAGTATACGAAGTATTCCAGCTTTTGGGATTCAGTCAGTTCTTTAATATTAAGAGTACTTCTGAAGATGCTATTGCATATTTCCATCAGGGTGCTCCTGCTGTAGATACAGTATTCCCTAAGGTGTTTGCTTGTCCAATTTGTAACAAACATCTTAGAGCTACAAGAAGTGGACGATTCCGCTGTTCTGAATGTAAGTCAATTCTTGCAATCAACGACCAGGGTGAAGTTTCCCTTGGATAAAATGCTGATTTAGTTATTAAGAAAGCCGGTTCAAAGGAACCGGTTTTTTTTATGCCCATGTTAATAAATTGTGGATAACTTTTGTGTCAATAGGTTTTTTGAAAAAAAATATTAAATTTTGTAATTTTTTTTATCAATAAATTTTCATACGTTTGTATAATTCTATGTATTATAAAGAATTACATGATAATACTATACAAAATCCTAATTATAGATAATATCAAGAGTTAGCAGTTTAATTATTTATAGTTAAAAAATTGTGGATAACTTGTGGATTGTGAGTTTATATCTGTTGATAAAAGTGGATTCTGTGTGGAAAACAATTTTAAAAAACAAATTGTTAAACAACATTTGTAAATACACAAAACATAGAATATAATTAAAGGGTTGAGAGTTAAAAGGGGATTTCTGTGGAAAACCAGACTATTTTATACTATTCAATTGCATTTTTTGGCATAGCTGCTTTTTTAGCAATAATGATTACTTTTCCTATAAGGTCTAAAGCAATCATAAAAAAAGCAGGGGAATTGATTATTCCTATCAAAAAAAAGTCGATAGCACTGCCTGTTATGATTGTTGTCTTTAGCGCTTTATTACTTGGAATTTTGTTTTTTAAGCAATTATCTGTATTTGTAGAAATAATTACTATGCTTGTAGCTATTCTAGGGTGTGCCATTGGTACTCAGGAGTTTGCTCTGCACGATAAATGTGGATTATATAAGAATGGGCTTGTAGGCTCTTCTCATTACCTTACGATAAAAGAGATATATGGTATTGAAGAAATTGGCTGGACTCAGGAAGAACGAGACGAGCACAGTCGCAATGTTATTCATATTATTACAGATAAAAAAGGAATGGTTCCTTTTATCTGCGAAGACGAAGAGCAGGCACAGCAGGTAATGCAGGCATTGTTAAATATTTGTCCTGCATTACAAGAAAAGGACTAGACAAGTTTTTTTAATTTTGATATATTAGAGAAACATGGTGTGGTACCCAAGCGGTAAGGGATCGGTCTGCAAAACCGTCATTGGTAGGTTCAACTCCTATCCACACCTCTAGGATTGCTTAACAGCAATCCTTTTTTTATGCCGTTTGCATTTATTTGCAATCGGTTCTCACAACGGTTCGCCGTTGTGGCTTACAGGTTGGTCTTGGCCAAGCCGCAACCTGATAATATATATAAAAAGGGCTGTCCAAAAATAATTGGACAGCCCTTTGTGATTTTAGAAATTATTGTAATTAAAGTGCGTTGTATAAGATTTCTTTAAGTAAAGTCTTCCATGAGAAGTCTTCTTTGATTGTATCCAAATCAATCTTTTCTCTGCTGTTAGAATTAAGTGTTTCAAAAGCTGTTGAAGACTGATTTTTAATTAATTCTGTCTTAAGGAGACATGCTGCTGTCCAAAGGGTGTAGTTCATCTTTACACTGCTAAGTTTTGAATCTGTTGTAGAACCATCTTCGTTTAAGTTTACAGCTTCGTCTTTTGGCATGTTGATTACAACATATTTTGAACTGGTGAAATTATCTCCGATATTTGTATCTGGAGCAACTACAATTGTTAAACCTGGTTTGTATTCTTCTTTTATGTCACTTTTTACAGTTGGACCTGTGTATGTTTCTTGTTCAGAGTAGAAAAAGTAACAATTAATATCAACATTTGTTGAGTCTTTTTCGTAACTGAATGTTGCTTTTGTCCATTGGTCAATTGGAGCAATGCCGTCGGCAGGATCACAGCTTGTAAAAGTAAGTGTACCTATAGCAAGTACAAGTGCTTTATAGTTAAAAATACGCGGATTTGCCTGGTTTCTCTATCTATTAATTTGATAATTTTTTGTAATGGTGTTAAAATTAATTCTATCTTTATTAGTTAGAGGTATTAACTTATGAAAAAACTTATTTCGATGCTTTCTGTACTTGTACTTGCTATAGGTACTATGGTGATGACGGGATGTGGATTAAAAAATCTTGTTGCTCCAGAAGATGAATGGTGCTGTTATACAACTGAAATGGATAGCCTGAAAGTAGATGCTTATTTTTATTACGCAACAGCTGATAAAACTTTCCAAATTGATAGTGATCGATCCCTTGATCTTAAGAAAGGTTTAAATGTTGTTATTGCAGATGTTGATTCAGCTGAAAATTCTGTTATTGCAGAAAGTGTTACATCTGGCAAAAAAGCTTATTACTTTAAATCTTTTCCTGAAGGCGAAAAAATGTCTATAGAAAAAGATGATGAAGGTAATGAAAGTACATTCTCTGTTTCTGGAACAGCCTGGTTATTGATTTATACTGCAAATTACAATGGTTGGGAAACATATTCTGATAAGAGTTTCCCTGTAAAGAAGTATGCGTCTAATTATGAATCTGTAGAAAATCTTAAAGAGTCGTTTAATTTAAAGAAAATTCTTAAGAAAATTGCACTTTCAAAATTGGTTGAAATTCTCGATTCTGACAGTTCAGACGAATAAGTAAAAAAATATACACCTGGATTTCTCTTTTTACATAAGGAGTAGTTCAGGTGTTTTTTTTATCAAATTAATATTCATTATAAAAAAATAAAAAAACTTGCCTTTTCCTTTTTGATTTTGTTATATTAATAATGTATTAATTAAAAAAGTGTTTTAATGCAGTATAAAAAATCACATCTAATTAGTTTTTGACTGTCCAAACAATGTTTTTAGTTCTTACAGGTTTAATTAAAGTTTTGGAGGGTTGAATTGAAATCAATCACAAAAAGTATGCAGAAAAGAACTGCCAGAAATCTTATCTTAGGAGTAGTGGGCTTTGGCCTGCTAAGTGTTTTTGCAAGTTGTGCTTCTGACCAGAAAGCAAGTGAACTTAGCGAGTTACAGACAAATTACGGTAAAGCCGTTCTTGCAAAAGTTGAATTACTCAACAAAACCATGGAGACTGTAAACAATTATTTGTCTCTGGATTCTGCTTCGAGGGCGGTAGAAGGGTTTTCAAAGGATTTGACTGAAATCAATAATCTTTTGCCTTGCGATTTGTCGACGGTAAAAAGATCTGTTTCAGGTTCATCTCGTTCTGCACAGGAAGTTTCTCTTAAAGACGAATTAGAAAGCATTACCGATGAGTACAACGGAATTATTCTTAAGAACATTCCGGATATTACACCTGTAGAATCACTGGAAGATGTAAAAATTGTTGATGATACTATTTATCTTGGAGGGGGACTTACAGTTCCTCTTAACAGTCTTGAAGGAATTGCTACAGTTGAATATTTAAATGCTTATGCAGAAACTGGAGATGCAAAAGAAGTCCTGAAAAATATTGAAAGGGATATTCAGATTATTGCAGAAAATTTTGAAGAAAGTGAAGCAAGAGGACTTTATCTTACAAATCCGATTCTATGGTTTGGTATTAAATGGAATAACGGGGTAATTAATTATCACTGGGATTCAATAGAAGAAGCTCATAAAAAAGCTCTTTTAACTGCTATGCGTACCTGGGAAGAAAGCTGTGATAACCTTATTAAGTTTAACGAAATTGCCAATACTGACTGGAATAATTTTTTGTGCAATATTGGTGCCATACCTGTAATCAGAATGAGAACCGGAGAACTTGATGAAGGCGTTGCAGGACTTACGAGCCAAATTGGACAGTGTAACGGAGGATATTTAACTATCAGTAATAAAATTTCTTCGTTTCAGTTGCCGTCTACCTGTTTACATGAACTTGGTCATGTTCTGGGATTAATCCACGAGCACCAGCGTGCGGACAGAGATAATTATCTGGTTGTAAAAAACGGTGTTAGTTATGAGGCTTTTTTAAGTGATATGTTAAGCTGGTGGTCAAATCTTAAGTTTCCGGAATATCTTGGAGGACTGGTCTGGAAAGTTAAACCTGTAAAGATTCTCTGGTGGACAATAAATCTTCCGTACCTTGAATGGAGCAATACGGCGTTTCATATTACTACCCTGTCAGGAGATTTTGACTTTGATTCCATTATGCTGTACAGCGGTATTGAATTAAAAGATCAGGTATATGCAAGTAAAAACAAATTTGTGTTTGATCCTGATTTGGCAAAGTTTGTTACCCATTATAACTATAAGTTGAGCGAAACTGATATAAAAACCGTAAAACAAATGTATAAATAATAAACAAAAATAGAGGATGTTTATGAAAAAAAATGTTGTATTAATTACAAGTTTGTTGTGCCTTTTGGGGCTTACTTCGTGTAAGGAAACTCAATTGTGTGGTTCAGGATTCTCAGTGAGTTGTAAAAACTGTTCTGATGAAAGTCTTAGTCTGGTTCTGTTCTGGAATACAGATGGAATGGTAACGGATGACATAGAAGATACGAAGACTCGTCATGGTGCTGTAGAAATTGCTCCCGGGCAAGAGAAGGGATCTCTTCTTAGCTCAAGTTACGATACTCAGGTGAAAAAGGGATGTCTTAGTATTAGGGTTGAAAAGGCTTCTGGCGATGTATTATGGCAGGGTGCTGGTTGGCCTGAAGAGTGGAAGACAAATGCTCCTGAAGGCTGGAATCAGATTCCTTCAACTGATTACAATAAGTACGGACTAGGTTTTATTGATTATGACATAACCGATTCATATAACATGTTCTATTATGATGACAGTGGAAAATTAATTGATAACAATGATAAAGGAATTATTTATGCAATAACGGTTAATAATGATTTATCTGTCGAATTAAAAAAAGAATAATTTGCCATTTTTAATCTGGAAGATTATAATCTTTTTTAAGAGGTAAATGATGAAAAAACTTATTTCTGTTTTAGCAGTTGCTTTTGTTTTTGCAGCAGGAATGTTTGCTGTTGATTTTGGTGACTTTCCTAAGGGAACATGGAAAGATGCAAAGTGGAATGCAAACTGGGAATTTGGTGTAGACAGCCTTAAGCTTAAGGATGCTACAACAAACGAAGTTATTTTTGACTTTGCTGGAAAGATGGATAACTTTAAGCTTACTCCATCTGCAAAAGGTCTTTCTGTTTCATTTGATTGTTCTGAAACACAGCGTTCTTATAAATTTACTAAACCTGCAACATTGGACACAAGCATCGAAATGGAAATTCAGCCAGAATGGACATCTACAAAATACAATGTAACTATGCCTATTCAGCTAAAGTAAATTAGTCATTTTTGACGGAAGATGGCCGCCTGATTCTCTCTTACAATGTAAAAAGAGAAGTTCGGGCGGTCTTTTTTTTTATAGCGAAAAACTGTATAGTATGGGTATGGTAATTAGTTCTATCGACCTTAAAGACGGTCATGTTGTTCAGTTGAAAAATGGTAAAGAGCTTGTTTTGCAGCGGGATGATGCTGATGCTCTTATTAGTGAATTTAATACATACGGTGAAGTTGCTGTAATCGACCTTGATGCGGCAATGGGTCATACAAATCCAAAAGGAGATACCGTAAATACTCCTTTACTTAAGAGTCTTTTGCGCAAGGGAAATGTGCGCACTGGAGGAGGAGTTCGTTCTGTAAAGCGTGCCCGCGAACTCATCAGCCTTGGTGCAGAAAAAGTTATAATCGGTTCAAGCGCATGGAAAAAAGATCCTGAAAATAATTCAAACGTTCTTAACGTAGAGTTTCTTGAAGAACTTGTAGCAGCAATCGGTAAACAGCGCATTATTATAGGCGTTGATGCTCTTAACGGAAAAATTGCTGTAAAGGGTTGGGCTGAAACTATTGATGTTTCCATGGTTGAAGGCGCTAAAATGGCCGAAAAATACTGTTCTGAACTTTTGTTTACTTGTGTAGAAAAAGAAGGCTGCATGCAGGGTACAAACATGGAAATGGCTAAAGAATTACGTGAAGCCGTAAAATGCCGTGTTGTTGTTGCCGGTGGTGTAAGCACAGAAGACGAAATAGAAGAACTTGAAAGAATGGGCTGTGATGTTCAGTTGGGAATGGCCCTTTATACAAATAAGGTTAGCCTTAAGAACAGTTTTATGCGCTGCCTTGACTGGAAAAAAGTAGATGGCATGGTTCCGGTGATTGCACAGGATGAAAGAAGCAGTCAGGTTTTGATGATGGGCTATGCAAATAAAGAAGCTCTTGAAAAAACTTTTGATACAAAAAAATTAACTTTCTTTAGCCGTACCAGAAACGTTCTCTGGACAAAAGGTGAAAACAGCGGTCACTTTTTAGAAGTAAAAAAACTCAGAGTTGACTGCGACCGTGATACAATTCTTGCAACTGTAATTCCTCACGGTGGAGTATGTCATACCGGAAGCTGGTCATGCTTTGGTGCAGATCCTGATGAAAAATCTACTCTTGAACGTTTGTACGGAACTATTCAGGAGCGTTTTGCAAATCCTCGACCGGGAAGTTACACTGCAACACTGGATGCAAAACGCGTCCGTGAAAAGGTAGAAGAAGAAGCCGAAGAAATCTGCGAAGCCGACGGCAAAGATGAAGTAATCTGGGAAGCGGCGGATTTGCTGTATTTTGTGTCGGTATTAATGTATAAAGAAGGTGTTAACTGGCAGGACGTGTACGACGAACTGGACAGAAGACATAAAGAAAAATAATTGATAAATGAAAAGGGCACTTCAAACGAAGTGCCTTTTTTTGACTTAATTTTCTTCTCGAGTTTCTTTTAATGCCTGCATGATGTCGGAGTGTCGCAGGTCGAAAAGAGTTTTAATTCCATCAAATGGTGATTTTGTGTTTTCTTCTGGTGAAATTCGAAAAAGGGAGCCGTCGACGCGTTTTACAAAAACAGCACCATCTAATGCGGAGCGGTCTAAAACTGAGGCAAAATTCTGTCTGGCTTCTGAATATGTCATTACAAGCATGTTACCCCCTGTAATTGCGCATTGGACTTCATGTTTTCATCCAATGTAAAAAGCGGTAACCCCAATCTTTTTGCAACACTTATATAATATGCATCATAAGCGTAAGAATTTGTATTTCCTGCAATCATTAATGCTTCTGGAATATCTGGCTCAACAAACCTGAATGGAATGCGTACAAATTCGTGATAAACCGCTGTGCCTTCAAAAATTGTAATAAGTTTGCGTTTCATTAGTTTGCTTACAGCATTTCCTACTTCATAAGGAAGGCATTGAGGCGCAATAAGATTTAAGGAACCAACCTTTTGTGTTACAAAATCTTTTGATTCTTGATTTAAGAGAAATTCTAAAATGCAAGAAGCATCAATAACTATTTCTTTCGTATACATATTGTACTATTGTACAATATGTATCGTCAAGTATAATTTATACCACTTATCCTTTAATTCAAACCATCTGTCACAAAAATCAAAAATCGATTGGGAGTGTAATAATGACTGTAAAAAACATAATAAGTCATGTGTATGCAGGCATATTGAAAGGATTTGCACTTTCTATGACAATCCCTCTTATAATCTCGGTTATAAAAGGTGATGGTATTTTTCATCCTGTTTCTCCTGAATTAACATCTATAATGAAAAATGAAATTAACGCAGTTTTGCTTCAGATTGTAATGTGTGTTTTACTGGAAGTTATTTATGAATTTTCAAATTATATCTGGCAGATTGAAAGACTAAACATTATTTTCCAATGTATATTAGATTTTCTAACTAGATTTATTTCATTTTTGGGCTGTATGATTGTATGTCACTGGTATTCCGGAAATAACTTCTTCAAAACAGTTTATATTAGTGTTTCAATTTTTTTATTGGTTTATATTTTAATTGCAGTTTTTCAAATAAACTTTTATAGAATCAAAATAAAACAGATAAATGAAAAAATCAGTAAAAAAACATAGAATAGAAAGATATATATTCCCATCTGAATGTCCGAGTATAACTTGCTTTCAGATGGGATTTTTTTTGACTAGCGGGCTGCAATCCCTGTTATAAATTCTACATAAGGAGTTCCGCGAAGTTTAAAAATCATTTCGCCCTTGTCGTTGCTTCCGATTTCAAGGGCGGTTTCTACCCAGTTGCCTTCAACCTGTACTTCAAACTTGTCACCAAATTCAAGATTTTTGATGATGATGTTATGTTCTTCATTTGCAATTACAAATTTGCCTTCTGATTCATCAAATTCTAAAGTTCCTTCTGTTACCTGTTCCATATATTCCTCGTGAATTGTTTTATTTAAAAATAATAAAAATGTACAGTTATCGTCAAGGTTTGTCTAACTGGTGAGAAATGATGCTTCTTAGTTATAATGCAGGTCTTCATACTTTGCAGGGCAACCGCATTATAAACTGTTCTGCCTACAAAAATGGCTCCCAGTCGCAAAAACGGCTTATCAAAACCGCAAACTAGTTTGC
>CADBSK010000137.1 GCA_902797305.1 uncultured Spirochaetaceae bacterium | reverse complement strand
ATTTTTTCTCTAAAAATTTGGGTAGTGTACACTACCCAAAGGACTTGAAAGAGTCCTTTGGGCGAAGTCTTGCTATGCTCGACTTCGCCCAAAAAAAGATAAGATCATTGGAGGCTTTTTATGAAAAAAAGAATTCTTGTTGGGGCATTAATATTTTCACTAATGTCATCAATTTTTGCTGTTGAAACTAAATATGAGTCATTTGGTTTACATTTTTCAGTTCCATTAGTTTTTGAAACTGCAACAGAAAGCGGTACAAAAACCGAAACAAACATGACATCCATTGGCTTTGGTATACATGCTTTGTCATTGTATACAGATAGGATTGGATTATATGCGAATTTGGATTTAGCATTTCCTCAGACAATGAATATGAAGGTAACTTATGGCGGAGTTACACAATCTTATTCAGTAAGTAGAAGTGATTATGATTCGTTATTGGGAATGGCAGCCTTGATTGCACCTGCAATTTCAATTATCCATACAGACAAAATGTTATTTACAGTATCTCCAGGAATTCATTGTATAATGATGATTGCAGATGCTGCTTATGCTACATTATCATATGCATTTGGCATCGGTGCTAACATTCAAGATAGTATTTTCTTTAGTTCAAATGGTTATTTTACAATTGGTGCAGATATAGCATATGATTTTTTAGGATTTATAATTGCAAACGGCAAATCAAGTTATGGCGGAACACATGATTTCATATTTAATCCAAAAATCGGTGTAGGATTTAGATTTGAATAAAAAACGGCTGTACACCTTTTTTTCAACTTAAATAAAGTTAGAAAATGGTGTACAGCCTTTTTTTATACGTAACGTTTTATTTAGTTTTAATAGTGCCTACACGATTTAGAGGCCAGAATCTATAAGATGCGGTTCCAAGAATTCTATCCTTTGAAACATACTTTTGTTCAAGACAACTAGAATATCTGATGCTGTAATTATCAAACTCTGTTAAAGGCTCTTCGCTAAAACTACTCTTATGTCTCATATCCAGTGAATTAAAACGGTTATCCCCCATCATAAAATATGAACCATCAGGAATATAAACAGGATTTCCGTTTTCGTCATTTTTTGGGAAAACAGGCATATTTCTCTGATCAAGTATGTTTATATAGAAAGTCACATTTCTAAGGTCGTTATAGCATTCCATAAACTTCGAATCTTCAGCAAAGGAACTTTGATCTTTTTCCTGGGACAAAAGCTGTGCAGTTCTAAGGAACAGTCTACCAGAATACAATTTAAACATAGCGTTTAGTTTATAATTTGCTTCGGTGTATGCATCCTGCATAAGAGAAGCCTTTACAGAATCGTAATTATTTATCCAGTCTGTAAGATATGTTTTTAGCCATGCATAACCTTCTCTTCCAGAAATTACTTGTCGGGTGACACCCGTAAATTTGCCAAAGATTTCATTTGCATATAAAGGCAATTGAACAGAATCACTAGAGTTCTTAACGTAAGAACCAATTTGCTTATACAAAGAACTACATTCCCGAGCTACAAGATCCATATCAAGATTACAACGCTCTTCTTCTACCGCAAGCATTACATCATATTCTTCCTGAGAAATTGGATATTCTTTAATGCTTCCATAAGAAAATTTAGATGCATATTTATTAAGGTTCCATGCAGCAAATTTATTATCGCTTTGAACAGGAATCCACTCATCACTATCTTTTGTTCTTGCATAAAGAGTTCCATCCTGCATTACAAGTTGTTCACCGGGAACACCACAAATACGCTTTACAAGGGGATCTGCTTTTGGATTGCCATTAGAATCAACATTAATATTAATTGTTGTAAAAGAAAGCATGTAAATCAATTGGCTTGCAACAAAACGAATTTCATTTTGACGATCTGTACCGTACTGAGGATTACGGAAAACTACTACATCGCCTCTTTTATAATTTTTTACACATGGAAGACCGACCTTACTCAAAGGAAACTTTGGCCCGCTGGAGGTTTTAAAAACCACAACTCTGTCTTTTACAAGGAACGAAGGAACCATTGATTCCGAGGGAATAACGTAGAGCTGAAAAATAAAAATTTGAACTAAAAGAACTGTAAATACAGCCTGAACAATCGCATCAATCCAGTCTACGATTTCAAATAAAATATTTTTTAAGGTTGGCTTTTTAATAGCGATAATTCCACCGGATTTTTTTTCTTCAGTTTTTTTCCATTGTGGATTTAAGTTTTGAATTCTTTTTGGATTTAATTTGTATAAAAGAATCCATCTGCCAACGAGTGCCGTAACCCACAAAAGAACGGTCACAACATCATACCAGTATTGTGTATTTACCTTACCGGCTCTTCTGATAACAAAAGAAAGTAAAAGAACATATGGAAGATATTGCAATAATTTGATACTTGCCGCAACAAACTTGATATTATTCTTTTTTAAGAGCATCCAGAAAAAAGCCCAGGTGATAAATCCGGTAAAAACAGCACTAACAGGAAAAGCCCAGAATGATACATCCAGCTTAAAATGAATACTTAGCAACGAAAATAAAATCGCTGCACCCAAGGTTACATAAGTTGTAATAGTAAATTTTTTCATGTTTTAAGTATACCTCTAATTAATTAAATAAAAAAGACGGTGAATTGTTACAGAACAAAGGATTTAATTCAGAAATTTCTTTTGTAATTGAAATAATTGCCTGCACCGGTAAAAATGATTCTCCTTTTAGCGGCTGAAAAGGTGCATCGGTTTCTGTTAAAAGTCTATTTACAGGAAGATTTTTTACACATTCTAAAGCTTTTTTACTTTTCTTTAAAATCGATGAACCAAAACTAAAATACACATTTATACCTCTTCTAATCAGAGCTTCTGTCTGTGAAACTCCGCCATCAAAAGAATGAAAAATTACATAGGGTATTTTTTTTAGTTCGTTGGAAAATGTTAATATATCATCAAATGCCTTTCTAGAATGAATTACAACCCCTTTAGAATACTGAATGGCCATTTGCAGTTGTTTATAAAAAAGCTCAACCTGTAATTTTCTGGTACTTTTTAATTCTGGTGTATAATAATCCAGTCCAATTTCTCCAATAAAATCGAGAGAATCATCTTTTGCTAATTGATCTATGAAAGGAATGAGGCTTTCATCCAAATACCAGGGATGAATCCCAATTCCTTTATAGAGTTTTATATTATCAAAATTTGAAGAAGAATCACAAAGTTTTTTCTGCAAAAACCACTGCTCTTTTGTATAAGCACAAGTCATTCCTGTGTAAAAATAGTCATTTTTTTGAAAGTCTGACCATAAATCTGATAGTGACTGGTACTTTTGCACATCAAAAATATGAAAATGAGCGTCAAAAAGGCAATTTTTTTTATCTTTTTCTAACATTTATTTTTAATATACCGAATATATAAATGTAGTTCAAATATTAAAACCTTTTGGGAGGAACCTATGAAAAAATATTCACTTAAGAGTTTAGGCAATAAGAATGACTACATGACAATCGTTCAGGAAATGGAAGACGGCTATGTTATCCGTATTGTTCGTGATTTAGACGGTTATAACGATGTTAAAACAGATTTTTTGAGCAAAGAATTATTTGAATGCTGTATCAGAACAGGATATTTAACAGAAATCGAAGAAACTGTTAAGGTTGCTGTTTCGGCATAACTGGATGGCAGCCTCTATTCTAGGCTGTTTATCCTGAACCGGTGGAAGCCAGTTGATTTCTACACCGTTTTTTTCCATAAATCTAAACCAGGTTTCCTGTCGTTTAGCAAACTGCCTGATGGCAATAAAAAGTTCTTGAGTCATAATTTCAAGAGATTCATATTTACCCTGAAGATATTGAGAACAGTAGCGATATTCCAAACCTAGTTTTTCAAGTCTTTCCCAGGAATATCCCTGGTCATGAAGATTCTTTACTTCATCAAGCATACCTTCATCAAGGCGCTCAACAAGGCGTTTATAAATATTCTCCCTTACCTTAGTTCTATCAAATGTAGTACCAATTATCAGAGGCCGAATATCAGGCCGTGGATACATTTTACTTTTTAATTCCAGAGCTTTTTCGCCATGTGTTCCGTAATAAATCTCTATGCCACGAATAACCCTTTCCCGCTCTTCTAAATCATTTTTAGTGTGTAAATCAGGTTTTAAATCCAGGTACATTTTTGCTAATTCTTCCAAGGATTTATCCTTTAACTTTTGGCGTAACTCTTTGTCTTCAGGAACATCTACTAAATCGTAATTACGAATAATTGCATCCAGGTATAGGCCCGTTCCTCCGACAATTACAGGAAGAACCTTGCGTTTCTCAAGGTCATCAAAGACACGGTAAAATTCCTGCTGATAGTGAAAGACATTGTATTCAACATCAAGAGTTGTTATATCAATCATGTGATAAGGAATGGATACTCCATCTACCACATAATCTTTTAAATCTTTACCAGAGCCTATATCCAAGCCTTTATAGGTTTGCCTTGAGTCTGCAGAAATTATTTCTCCGTGTCCCTGCTTTGCAATTTGTACACCGATGCTAGTTTTTCCAACGGCAGTAGGACCTAAAACTACAACACAATTATATTCTTTCATATCTTTTACAAAACTCTGCAAATGGCACATTTAAGATATTCTGATTTTGGATATCCCAAAAGTACAGGATGGTCTGGTCCAGCACCTCGTTTTTCAAGGATTTGGACTTTCTTGTGACTATCCATGGCTGCATGCATAAGCATATCGTAAAAATAATGTGAATCAAAGAAATGGGAACAAGAGCAGGTCACCAGTATTCCGCCCTCGTTTAAAAGCCGCATTGCTCTAAGGTTGATTTCTTTATAACCACCATATGCTTTTTGTATGGCTTTTGCACTCTTTGTAAAAGCCGGAGGGTCAAGAATAATGACATCAAATTTCTGACCTTGTTTTTCGTAATCTTTTAACAAATCAAAAACATCAGCACACACACTCTTTACGACTTTTTCTGCCTTATTATCATGGATGTTTTTATTGACCATTTGAACAGCTTCTGGACTAATATCAACAGAAATAACTTCTTTTGCACCGGCTTTAAAAGCATTCAAACCAAAAGCTCCTGTATGAGTAAATGTATCAAGAACCCGCTTACCGTGGCAGAATGCAGCAGCAATTTTTCTATTGTCTTTCTGATCAAGGAAATATCCTGTCTTCTGTCCGTTTTGTATATCAACATTGAGTACGATTTCATTTTCTAAAATCTGAAGAGACGTATCATAAGAATGATAGATCCAGCCATTTTTATTTGAAAGACCTTCTTTTATAGAAATATCCTCTTCTACCCTCTCATATATGGCATCAGGAGAACAGGCTTTTTTTAATGCAGAAAGAATTGAATCTCTAAATACATTACAAGCCATTGCGAGGAATTGAACTACAAGAACTACCTTACCCTTGGTATCACAGTATCGTTCTACAATGAGACCCGGAATTAAATCTGCTTCGCCGAAAATCAAACGATAAGAATCATTTTCAGAATAATGAACTCTTCTTATGTTTACTGCATCAAATACTCTTTTTTCCCAAAAAGCATCAATATCCAAAAAAACTTTGTCTGCATGCTCAGTAGAAATAAGTCTAATAGTTATCTTTGAATTTTTATTGATAATTCCAGTTCCTAAAAAACCGCCGGCCTTGGTATAAACCTCTACACCAGTACCATCAGGAACTTTACATTCCGATAGAGGCTGTTGAATCCATTCATCAGCTTCAGTTTCTCTGTATTTTATATGTGAAATTTCGTTATCAAATACCCATGGAAATCCTGTTTGAATTTCTTTTTCTTCTTTTGCATTTAAAAAAACTCTTGGAAATACTTTCATAGAAAAAGAGTATAAAGGAATCAAATACTTTTAGCAATTACACATTTTAAGCAGATTTTGTTCCCCTCAAAATCCGCTTTATATTGATTTTACACTTATTTGCGATTATTATTTTTATATGAAGAAAAAAATTATTTTTACCTTGTCTTATTTTTTAATTTTCTGTTCACTTTGTTTTGCCAAAGACAGACCGATTATAACAGAACTATCGGCTACAGGGACAACTGGAACAAATATAAATCTCTCATGGAAACTTCCTAAAACTCCAGAACCAAAAATCACAAAACTTTTAGTTTATAAAAGTTCTCTCCCAATTGCTAATTACACTGATATATCAAACGCAACCCCTTATGTAGAATTAGATCCTAAACTCAGTGGATGGCAGGATACAGTAGAAGACTATAACGATTATTATTATGCAGTTTTATGCCAGACCGGAAGCACAATATTCGATATAATTCTTCCATCGATAAATTCTACAGTCAATGGAACTCATCTGATTGTAAAACAAAAAAAGACTTCAAAAAATAAAGCTGTTGCAGCAGAAGAAAAGATTATTCCAGAAGGAACTTTAAGAGAAACTCCCCTTCCTTACCTTGATTTAACAGAAGGAAGAAACCGTAAAAAAACAGTTATTAGCGACAAAGCAAAAAATGTAGTTCCTAGTCTGGCCGGTAAAAAAATCAATTCTGAACCTGAATTACTAAATCCATACATTTTTGAAGAAGATCTCATTGCGCCTGAAAATGGGGATGACTATCTTTTATTCGAAATACTAAAAAGATCTTTTATCCAGAAAAATTATTCTTTAGCTCAAAAACAACTTACTCAACTGCTGGGAACAAACAGGACAGAGAGCGTTACTAAAAGAGCAACTTTTTATCTTGGCGAAGCCTATTATTTTGAAGAAGACTACAAAAACGCGGTTAAGCAATTTGTAGCAGTCTACAGTGATTACCCTGCTGTTGCAAAAAAATGGATAGAAAACTCCCTGGACAAAGTTGTTATTGAAGGAGAGTAAACTAATAAATACTACGAATAATTTCAACAAAGGAAGGAGCTCTACGCACACCAATATCTTGTGCCGTAAGGCTCTTTTTATTTAATGCCTGCCCATTAGCATCCGCATTTGGAGCATTATCTGCAACAGGAACTACAGTGCCACCGGCAGCTTCTTCTTCTGGTTTTGGCATAGAAATTAAAACAACTTCGTCATTAGTATTTATACGGTCATAAAATCCTTTGTACTCCAAAAGACCTTCGCTGACTTCTTCTCCAACTGTAGTTACCGTTACAGTACCAAGGATATCATCGCTATTGTAGACTACCCCCATACCGCTTGCAGCAGTTTGAATTGAATTTTTACGTACGATATCAAAAACAGATCCATTAACAAGATTTTCTGATTTGCCAATATCCAGCAAAAGAGTTTTTCCTTTTCGGTCGATAATTTTACCTCTAACCGTCAAGCGATCAAGAATATCAGTTCTAAAGCGTCGGAATACAGAAGCATATCTGTCATTACCAGTTGCGTACAAGGAATTTTCCAAAAGTTTTGTACCTGTTCTGCCAGAATACATTGTATAAGTCAAAGTAATATCACGACTTCCCTCATCAACAGAGAGAAGAACAAAATAATCCATTTTTTCTGTTCTGGCTTTTTGATATGCAGAACCAAAACTTTTTACTTCGTAGGGAATTGTCTGAACTGCAGTAGAAGCAATTCCTCCAAAAATATCTGAGGCAAATTCTGCAGCAATGCGATTATTCTGAGCGTGGTATGAATTTACCGAAGAAGGAAGATAGAAAAGACCAAGATTCCATCGGGTTTTATCAAGATAAAAAGGCTGAACTTTCCATTTTTTTGCAAGAGAATCCTGAAGCAAATCTTCAAAAGCTTCGATTTTGTCGTTCATTTGAGTACGCTCAAGGCTTGGATTTTCTTCTTCGCTTTTAATCTGATTAACAAACAAAAGCTGATCCAGATATAACTCGTGTAATCCGTTTAATTCAAGCATATCTGCAAAAGCCATACGAGCTTCTTCATTACCCGGCTGAATTTTTAATGCCCGCTGATACTCGTAAGTAGTTCCAGTACTGTCATAACGACGGCGGTATTCATGAGCTTTTTCTATATGATATGTTGCCCACTGTTCTCGCCTTGAATCTTCTAATGCAATACTATCTTTTACTGCCAGTTCCAGGGCGGCGCGCATAACTTCGTCTTCAGGTTGAATAGAAAGCCCCTGTGTCCAGGTTTCGATGGCTTCTAAATCCTGCCCTTTTGCAAGCTGTGCAGCTCCTTTTAAATACCAGGAATTAAGACTGTTTCGTTCACGACCAATTCTAAAATCACAAATAGAGATAACTTCTTCAAAATCTCCCTGGGCATACCTTACTTTTGTGAGTAATTCATAAGCTTTATCGTAGTTACCGTCAACTTCTACGGCAACGCGGCAAGCCATTTCGGCACCTTTTATATCACCAAGCATAGAATTAATAATAGCTGAAATATAATGAACTTCTGCCTGATCAGAGTAATATGTCAATGCCTGTCCGATATAACGCTTTGCGTTTTCTGTTTTGCCAAGCTGGGCACTTACAAGAGCCAGACTTAAAAGAGCTTTTCTATTTTCTGCAGAACGCTTTAATGCTTCTGTATATTGTTTTTCGGCTCCGGTAATTTTACCATCAAACAAGTCTAGTTCAGCAAGACCAAAACGGGCGTCAATATCATTTGGGCGGGATTTAATAATTCCTTCAAAAATTAATCTTGCATCACTAAAATTACCCAGAGCAATATAGGTCATACCCTTTAGATTATTGATAGAACTATCATCCTTTGAATAAAGTTCTGCCTGCGCAAGCTGTTCTAGTACAAGGTCATATTCACCTAATTGATAAGAACATTGTGCAAGATGAAACCAAACATCACCATAAACTGGATTTTTTTGCAAGGCTTCCATGTAGAGCTGACTCGCCTGATACCAGTTTTCTTGATTCTGAAACTCAAGCCCCTCATCATAAAGCATGCTGGCAGTTTTTTCTTGTGCAAAAACAAGCTGAGAAGCAAATAAAATGAAAAAAGTTACAGCACAAAAAAGACTATTCTTTTTCTTCATCCTTATCATTCCCCTCTGACTTTCTTATTACTTTTATTACATTTATACGATGACCTTCCATATCTTGAACTATAAATTCAAAATCGTTCCAGGTCGTTTTTTCAAATTTAACAGGGATTTTTCCAAACAAATCGAATACAAATCCACCAAGAGAATCAAAATCATTTGTAGGAAACTCAGCCTGTATTGTTTCATTTAAATCATCAAGATCTACGCGGGCGTCACACAACCAGACGTTTTCTCCTACGGTTATAATATCTTCCCGTTCGTTATCAAACTCATCCTGAATATCGCCAACAATTTCTTCGATGATGTCTTCCATGGTGATAATGCCTGCAATTCCACCGTATTCATCGATTGCAATAGCAATATGTAAATGTTTTCGCTTAAATTCTCGAAGAAGAGTGTCAATGCGTTTACTTTCGGGAACAAAATATGCCTTGCGGATAATTTTTTCTAAATCTACACTCTGATGATTTTGTAACGAGGTATAAATTAAATCCTTTACATACAAAACCCCAATAACATTATCGATAGACTCGCTGTAAACAGGAAATCTTGAATGACCACTTTCTGCAATTTTTTGAATCAATTCCTCTTGAGAAATATCAACAGAAATAAAATCAACATCAATTCTAGGAACCATAACTTCTTTTACAGAAGTTTCACTTAAATCTTCAATTCCCTGAATCATATCCTGTTTTTCTTCGTTTAAAATTTCAATCTGCTCAGGTGTTAATTCTTCTGAAGTTGAGTTTTTTGTATTCTTTTTTCTTTTAAATAATGAAAATCCCATTCTTTTAAATACCTTTTTTTATTCTGTAAATATAATTTTATCATTAAGTTCTTTTAGAACCTGTTCCTGCAAAACCAGCATCTCGCAAACTGGTTCCTGATTTTTTTCTATATGTTCTTCGCCGTGATCATATCCATTTAAATGCAATATACCATGAACTAAAAGTCTTTTTAACTCAGTATTCTTATCTACTTCAAAGTATTCAGCATTTTTAGGAAGGGTTTCAAGACTGATTGCAATATCCCCGGCATTAAACCATTCGCCTTCTTCGTCCTGATACTCATCTCCATTTTCAAAAGATAAAACATCTGTAGGACTGTCTATATCACGATAAGTTTTATTTAATTCCTGAATAAAAGGATCGTTGCAAAACAGGATGGATAATTCTTCGCCATCATATCCAATTTTTTCCAGAGCAAGTTGAACAAAGGGTTCGATATTACTGAACCAGGCAGGTTCACTTAAACCTTCCTGCATAGAAACTAAAACACGATTAGCCATTTAACTTAACTCCATCTAAAGTTTTATCACCTAGAACAACTTCTTTTTTAGGGGAACGCTTTTTTTCCTGAGAACTCTTTTCTGCAGAAGTTTTTTCAGAAGAAGCAACCTCCTGTTTGTCTAGTTTATCTGTCTTAATAGCTTTTTCTACTTCCGCTTTTTTTATCTCATCAGGATCTTTTTGATCCGGATACTTAATTCTGTTATGATTAATTGCTGCAAGAAGCTTTACAAAAGAAGCCTTGATTTTGTTCAAATCGCTGAAAGTCAAATCACAATCGTCTAACTGGCCACTCTTCATTTTTTTATCAAAAATAGTCTGAACAAATACTTCGAGACGTTCTTCTGTTGGATTTGTTAGAGTTCTTGAAGCTGCCTCACAACTATCTGCAAGCATTACAACTGCACTTTCTTTCGATGTAGGCGGATTTCCCGGATACATAAAATCAATTTGATTTGTATTAGGATCCATGGATTTTGCTTTTTCATAGAAAAATTCCATGGTGCTGTTTCCGTGGTGTTCTTCTATTATTTCGATAACCTGCTGAGGAAGATAAAGTTGTCTTGCAATTTCAACACTCTTTCTAACATGGCTTTTTAAAATTGTTGCTGACAATGTTGGTGCTATTGAATCATGAGGATTTTCTTCTCCATGAGCAAGGTTTTCTACAAAGTATCCGCTCTGTTCCATTTTTCCCAAATCGTGATACCATGCACCAACTTTTGCGAGCAAGGCGTTTGCACCAATTTCGCGGCAGGCGTTTTCTGCAAGCTGACCTACCATCTGAGAATGCTGATATGTTCCAGCGGCTGTGATGAATAACTTCTTAAGAATAGGAGTATTTGTATCACACAAATCCATCATTCTAAATACAGAGGCTGTATTTAGAATTAATTCTATTGGAGTAATCAGAGCAAGAGCAAGAATGCCTGCAAGAAAACCGTTTAATGCCACAAACCCAATTACAAATGGAATTTCTTTAAACGGTTCATTAAAAATAACAGCAAGTAAAATTATAATTGCCATATTAAAAACTGCCTGCATTAAAGAAACGATAATCATATCGATTCTGTGTTCGATAGAACGTACTATAGCTGTTGCACACAGACATGAGAATAATGTAAATAAAAATGGAACCAGTTCCCAGTCGCTTGCAACAAAAACTCCAAAGGAAAGCATCAGACTTAAAATCGTTGCACTTAACTGTCCGTATAAAATCGCATGAATCAATACAAACAAAATTGCAGGAACAATAATGCAGACACTAAATGAAGAATTAAATATTGGTAGTTTAGAGCCAAAAGTTACAGCTGCTGTTACCAGTACAAAACATACAGCCTGGTAAATAAGTTCTCTTAATCGAACTCTGTGCTCTTGAGAAACCAGTGTGTACAAAAAGTACCAGACAATTATAACAATTAAAACAAATAATTCGGAATCAGCAAACACTCTCCAGTCAATATAATTAGGACTGGCAGCCATTTTTTGAAGTTTTGAATATGCTTCTTCTGTAATTGGAAAGCCCTTGCGGATAATTTTTTCGCCTTCTTCTATAAAGACAGGATTTAATTCATCCGCAGGTATTGATCTTGGTGCTCTGATTGTCTCATCGGCAATCTGACCAACTTCAAGATTGTTGATGTTAAGAGCCATAATAGTCTGATTAGTGGCAACATCAAAAAGGTTAATTGCAGATACAAGGAGATATCCTACAAATAATAGAATTAAAACCGGATAATGATTTTTAAGATAATTTTTTACGGCCTGAGAAACCTGTGATTTTTTAGCATTATTCTTCTGATTTTTCATTTTCGTATGCCTTTACAATCCTTTTTACAAGGGGATTACGCACAACATCTTCTGCATTCAGGCGAATAATTTTTATTCCCTCAATTCCGTCTAAAAGATTAGATGCATGCACCAACCCGGAAGTAACCTTTTTTGGAAGGTCAATCTGAGTTATATCTCCAGTAATGAACACTTTTGAGTTCTGACCCATTCGGGTCAAAAACATCTTCATCTGTTCTTTTGTTGTATTTTGAGCTTCATCCAGAATGATGACGCAGTTATTTAGAGTTCTTCCTCTCATGTATGCAAGTGGAGCAATTTCGATAATTTCTGATTCTACCAGACGACGCACAGTCTCTCGCGGAATGATTGCTTCCATAGAATCATAGAGAGGTCTTAGATACGGGTTAATTTTATCTTCAAGATCCCCTGGCAAAAATCCAAGACTTTCTCCTGCTTCCACAACAGGACGGGTAATAACTAACTTTGATACCTTATGACTTAGCAATAGATTCAATGCTTCAGCAACAGCAATAAAGGTTTTTCCGCTACCGGCTGCTCCAATGGCAAAAACCAGATCATTCGTTCTCATGGCCTGAATATAGTCTGCCTGATGCTGAGTATGAGGATAGATTTTTTTTAAGGCTCCAGGAACTAAAACAGAAGTTGCATTGATATCTGCTTTTTTTTCTATATTTAATACAGAAGTAACTATATCTCTACCATCCTTTGAGCCATCTTCTACTTCATCAGCAATTCGGTCGATTATAAATCTAAATTCCTCGCGCAATGCCTGGTCATCTGTTTCTACAGACAACTCATTACCTCGAGTAAAAACAGGTATACCCAAATGGTCTTCAATGAGTTTTAAATTGTTATCGTTTGTTCCACAAATGCAAGAAAGAATCTGTCCATCGGGAACAACTATCGTATATTCGTTATCCACTTTATCCTATTAATTGTAAAGTATGTTATTTTATTTTGCAAGTTACCTAATTAAGAAGCCATTCCCCGTATTTATCAATAATTTCTGTTTTCATTGAGCTCATAGGTCTCCAGGTAATAGAAATAGTCATATACGGACTAAAGTCATACTTTTTCTGATTATCTTCTGTAATCAAGCGAGGCTCAACTTTAAATGTTGTTGTAAAATCCCAGTCATGGAGTTCATGGGTAAGATTAAAGTTTAAACTCTTTAGCTTAAAACCGCTTGCCTTGCGCAAACTTTCATCGTCAAACCTAAAGGAATTTATTAAATCCAGAAACACATTTGTTTCCCCAGGTAATCCGATATCGTTTCCAAAGTATCTGTAAATTGCAGTATTTTTTGATGTAGAAGAGAATGAAAAAGTAAGAAAATCCTGTATTTTAAAAGACAATGTAGGAGCAAAACTAAAATAACTGCTGGTTGGTCTGAGCAAATCTGCTGTAATATTTGTGTTCAAACTAACACCCATGGAGATACGATTTTTCCAGGTGTACAGAGTTTTTGTCCCTGAAGAATAGGAAAAAGCCAGACTGTAAGGTAAGAATTCCTTATCAGAACGCTGAACCCATCCGCTGGGATTACCGCTTGTATCATATTCCATATCAAAACCGTATGTATAACTCATAATGTATGAAAAAGAAAGCGCCTTCCAGGTTAAAGAGGCTTTAAATGAATCGTGATGATCATCTTCAAGGTTGTAATTATAGCTTTCGGTTAATTTTAATGTTGAATTAAAAAGGGAAAGACTTAAGCTTTGTTTTATAGGCTGCTTTACCCATGCAGCATCCTCATCGGTACTTGCCTTTTTAAAGCCTGTTTCGATACCTGTTGTAACATAGGGAAAGACTAATTTTAAATTAGCATAATACTGCTCTGCCTGAGGCTTTAATGTTGTAGTTAAGGTTAAAGTTTGAGAGAATTTATTTTCTAACTGATTAGAAGAGAAAATGAAATCCAGCGCATGAGTAGTAACAGAATCTTTATCAGTAAAATCAGGACCATGGTAAACCCAATTAGCTTCTCCAGTTGAGTCAAATTCGTCTCCAAGAAACTCTGTTCTGACAAATTTGATTACATTGCGGTAAGTAATTCCTGAGTTTTTTATAAATGAAATATTTGTAAAAGGCTTAAAAGAAATTGTATTTGTATTTGTTAAATCCTGTTTCTGGGCAGCATAGTCCGTTTTTTTAAGAGACTTAGCAGATGTTTCTGTGTAGCCGCCAATTGATTCATCAGTAGAAATATAAGGGTGTTCCTGGAATACGGGATTATAGGTAAAGTTACTTGAGGCGGAAAAGAAGCTTCCTCCATAAGAAAGGGAATTATCAAGGGTTACTGGAATCTTTAGGGTATACATAAAGGATTTTAATTTATCCCATGTAAAATCTTCCGGACAATTTAGCTTATCAGAAGCATACGCCAGCTGCGTTGTTAAGTTAGGCTTAATCGAATATTTAATAGAAGCAGAAAGCCCGTCTAAATTAGTAATCGAAGAAGCAAGTGCTGAAATTGATGGAAACGCTTCTTTAGGAAGAATGTCAGTTTCTTCTTTGTCGACTTTTGTTTCTTCGCTTATAGACTCTCCATTTGATTTTTCCACATCATTTTTTTCTTTTTCTGATTCAGAAACTAATTCTTCCGGGACAACAAGTTGAGTTACAAAAGAGACAGGATTTGATTTGCTAGCAGATTTTGCTTTATTAGAAGAATAATCTAAAAATGTTCCGCTTATAGTTCCTGACGCTGTTAAAGGTGTAATTAATGAAGGATAATAAAATTTTCGTTGTGGGGTATAACCTTTCCATCTGGCAAGATCTGTAGAGGATAAAGTATCATTTGTTAAATAATCAGAAGAAACTGATTTTGTTGAAAAAGCAACAGAAGAATTTATAGACAGCGAAATAGTATTTAAGTAAGGCTTAATTATATTTGGTAGAGGTACTGTATAAGAGCCATTTGCCGTCCAGTTAAAAGAAGTAACTTCATTGGTAGAAGTTGTTTCGTCATCCGAAGCCTGAGAAGTTAAAAAACTTACCCAGTCCATACTTTCTTCTCTATCTGTGGCAAAATCATTTACAAAATAAGGATCAGAATAAATTGGAAGAGACAAATTAAAGGTAAATGGCTTACTGAGTCCAAATTTTAGGTTTGCTGAATATCTAAAAGGAAGCTTAAACCCTAACAAATTAGACGAATCCATCACCCTTGTTCCTGAAGATACATACGGATAATAATTGCCGGTTGTACTGTCATAAAAAACTGTATTAGAAAAACCCAGTTTTGCATTAAATTCAAGGCTGTTAAAGATTTTTTTAGGTTTAAAAACACCTTCGGCACCTACCATTACCCCAAGATTAGAGTAATAATCCCCTAGAATTTTAAAATAATTAGAAGTGTCACCTTTGTAGTCTTCATCAAGATTATGATAAACAAGACCTTCTCTAACCTGCTGTTTAAGAGTCGAGGGTTTTATAAAGTTAAACAGTGCTTTTAGTTTTTCTGTGCCATCGGCATCAGAACTGGAGGAACTTGAACTGGTATCAAGAGGTTTTCTTCCATATAAATAACTTGTTGTCTGAATAAAATATCCTTTTCTCTGGTCGTATCCAAAAACGGGATTAAAAATCAATTCATCTTTTGGATAATAAAATGCCGGCAAATAGAATACGGGCATTACACCAACGTACAAAAAAGCATTAAAAAATGCAAACTCGCCACCTGGTAAAAGCCAGATTCTGGAAGCCTTGATTTTCCAGTGGGGATCTTCATCGCCACAAAAGGTAAGAACACCATCTTTAAATGCAATTGTATTGGATTCGCTTCGGCCAAAGATATCGCTTGCAACTACAAGAGTTGAGCCACTAGGAAGATTTAGTGCATCAGATTTTGTCTGTACAACCCGACCATCATCAAAAACACCTTCGAGTGTACTTGTATTAAACATAAGAGAAAGCGCCGTAACAGTCTGACTGCCGCTAGAAGAACCGGTTTGTTCAAGAGTTACGTTTCCTTCTGCATAGAGCATTTCGCTTGCCCTGTCAAATCTTATGACATCGGCCGAAATAACATTTTTTGTAGTTCCTTTAGAAACAGATATTTTTACATCGCCGGAAAGAATTATTAAATCAGAATCTTTTTCTTTAGATTTTGTATACTGAGAGTTTTTTGCATTTTCAATAATAATTACAGTTCTGTCTTCCTGAGCAAAGAGATTTGCTGAGTAAAGCATACATAAAAGAGAAAATAGAACTGTCTTAAAAACGAAACTGCTTTTTTTCATTTTATTTTTTATTGCGTTCAAGCATTTCTTTTATAAACTGCCCCGTAAAACTCTGAGGGATTTTACTTACTTCTTCAGGAGTTCCTGTTGCAATAATATTACCACCTCTAAAGCCACCTTCAGGACCTAAATCGATTATATAATCGGCCTGACAGATTACATCAAGGTTATGTTCAATCATTAAAACAGAATTTCCCTGATTTACAAGTCGCTGAATTACACTCATTAGTTGCTTTACATCAGCAAAATGCAAACCGGTGGTAGGTTCATCCATGATGTACAGAGTTTTTCCTGTAGAAACACGGGCTAACTCTGTTGCAAGTTTTACTCGCTGAGCTTCTCCTCCACTAAGAGTTAAAGCACTCTGCCCCAGCTGAATATATCCTAACCCAACAGACTTTAAGGTTTCAAGCTTTCTGGAGATATGAGGAATGGAAACAAAAAAATCACAAGCTTCTTCGATTGTCATGTTAAGAACATCGTTTATGCTTTTACCTTTGTAGAGAACCTCGAGAGTTTCCTTATTAAATCGTTTACCGTTGCATACATCACAGGTGATAAATACATCCGGTAAGAAATTCATTTCGATTGTAATAGTTCCACTACCCTGACAGTTTTCGCATCTACCGCCTTTTACATTAAAACTAAAGCGGCCTTTTGAATACCCGTTTGCTTTTGCTTCTGGGAGTTCAGCAAATAAATCACGGATTGAATCAAATACTCCAACATAGGTAGCAGGATTACTGCGTGGTGTTCTACCAATAGGACTTTGATCTATGTTAATAACTTTATCTAAAACCTCGATTCCACTAACAGACTCATAAGAGCCAACCGGATAATTTGTTCTCATAAGCGCATTAGAAACCAGAGGGTACAAAACATCGCTCATAAGTGTGGATTTTCCGGAACCAGAAACACCGGTTATACATGTAAAAGTACCTAAAGGAATATCAACACTAACATTCTTTAAGTTATGTTCCTTGACACCTTTTAATGACAGAAAATTTCCGTTTCCTTTTCGGCGTTGCTTTGGAATTTCCATAAAAAGAGTACCTGCAAGGTATTGTCCTGTTTTACTCTCTGCAACCTTCATAACTTCCTGGGGTGTCCCACAGGCTACAACATTTCCTCCGTGAATACCAGCACCAGGGCCAATATCTACAAGATAGTCGGCAGTACGCAAAGTCTGTTCATCGTGTTCTACTACAATAACAGTATTCTGCTGGTCACGCAAATATGTAAGGGTATCGATAAGCCGCTGATTATCTCTCTGATGCAAACCTATAGAAGGTTCATCAAGAATATACATAACTCCTGTGAGAGCAGAACCAATTTGAGTGGCAAGACGAATTCTCTGAGCTTCTCCACCACTGAGGCTTTCTGCAGAACGTTCAAGTGTTAAATAATCAAGCCCCACATTTTTTAAGAATTTGAGACGAGAATTAATTTCTTTTAATACCTGAGAAGCAATTTGCTGTTCACTTGGAGAAAGTTGTAAAGAATTAAAAAAATCAATTGATTCCTGTACACTCAGCTGAGTGAGTTCATGAATATTTTTTCCTCCAACAGTAACACCCAGAGCCTCCTGTCTAAGCCTTTTACCGTGACAAGTTGAACACTCACTAACAGACATGAACTTTTCTTCTATTCTAATACGCTGGTTTTCGCCCCAGGCTTCTGCGTGCCTGCGTTTCATATCTGCAAGAACTCCAGGCCAAGGACGGTTATACTCACTATAACCTTCCCCACTTTGTTTTTTATAAATCCAGTGAATATTCTTTTCTAAGTCTCCGTTCCATAAAAAATCAAATTGTTCTTTTGTAAGCTGATTAATTGGCGTATCTAAACTAAAATTACCAGCTTTTGCGACCGCCTCAAACATGGAGTGATTCCATTCGCTTTCGGGATTATAAAAAGCAAGTCCTCCGTCGTTAAAACTCATTGAATCATCAGGAATAATTTTCTTTAAATCCCATTCCATTTTTTCGCCAAGTCCGGTGCACTCAGGACATGCTCCAAAGGGATTATTAAAAGAAAACAATCTTGGCTGTAATTCAGGAATCGATATTCCACAATCCGGGCAGGCATTCTTTTGACTAAAAAACACTTCTTCGTCTTTGTCCTGTACGCGTCTGGTTACTACAATGATTCCATTTGCACTCTCAAGGGCTGTTTCTACACTGTCGGCAAGACGTTTTCTTACGTCTCCAGAAAGGATAATTCTATCTACGATAATTTCGATAGTATGCTTTTTTTGTTTATCTAATTTTATCGTCTCATCTAAATTGGTTACAACGCCATCGATTCGGGCACGAGCAAATCCGCTTTTTAGAGCATCTTCCAATATCTTTGTGTGCTCACCTTTTTTTCCTCGAATTACAGGTGCAAGAATCTGTATCTTTGTACCATCTTCCCAACTCATTATTGTATCAATAATTGTATCTACAGGCTGCTCGCGAATTTCTCTTCCGCAATTTGGACAATGAGCATGACCAGCACGAGCAAATAAAAGACGGTAATAATCGTAGATTTCTGTAATAGTTCCAACAGTTGAACGAGGATTTTTATTTGTTGATTTTTGCTCAATGGAAATTGCAGGACTAAGGCCTTCTATCATATCAACATCAGGCTTATCCATTGTGCCCAAAAACTGTCTGGCATAAGAAGAAAGGCTTTCCATATAACGGCGCTGACCTTCTGCAAAAAGAGTATCAAAAGCCAGGGAACTTTTACCAGAACCACTTAATCCAGAAATAACAATCAACTTATTTCTTGGTAAATCTAAATCTATATTTTTAAGGTTGTGCTCTCTGGCACCTCTAATAATAATCTTATCGCCACTTGTCATAATTGAATTATATATAAAATATATAAGAGTTTCTATAAATAATTATTGGGGAAATTATAAGTATCCGCAAAAAGCCCCCTGAACGGTAAAGCATGGTTCTGAAGATTTTTTTTGAGGTTGCAACTGCTCATTGTGGGATAATTTTTCTTTTTCGCGGTTAAGAGCCATGGATTCCGAGGTTTGGCGTCGGTTAGAACCAAAATTTTTATTGCAACAGGTACATTCGTCAAGTATCACTATGTTTTCAGATTTTATTCCACATTTTAAAAGCAAGGCAAGATTTGCTTTTTGCAAGGATAGCCGATACAATGGCCCTTCACCATTTTCCCAGACAAAATCAGAGCCTTTACAAAGAGGTTCACCATCCTCTATTTCTTTTACGCAATCAGCAGAAAAATTATTTCTAAAATAATCAGCTCTTTCCTGATTTACAACATAACAGCAATCATGAATATGAGCGCCAATTGCTACACAAATATTTTCTGGCAAAGATCCATAATTTTGGTGAGCCATTCTAATCCAGTTTTCTGCAATTCCAGTTCCTTTCCACCCGGAATGTACTGCACCAAAAAGGCCGTTTTTTATATCATACAGGCATATTGGCATACAATCAGCCACAGTAATCACAGGAACAAGATTTTTATTTTTTGTAAGTATACCATCTCCTACCAGGCAACAACTTTCTTCTATATTGTTGATTTCGTAAACAATTTTTGTATGATTCTGTTCAACAGCAACCGGAATATTTTTTTTACATATCGATTTTAGAACCCTGTCGCGATTTGGATTAGATTCATTCCATCTAAAACGCATCGAGCCGCTTTTTAACAAGGTCATTCCCCATAAAGCAAAACCTTCTTGAGCAGACAAAGCCTTATTATCTTTATAAAAATTTATCTTTATAATTCCATCCTCTGACTTATCAACTCTTGAATCATCAAATTTTAAAAAAGTCATTTTTCACCCTTTTTTACATTTACCTTTGGCAAATCAAGAGGCTCAATCTCTGCAAGAATCTTACGGGCTTCCAGTAAAATTTCCCTAGTATGAGCTAGTTTTTCGCGATAGGCATGATTATCGTGTCCTCTGATAGTCATAAGATTTTGAATACCGTCGTAACCTTTTTCTTTTGTTTCGTCGAGAATACCATGTAAAACCCGTTCAACAGTTCTTAGAGAATCACAGAATAGTTTTTCCCAGGTACGCATATTCATTTCTGCGTTCAAAATAATGTTATCAACTACTGCCTGACCTTTTAATGAACGAATGTGTTCTTCCTGTAACTTATAAAAAGTTGAACCTATTTGACCACGCTCAGAAATACTTTCTACAAAAGCCATGACTTCCTGATTAATATTTGAAAAATCATTTACAGCTTCCGAAAGTTCTGCTCTGTTTTCGTTATTAATAAAAATACCTTCAAGAATGATAACATTCAGGCTGTTCATAACCTCATCATACATATTTGCTGCAAACCAGGTCAAAAAACCACCTGTCATTTCACAACGGAACGGAATGCCACCCCAAAGTTTAGCCCAAGGTCTATATGGAATTTCAGGGAACTTATCAACCCCAAATTTTTCTTTTAAGGTTTCAGCCAATTGAGCCTTCTTTTTATCTCTAAGCCACATTTCCCAGCGTTCATCAAAAATAACTTTCCAGGCTTCCTTAAATTTTATAAACCAGTCTTCTCCACCACCGTCTACCCCAACCTGCCAGTCATAATCAGCAAAAAGAACTTTTCCTAAAGCTTCAAGAGGTACAGTTGAAATAAACATCTGAATCATGGAAACGTGAGAAATTGCCTTAGCCATAAATTCCTTCATGGCAGACTCTCCCTCATAGTCCATAACTGTAACATCTCCCATTCCCTTGCGGGCAACGTACAGAAACAAAGCATCAAGTCCTTCCTGAGGAATACTTTTGGCATTAGAAAGAACGCTGGCAAATATCGGGTAATCTACCTGGGCATTTGTGTATGGACAGGTATATGCCTCCGAAACAATCGCCGTAAACTGAGCAACAAAATGAAGATACGGAAGCTGTGTAAATCTGTCTAACCAGTTTAGACCTCGCACAGTTCCATATAATTTTGATTTTGCCCCAGAAGGTATATCCTTAAGAACTCCATCCATTCGTTTTAATAAACTAGTGCGTAATTCATTTGTTGATTCTCTGTCAAATGGAATCTGATATGGATCTGCCTGTTCATTAATAGAAGCAGAAATCGAAGGAGCAACAAATGTGCTTAAGAATATGTAAAATCTACCTGGATTTTCATTAACTACTGTAAAATATGGTCTAAAAAAATCAGCAGCTTCTTTTAACTGTTTAAGTTTTTCAAAAAAAAGGGATTGTAAAAGAGCATTTCTTGGATCAATAATCCCAGGATGTTTTCGATTGATTTTTCGTCCCAGATCTTCAATCAAATCCTGATTATAAATTTCAAGCTTAGTTCGTTTTGTAATTAAAGTTCGCAACCAGATAAAAAATTTATATAAAAATGATTCGCTGTTCAGTTTTATTTCAACAGGATTGTACGCTTCTTCTTCTCGTAAAGGATTTAAAAGAGGAGTATCATCCACCTTATTTTGATTTATTTTAGCAAGCAAAAACTGCCGTTCGTCCTGGCTGATACCGGCAACAAGTTCATCGAACGAGTTTTTTTGAGTATTATCCATATTGTTTCCATTATATTTCATAAAGATTGAATATTCAATTTTTTATTAATTATATTCAATAAAAAGAACAAAAACACTATACTTTTTTTTATGGAAAACCCAGTGTCAAATAGTCAAATTGTACTACAAATTCTTTTATCAGTCGGTATTATTGTAATTTTTGCAAAATTTTTAGGAACCTTAGCAAAAAAAATCGGAATACCTCAAGTAGCTGGACAAATCGTTGCAGGACTTCTGCTTAGATTTTTACCTATTTTCAAAAATTTTGGAAACGATTTACCTGGCACCCTTTTTGGAGAAACAAATCAGTTCATTTCTTACATGGCCGAAATAGGTGTCATTCTTATAATGTTCAGCGCAGGCCTTGGAACAAATCTTAAGTCACTTATAAAATCAGGCGTAAAATCAACCGTTATTGCATTTTGCGGTGTAATGGTTCCTTTAGCAATGGGTACAATTTTGGCCCTTTGCTTCTGGGGTTTTGACGGTTTTGGAACATTAAAATTCTATAAAGCTATGTTTATCGGAACCATCCTTACTGCAACCTCTGTAAGTATATCTGTTGCAACCTTAAAAGAACTGGGAAAGATTAAGTCCGAAATCGGACAAACAATTGTTAGTGCCGCAATTATTGATGACGTCTTTGGCATTATCGCCTTAACCGTTGTTATCGGAATTAGCACCGGAAGCGGAGGAATTGGAATCATTCTTCTTAAAACAGTTCTTTTCTTTGTTTTTGCAATTATTGCTGGATTTTTAGTTTACAAATTCTTTAAGTGGTACGACAAACGCCATCCTCATTCACGAAGAATCCCTATTTACGCCCTTGGCATTGCACTTTTGTATTCGTACATTGCAGAACGCTTTTTTGGCATTGCCGATATCACAGGTGCATACATCGCTGGTGTAGTATTCTGTAACCTTAGCGATGCCGGCTACATGGAATCAAAAATCGATATTAACAGTTACATGTTCTTTAGTCCGATTTTCTTTGCAAGCATTGGCCTTAAAACAGACTTGTCAGGAATGAACCTTAACCTCTTATGGTTCAGTCTGGCATTTGTTATCGTAGGATGTCTTTCTAAAATCATTGGATGTGGTGGAATTTCTAAATGCCTTGGATATTCCTGGAAAGAATCATACCAGGTCGGCCTTGGAATGATGGTTCGAGGTGAAGTTGCCCTTATCGTTGCTCAAAAAGGTCTCTCAGTTGGCATGGTTGATTCAATTTACTTTACCCCGGTTATTCTTTTAATAATTGTAAGTTCCATGGTTGTACCAGTTTTGATGAAAAACGCATTCAAAGAAAAAAATAATCCTGTCCAAGGTCCAGAAAGTCCAGACGCAATTGAACAGGATTAATTAATCCTTAAAAGAAGTATTTATCGACTAAGCGTCAATCTCTTGAGCAAGATGGTGAACAATGAACTCTCTTCGCTCAGGAGTATTTTTTCCCATATAAAATTCAAGGACCTGAGGTACATTTTTTAATGTCTGAATGCTTACAGGTGTAAGATGAATACCTACATCTTCAGGTTCGCCATCTTTTCTTGGATGAATAAACTGACCAAACTCGTGAGGACTGATTTCTCCAAGTCCTTTAAATCGGGTTGTTTCAGCTGATTTACCTAATTCTTTAATCGCCTTATCACGACTTTCTTCAGAATAACAGTAGATTGTTCTTGTTTTATTTCTAACTCTGAACAAAGGTGTCTCAAGAATATAAACATGACCTGTTAAGATTAACTCTTCAAAGAAAAGAAGCAGATAAGTCATTACAAGATTTCTGATATGAAAACCATCATTATCGGCATCGGTTGCAATTACAATTTTGTCGTATCTGAGGTTTTCAACATCTTTCTGAACGCCAAGACTTAGGGTAAGGTTTTTTAATTCTTCGTTTTCAAAAAGAGCAGTTTTTTTACGACCATACATATTTTCAGGTTTTCCGCGCAAACTGAAAATTGCCTGAGTTTCTACATCACGGCAGCCGACCATAGAACCGGTAGCCGAATCTCCTTCCGTAATAAAGATCATTGAATTTTCACCTTTTTTACCGTCCTGAAGGTGATACCTGCAATCTTTTAACTTATGAATTTTAAGCGAAACAGACTTTTCTGCTTCCCTAATCTGTTTTTGTGTTACAGTATTAATTTCATCTCTGGCTTTTTGATTTTTAATAATCTTTTCTTCCAGAGAGTTTGCAATTTCAGGGTTATGACGCAACCAGTCATCTACTGCAAGCTGAGTTTCCTGAATAATCGGCTGACGAATCTCAACATTACCAAGCTTATTTTTTGTCTGACTTGTAAACATCGGATTATCAATCCCGATTTTTAATGCACAAAGCAAACCGCTTGTAATATCTTTTTCGTCATAGTTCTTTTTAAAGAAACTGTTTACACCTCTGGCAAATCCATCCAGGAACGAAGTAACATGTGTTCCCCCATCTTCTGTAGACTGTCCGTTTACAAAAGAAAATACAACCTTATCAAGATTTGCAGTATGTGTTAAAACAAAACTTATATTTTCACCCTTATAGCTAAACAGTTTGTACAAAGAATTTGTTCCACCCAACTCATTAACCAGAAGGTCATCCAGCCCGTTTTCGCTGATATAGTCTTTACCGTTACAATGAATCAAAAGGCCAGGATTTAAATATGCGTAATTCCAGAGACGTTTTTCTACCATCTCCATATTAAATGCATATTTACCAAACATCTGGGAATCAGGAACGAACTCAAGATAAGTTCCGTTTTTTACACCTGGCTTTGCCTGGCCGATTTTAGAAGATTTTTTAACACCGCGTTCGTATTCAACAACGGCCATCTTACCGTCTCTTATAGAGGCAGCCCTAAAATATGAAGAAAGTGCATTCGTAGCTTTAATACCAACACCATTCATACCAATAGCCTGTTTAAATACAGAGTTATTGTACTTAGCACCAGTATTTACATCACTTACACACTGCTCGAGTTTTCCAAGAGGAATTCCTCGACCGTAGTCTCGGATTTTTACACGGCCATCAGAAATATCTACATCAATACGAGAACCAAAGCCCTGAGAATATTCGTCTACAGAGTTATCAATTCCTTCTTTTAAGAGAATATAGATACCATCGTTCTCGTTTGTACCGTCTCCTAAGGAGCCGATATACATACCCGGCCTGAGACGAATGTGTTCCAGGCCTTCCAAATGCAAAATGCTGTCTTCATTGTATTCAGCAACAGCTTTTGGCTTGGCTTTAGAAGCGGTTTTGGTTATTTCAACTTTTCCAACTGTGTCAGACTTTTTTTCCAGTTCGATTTTTACGGCTGCAGTCTTTTTAGTTTTTGTTGCAGCTTTTTTTTCCGGTTCTTTTTTTTCTGTTTTTTCAATCTTAGAAGCCATTTCTAACAATGACTTTTTTGTTTTCTTTTCCTCACCCATACTTTGATTATAATGCAATTTTTGATTTTATTAAATGGTATAAATTTGTATAATGGGTATAAAGATGAGTTTTAGATAAGATTTTAGACATTATTAAACAGTGGGACGCAGGGAAAACCAAATTAAGGGGGCACCTGCTAGTGGAGCGGCAGCGCAAGCTGCATTCGCGGAACGGAAAGCAGGGGGATACCTTGATTTTCGCGAGTTTTGAAAAAACTCGGTAAGCAAGCTTGCTTGCGACTCGCTGGGACCCGCTGTTTAATAATGTTGAAGGCATTTCATAAACTCATCTTTAGGAGCTATATGACACCAGAACAGATAAGAAATGAAAAACTTGCACAAAAAGTTATAAAGGGCTTAAAATCAAGACATTTTGAAGCCTGGTATTGTCCTACAAAAGAAGAGGCAAAAAAACAGATACTTTCACTTATAAAAAAAGATGACATTATCGGATGGGGAGGAAGCGCTACTCTTACCCAGATTGGTGTAATGGACGAAATCAAAAATGGTTCATACCCAAATATAATCAACCGTGATAATGCTACAACACCAGAAGAAAAAATCAAAATGTTCAGACAAAGCCTTCTTTCTGACACCTTTTTAACAGGTACAAATGCAATTACAGAAGACGGAGAATTACTCAACATAGACGGAAACGGAAATCGTGTTGCAGCCATCGCTTATGGTCCAACCCAGGTTATTGTTGCATGCGGAATGAATAAAGTTGTTCCAGATTTACATGCAGCTTATACCCGGGCCCGTAATATTGCTGCCCCTATAAACAGTCAGAGATTTGAAATTAATACACCTTGCAAAATCACAGGAAGTTGCGCAGACTGCAAAAGCCCTGATTCCATCTGCAATGTATTTGTTCATACAAGACAGAGTAGACCTCAGGGCCGTATTAAGGTAATTCTTATTGGAGAAAATTTGGGATTCTAAAAATCTTCAAAAAACCATTCTAACTCGCGGCCAGGGGCACCGCTGCCTCCGCCAGATGCGGTGGTGGCGGTGCAGCTTATACTTGAGCCGCCGCTTACACTAGCAGGAATATAAACTCCTAAACCGTAAGTATCAGTTCCGCTAATGGTTCCACCTTTAACAAAACTATAACTTGAACCGCTGGTCAATTTTGAACTGATAAAAATTGCCGCCCCGTAGGACTGAGGTTTTTCTACTGCAATAGGATAATCAGAGCCTACCTTTACCGCCAGAGAAGAAGAACCCGAAAGGCTTGTTGATTTTATATAAGGATTTACAGTGCTGGAAGGCACACTTTCTGAGAACATATCGCTGGACCCCATTGCAAAAACCGTTGCACTACTTCCTGTTACAGTAAACCCATAGCTTCCATCTCCACAGTCAATCGGGCTGTTTCCGCCACCAGTTTGACTTACGACAGTTGTTCCTCCAGAAATTGTAATATTTCCGTTAGAGTCCAGTCCGTCCCCTTTAGAAGAAACATAAATAAATCCGCCGCTTATATTCAAGTTCCCGCCAGTTGTAGAAACATTCACACCATCATCCGGAGCCGATACATATGTTACCCCGCCGGAAATACTTACCAAAGTCTCGGCTTCAATTCCTTCAGGTGCAAACTTTACAGTACCGCTCTCTGTTACTCCATCGGCATCCTTCCATGAGCCTGTACTAGTCCGTTCTGAGTACGAAGTAGTTCCTGTAACAACAAAGCTGTTTGTTCCACCGGAAATATAAACCAACGGTGCACAAAGCCCCTTTCCATTATAGGTGGTTACATCTGTGGTTCCGCCGGTAATCTTTATCCAGCTGTCAGAATAATTATCATCGTCAGTTTTAAATGCATTGGCTTTTCTTAAATCGCTGGTAGAAACAATTCCGTAGCCGTTGAACGTGATATTTCCGCCGCTAACAAGAACACCACTGGCACCCCAGAAGCCGTTTTTCCCGGTCGTACTCTTAGTAGAACCTTTATAATTCTGAGCAGTAATTGTTCCGCCTTCGATTGTCAAAATTCCTTTTGACGCAATACAGTTTTTATACGCCTGCTGAATTGTCAATTCACCGTCACCGTAAATAGTCATATCGCCTTTGGAATAAAGAGTTCCCTTAGCATCGCTGCCGTTTTTCTGAACACTGGAAGAAACAGTACAGCTAGCAGTATTCCCATCGTCATCAGTATAGGTTGCCCCGGAACTGGTAGAATACTGCTCGCCATATCCAGTGCCATAACTTCTTCCGTCAATAAAAGTATTTTCCCCTTCAAGACAGAGACTTACAGCCCCGGCTTTTGTGATTTCAAGACAAGGATAATTAGAAGAAGAAATACTTACGTCGCTTAAAGTAACTCCGGTTTCAAGATTCTTGTTAGTCTGGATTTTTACACCACCGCTTGTCATTGTTCCAGTCAAAACCACATTTGTAGTTGTTGTCGCCTCCGACAGGTCAATGCGGATTACATTTGTATCTGAGGTACTTTTAGAAGTATCATACAAGGTGTAATAAATCTTGATTCCATCCACCACCTCAGGGGCACAGGAACTAGAAGAATATGTCTCTATTGAGGTAGTCACATCCCCACTGGAAAGCCCATACTTTCCGCTAAGGTCAACATAAACAGATTTTGTCGCCTCAAAAGAAGAACCCGTAGCTGCTGAGTCCGAGGTCGCATTTCCTCTGGTATCTTTATCCGCGTCAAAAACACAGCTGGAAGACAACAAACTAAGACCAAAAATAAATCCACTAAGTAATTTAATACCTTTCATAGCCACCCCTCTATCTAAAACTTGAGCTAGAACTGTAATTGCTAATACTGTAACTTGAACCTGAAGATGCAGTTGGCATACTTGTATAAAGCCCGTTCCAGTTTGTTCCTCCACTTACGGAACAACCAGTATACAGAGAACAGCTTGTCATCGTAACTCCAGAAAAATTCGGACTTGTTAGAGTCATCAAGCTTGCACTCACACCACTTGGAACAGTAAAGGCATACAAAACATTGCTTGAACCGTCTTTTACAACAACTGTCGTTCCTGCACTTACACTTGTGCTTGCGCTATAAGCTCCGCTGGTAGAACTTGATGAACCACCCTGACCGCCCATATTTCCGCCAAAGCTGTTTCCGGAAGAACCAGATTTTACATGAATTACAGGCTGTGTTATTGTCCAGGAACCTTCTACCGTTGAACTTCCGGCAAGAGCTGCTAAATATCCACCTGCAATAGTAAAGGTGCCGTCGCAGTCAAGGGCATTTTCGCTTCCTGTTGGAGCCATAGCAATTATAATTCCGTCAGTAATTGTTAATACGCTTCCGTTACAGTCGATTCCGTCACCACTTGTTGCATAGGCATAAATGCTTCCGCCGTTGATAACTACATTTCCGCTGCTGGAGCTTGCATTAAAGGCATCATCTTCAGAATTGATTGTGATTACACCACCGCTGACAGTAATTCCTATTTCACTTTCAAGGCCTTCTGCCGCACAGGTTACTTCTGCCGACTCACAAAGTACGCCATCAGCATCATAGTAAGTTCCCGTTATATTATTATCACCATTATATTCATTACCACTAACTTTAACACTGATAGTTCCTCCAGTTATATAAAGACTTGGATCCGGGGTGCCACTACCCCCGTCAGTATCAGTATCTTCTGTAGAATCCCATTTAGCATTCATTCCCTTGCCGTATTTTGCGTTACAAGTATAGGAACCACCATTAATTTTAATCCAACCATTGTCTGTATCAGAAATTATGCCGTCTACAACGATTCCGCTGGTTTTATGAACATAGGTCTTTGTCACATCACTTGCTGTTGTATACGAAGAACTGCTACCGCCACCCATGCTGGAAGATTTAGAAAGGTTATATAGAAAAATTCCACCATTTCCTGTAAAAGTGATATCTCCGTCATTCTGTGTAAATCCATACAACGCACTAAATCCGTTTTTAGCATTGCTTGTCAAATTATAAGTTCCGCCGTTTACAGTAATAAAACCTTTTGAAGCAATACAGTTTTTGTAGCTTTCTGTAAGAGTTAAGCTTCCGCTGCCACTAAGAATTAAATCTCCTTTGCAATACAAAGTCCCCTTTGCGTCACTACCGTAGGTCGCAGCTTTTACAACGGTGCAATCAACAGTATTCCCGTCATCATCTTCATAAGTTGTCCCGCTGGAAGTTGAATATTCTTCCCCATAACCGGTACCGTAGCTTCTGCCATCAGTAAAGGTATTTGTTCCTTCCAAGACAACATAAGCAGTAGAACCCTTTGTGATTTCAAGACAAGGATAATTGCTACTGGTAATAGAAGTTTCATTGAGATATACACATACCGCATCAGTTCCGTTAGTCTGAACCTTTACACCACCTGTAGTCATTGTTCCCGTTAAATGAAGCTCTGTTGCACCGCTTGTATTTTCAGCATTAATCTGTATAAGCCCTGTGGAAACCCCGTCATTCTTTTTTAGCTGGATTTTAATGCAATTATCACTGGTTCCAATTGTTGCCTTTGTTGTAGTAATTGTCGTATAGTCACCGCCTTCAGTAGTTGACCATGAAGGAGTAGAAAGATTTACATAAAGACAATTTGAATAATCAATCTGTGAATAATCCATATCAGCTTCTTCTTCATCCTCTGACGCAGAAGTTGTTGAGCCGCCCGCAAGAGTTGTATATCCATCACTTGTAAGTTCATAGATTCCATAAGAAGTAAAAACATTATCATCCTGACAGAGTTTATTGCAGTCACCTGCAGAACCATTATTTGCAATTACGCTTGTAGTACTGCAACCAGGGAATGCCATTATATAATAAGAGCCGTACTGAGTCATCTCATCCCCAGGATAATCAGAACTTGCATAGCTTGCTACACTACAATTCCAGGCATAAAGCGTATTGTATGCCGCATATTTTTCAGCATCTACAACTACCATAATACCGCTATAAGAAAGCACTCCTAAAGGATTTTCAGTTCCTTCTGTCACTTTTACATCCGCTGAATAATGAATTATAGAACCTGATTTATCAGTCAAATAAAGAGTATAAGTTCCCGGAGTACAGTTAGAAATAGTTATTTTTTCACCAAGATTACAGTCGGTTACAACCTCACTCAGAGGATCACAAAACCATGCACAGAAAGTGTCTGCCGCACTTGTGTTTTCAGTGTCTTCATCATATTCATCGATTGGATAGTAGAAGGTAAAACTAATACTTCCAGGAGTTAAAAGATAAGATTCAGAAGAACCAAGGGACGAACCTGTTGTATCACTCTTAAAATCAGAAGCAATCGCCTCTGCATCAACCAGATGGGCGTTCCCTGCAGTACAATTGGTTGCAGCAGCAATTTTTTCATCCTGTGTATCACTCAAACTTGAAATATCTACACCGAGATCCATCAATTCTTTATAGACATTTCCAAGAGCCGTTGTACTCCACGAAATATTTATTTCATTTGTTCCCGAAACGATATCGCTAACTGCCCTCATAGTTACATTCTTTAATTCATTTTCATCATATTTTGCTTTTACAGTAATAATTCTGTTTTTTCCAACCGGCACACCAGAAATTACAATATCTTCAGCATTCTTTCCGTCTTCTACACTAACCTCTGTAGAAATAGAATCAGAAAAGTCCGAACCTTTAACAGTAATCACCGCAGAATCAATATGTTTTGAAAATACAGCCCGGGACTGAGAATTATTAATTGTCAGTACAATCGATGCAGTTTCAACCTGAGTGCTAATTACCGAATTATTGTCATCAGTACTGATGTTAATTCCTGTACATCCCAAAATAAAAAAAGTCAAAAGCCCAGGAATAAAGAAATAAGAAAATCGTTTAATAAGATTCTTCATAATCCACCTAAAAACTAATTTTTTTACTTTATAAATTAATTCTGAATCGGATTTTTTGAGAAATCAAATTATAAAACTGTTATATATGTTATAAAACAAAAGTTTTAAAGATATAAAAAAGTGTTGTTATTGAGTGGAACTTAGACTGGTTATCATTTTTGAAATCGCAGATTTTTCACGGTCAGAAAGAGAATCGAATTTTTTTATCATATCTGAATACTTAGTATACAAACCAGGAACAGAACTATCGCTACCAGTGACTAAATACTCTACAGATACATTTAGAGCTTTCGCAATTTTCACAGCATTTTCCGCAATCGGTTCTGTACATTTTTCTGCCAGATAATGATCAATAGTACCCTTAGGAATATTACATTTATCTGCAAGTTCTTTAACAAGTATACCCTGATATTTTAATTCATCTTTCAAATTCTCTTTAAAACCCATACAACAAGATTAAGCACATTTGAATACTTTTTATTTTAAATTAGACAAACCCGTATAATTAAGTTACAATATTATTCAACTTTGATTAATTAATCATGATTAAATGCATTAATTTGCATAAAAAGAGGTAGTTTAATGAAATTATTTAAGATTTTGTCTATCACAGTCCTGTTAACTTTTATATTTGCTGCATGTAACCCAGTAACTGTCATATCATCTACACAAGATGATACACAACAAACGACAGATGATACTCAATCAGATGAAAACCCAACTGATGATACTCCCGCAGAAGAAGAAGTTCCTGCCCCAAATGATATTTCAAACCTGAAAGCCTTAAATCAAGGAGCAGCAATTCTCCTCACTTGGGCAGAAGATTTTTATGAACAAAATATATACGGAATCGAAATTTCATATAAAGAAGATACAAATGGAAGAAACATTTATACAGTTCCATTATCAAACAACACAATTATTGTTCCACAAGCTCAAAATTACTGCCTCATTAATAATCTAACTAACAACATTCCTTACATTTTTACTGTAAAAGCCATAAATACAGATGGAAAAAAAAGTTCAGGAATAAGCGTAACTGCAACTCCAGAACCTTTTCCACTTAAAATAGAACTTAGTGTTCCAGAAGAACCATCTCGGAACCAAACAACTATAACAGCAAAAATCACAAGTTCGTCTGAAATAAACAAAGTCGTATCAAAAAAAGGAGAAATTATAGATCCTACTACTCTTCTAGATGATGAAAATCTTTCAACCAATTATCATTCAGAAGACAACACTTACTCTTTAACTGTATATGAAAACGGTTTTTATACCTTTGCGGCTTCCGACATCACAGGTAGACAAACAGCAGTCTCTATAAATGTACAAAAGATTGATAATACACCACCAGCTGAAGTATCAGACATATCTTACCAATACAACAAATCCCAAAACACTCTTGTCCTTTCATGGAAAGATCCAGAAGACAGTACAGAAGAATATAATAGCCCTTATGATCACGTTTTAATTTTTTATAATTTAGAAAGTACTTCAGATTTTTATAATGAAGATGCTAATTATAAATCAATAACTGTCCCAAAGGGCCAAGAAACCGTAACAATTAATGATATTGACAATATCAAAAAAAGTTGGGACTTAATTGTTTTTAAAACATTAGATAGAGCCGGAAATATAAGTGATGGTACTGATATATTTTGTAACACATATCTCTATTCTGCAACAAAAGACACAGCCGTTGATTTAATAAACTACCTTGCTGATTCTGATATAGAGAACGCAGCAATAAATATAACAGGTGAAATAACACCTGAGTTTATAACAGAACTTACGAATGCGATTAAACTGAATAATCTTGAACTTTTTTTACTAAATCTAGAAGATACAACAGGAGAATCCGGCTTTGACCAGGATACAGAAGGATATAAATTTTCTAACTTCAATGGTAACTGCAAAATTCGAGAACTTATATTACCATCTGGTTTACAAAGAATCGGTAATAATGTCTTTTCTGAAGCAGCATTTTCAATATTGACTATACCTAATACAGTTACAGAAATAGAAGATGATGCCTTTTCAGGTTGCAAAAATTTAAAAAATCTTGTAATACCTGACTCAGTTACAGAAATAGGAGATTATGCTTTTTTTAATTGCAACGGATATTATCGATATATTCCTGATTCAGTTATTTCAATCGGTGACCACGCATTTGAATACTGTGGCACTATAAACCATTTACCCCAAAATATTGAAGTTATCAATTCTGGGACATTCAAACTTTGTGGTTTTCCTAACGGAGAATTAGTCTTACCAGACTCTATAAAAAGAATAGAAGGAGGTGCTTTTTGGCAAAGCTATGCGAGTTCCGTTAAATTACCAAATAGTTTAAATTTTATCGGTAACAAGGCATTTTATGGAATGGATAATTTAAAACAAATAATATTGCCAGATACTATCAAAACTTATTACAAAGGCCATTTTGAAAATGGTACTGGTACACCAATTTATGATGATGAAATCATCTCAGGCTTATCTTGTACAAATTATAAAAATAATGCACGCATCATCAAAAGTATATTAGATGACTTTATTAATGTATGTTTTATTTATACAGATGAAGTTGATAAAAACATTGATATATCACCTTATTACTACTAATTTATCAGGATACAATAATCATGAAAAAATCAAATATTCTAATAATTACACTAATAATTCTATTTATCGCCCTCATTATAACCTTAAACATTTTTGATATTCCTTCTACATGTACCCAAATTATTGGAGCATTATTGAGCACCGTTCTTACAGTTGCAATCACAGCTCTACTTCTTAAAAATCAAACTGACAAAAATATAGAACACGATTGTCAGGTTGCAATATTTGAAGAAAAGCAAAAAGTTTATCATGAGTTTATTAATTCCTTAGAAACGCTTATTTGTGATAAAAACTCTGATAAAACTGATTTAGTTAAAAAAGCATTAGTTCATTTATCATTAATCAGAATGCATGCTGATGATAAAATATCGAATGATATCGAAAAAAAAGTTATTCCGATTATTACGATTTTTAGTATAAATTCTAAATCCAGAGAAGCAATTAAAATGTATCCTGACCTAGGAAACCAACTATTTAAAATCTCAAACTTACTTAAAGAGGATTTATACAACAATACAAATCAATCTTGTAATAAGAATAAACAATCCCTTGAAGATAACAAAAAAGAACTATCTCTGTCTTTAACTCTCGCCGGATTACTAAACACCGATTTAAGAAGTTCTCAAAGAATGATAGAACTGCATAAACAATGGTGGAATAATCTGCTAAAAGAAACAATTAATAAATTTTCACAACTCAATATACCTTTCGATTATTCATTTTATATAGAACCTGATAATAAAAATATAGATCCAATTACTATTAATGATGTCATCAATCATTATGAAAATACCGACGGATACTCATCTCTATCAATCAAAATTGGGACTAAAGAGGAAATAAATTTTTCTTTTACAATGACATTTAACAAATACGAAAAAATGGTATTTAGTTTTGATATGAATTCAAATAATGATTCCACAGTAGAAAGAAAATCTTTTCTACTTCCAGAAAATTATACAACCGAGGGCTTTGGAAATCCCGGTCTCGGTTCCAAATACATTCCAGAAGAATTCGATATAGATTTTTATAATACAAACACAAATTACTATGAATACGCTTTAGCATCAGACGAGCAAAAAATCTCTAGATTCATACAACCACTAGTAAATTCAATCTACTCCGACATCGAGTATTTCTGTTCCAAAAACAATATTTCCAAAACTCTTAAAAAGGAATAATTTTCCTCCCGTAAAATAAAAAAAGCCGTCCCCAAATTCCTGTGAATCATCATTCACATAATCTGGCAGACGGCCTTTTATATTATAAATAATTTATCTTAACTCTTAGTGTCCGTAAGTAGCAATAAATACACCGGCTGCAATTGCAGTTCCGATTACACCACTTACGTTTGGACCCATAGCATGCATCAACAAGAAGTTCTGAGGGTCATATTCCTGTCCCAATTTGTTAGATACACGGGCAGCCATAGGAACAGCTGAAACACCTGCCGAACCGATAAGTGGATTGATTTTTTCTTTTAGGAATAAGTTCATGAACTTAGCCATAAGAACACCACCCATAGTTGCAACACAGAAAGCTACAAGGCCCAGAACGATAATTCCAAGGGAATTTCCGTTCAAAATCTTTTCCGGAGTCATCTGACTACCAACACCCAAAGACAAGAGAATTGAAACGATATTCATCAATTCATTCTGAATAGTCTTAGAAAGTCTTTCTACACAACCAATTTCTTTTACAAAGTTACCGAATGCAAGCATACCAATAAGAGGAGCTGCAGGAGGCAAGAACAACAAAGTAACCACAAGTAGTACAAGTGGGAACAAAACGCGTTCTGCACGGCTTACTTCTCTGAGCTGCTTCATACGGATAAGGCGTTCTTTTTTAGTTGTTAAAAGTCTCATCAATGGAGGCTGAATCATTGGAACCAGTGCCATATAAGAATATGCAGCAACTGCGATAACAGCCATCATTTCTGGAGCAAGTTTACCAGAAACGTAAATTGAAGTTGGACCATCTGCACCACCGATAATTGCAATTGCACATGCCTGAAGCATTGTGTAATCAATACCAGGGATAAAGTTAAGCAATGCAACTCCGAACAAAGTTGCAAAAATACCAAGCTGAGCAGCTCCTCCAAGAAGAGCCATCTTAGGATTTGCAATAAGAGGTCCAAAGTCAGTCATGGCACCAATACCCATAAAGATTAACATTGGGAAAAACTCGTTTCCAACACCAGCACTATAAAGAATATGGAGCATTCCATGAGGAGCATCTCCCATTCCGGCACCAGGAATGTTAACAAGTATTGTACCAAATCCAATCGGAATCAGAAGAAGTGGTTCAAAACCTTTTGCAGCTCCCAGATATACGATAAGAAATCCGATTGCAAGCATCAAAAGTTTTTTCCAACCCTGAACTGTTACCCCTGCAAATGGGTCAACATCTTCAGCCGCAGCAACCAAAGCTTTTTCAGCTTCAGTCTGAGCCTTTTCTTCTGCAGTTTCTGTGTGAATCATTTTATAAATACCAGTATTTTTACCAATATTTGTAAAAAATCCTTTTACAGAAATGCGTGGTGTATTTTCAGAACCTTTTACTATTACTGATGAACTTGTCTTAGCAGAAGCAACACTTTCACCATTGTCTGCAAATGCTGTAGAACCAAATGATAAAACAGCAGCAATCATTACAAAGGCAGCACTGAGTAAAAAGATCTTTTTTGTATCTTTTGTTTTAGTATTCAATGTGTTCATTTATATCTCACTGTACTATTAGAGTATTTCTGCAACAACCTGACCATTTGAAATCTGAGATCCAGTAGCGGCAACAAAATGAACCTTACCGCTTGCACCAGCCTTGATTTCAAGTTCCATTTTCATAGATTCAACAACAATAATTGTTGTATCGGCACTAACCTGTTCCCCTTCATTTACTGCATATCTCAAAAGAGTACCAGCAACAGGAGCATTTACAGGTTTACCAGAGCCGGCTGCACTAGGAGCACTTGCAGCAGGAGCTGCTTTTGCCTTTGGAGCAGCAGGGGCTGCAGGAGCAGCAACAGTTCCAACTGAACCAAGTTTCTGGCCATTAGCAACCTGAGTACCGGCCTGAGCTGTGAATGAAACAGTTCCATCAGCAGGAGATTTAACTTCAAGTTCCATCTTCATTGATTCAAGAACAACAACAGTATCACCCTTCTTTACAGATGCACCGTTTTCAACAGCAAATCTAAGCAAAGTTCCTGCAACAGGAGCTGTAATATCAACACCACCAGTAACTACAGGAGCAGGGGCACTTGCAGGAGCTGCTACCTGAGCAGGAGCACTACCAGCTGCACCAAAAGCAACATTGTAAGCAGTTCCGTTTACATTGATATTTCCTTTACCGTCACTTGTTACATTGTAAGCAGTTCCGTTTACGCTGATTGTATAAGAACCACCGTTAGAAGACTTGCTTGCAGGAGCGTCTGGCTTTTTGCCAAATGCAGTCATTGCATCAACAGGCCCATTCTTTCTGTTAGCAAAGAATTTTGGAGCAACATTAGGGAACATTGCATATGTAAGAACATCTTCGTCCGAACCGTCACCACCAGCCTTCTTAGCTTCTTCAACCATTTTGTCCCATTCAGGTTCAATCATGTCTGCAGGACGGCAAGTCATAACTTCTGTCATACCATTCTGTTCAAGAGCTTTCTTTACAAGTTCTGGATTTGCATCTGTTGGGAGTTTACCAAACTTACCTGTAATCAAATTACGGAAGTCCTGAGTCATTGTCTTGTAAGGTCCCATAAGAACGTTCATTACAGCCTGAGTACCTACAATCTGAGAAGTTGGTGTTACAAGAGGAACATAACCTGCATCCTTGTGAACCCTTGGAAGTTCAGCAAGAACGGCATCCATCTTGTCACCTGCCCCCTGCTGTTTAAGCTGAGATTCAAGGTTAGAAAGCATTCCACCTGGAACCTGAGAAAGAAGAATACGAGTATCAGCTCCAAGGAATTTAGATTCCAAAGAAGCATAATGAGTACGAACTTCGCGGAAGTAAGCTGCAATTTCGAGAAGAAGCTTTGTATCAAGACCAGTGTCGTACTGAGTTCCCTTAAGCATTTCAACAACAGTTTCTGTTGGAGAATGTGAAGTACCCATAGACATAGAAGAAATTGCTGTATCAAGCCAGTCAGCACCTGCTTCTGCAGCCTTAAGAAGAGTTGCTACAGAAAGACCTGTTGTAGCGTGTGAGTGGATTTCAACAGGAAGGTCACATACCTTCTTGATTTTTGTTACAAGGTCATATGCTTCGTATGGCTTAAGAAGACCAGACATATCCTTAATACAGATAGAATCTGCACCGAATTCTGCATAAGTTTTTGCAAGCTCAGCATATTTTTCGTTTGTGTGATATGGAGTTACAGCATAAGAAATTGCCATCTGAACATCTACACCAGACTTTTTTGCAGCCTTTGTAGCCCGCTCCATATTACGAGGGTCGTTACAAGCATCAAAAATACGGAAACAACCGATACCATTCTTTGCAGCTGTTTCTACGAACTTATCTACAACATCATCAGCATAGTGCTTGTAACCAAGAAGGTTCTGAGCACGAAGCAGCATCATGATTTTATTATTTGGAAGAGCTGCGTGAAGCTTTCT
>CADBSK010000136.1 GCA_902797305.1 uncultured Spirochaetaceae bacterium | reverse complement strand
TTTTGTAAATGAAGAACTAATATCTGATTGTATTAAGTCTGTAAAAGAAAAAGGATCTGCAATAACGGTAACCCCTGCAATAGAAACAATAGTTACTCTCGATAATGGAGAGATTCAATCAATAACTGATCGTTCTAAATGTTACCATGCAAAAGCTCCACAATGTTTTTATTTTGGGGATTTATTTGAAACCCATAAAAAAGCAATTCAAGATGGCAAGAAAAACATGATCGACAGTGCAAGCCTAATGCATGCATATGGATATAAACTTTTTACTGTGCAAGGTAATTTTGATAATATTAAAATAACAACACCTGCTGACTTCTATATTTTTAAAGCCCTTTATGAGGTTAGAGAAAATCAGCAGATATTTGGATTATAAAATGGATAATGTAATTCTAAAAAAAGATATTGACAATTTAATAGTTCAAAAGCAATATTTTGAGTTTCTTAAAGGAACTACCATATTAGTAACAGGTGCAACCGGACTATTAGGTTCAATCTTGATTAAAGCATTACTGAAGTTTGGTAATTGCCAGATTTACGCTGCTTGTCGTTCAGAGGAAAAATTTCATAAAGTATTTGCAGATTATGAATCTGATAGTTTAAGAGTAATTGTTTCTGATATTGTTAATCTTGATATTACTGATTTATCAATTGATTATATTGTTCATGGAGCCAGTATTACGGATTCAAAAACTTTTGTTGAAAAACCTGTTGAAACTATTGATGTTGCCATTGATGGTACTAGAAATTTATTGAAACAATGTATAAATAAAAACATTAAAGGCTTTGTATATCTTAGTTCCTTAGAAGTATATGGTATGTTTAAGGACTGCCCTGATGTTATAAATGTACAAGAAAATGATTCTGGCTTTATTGATACTATGTCTGTACGTTCAAGTTATTCAGAAAGCAAGAGAATGGTAGAAACAATTTGCAAGGCATATAGTTCGGAGTATAATATTCCTGTAAAAGTAGTTCGTTTATGTCAAACTTTTGGAGCTGGTGTTGAATATAATGATAATAGAGTTTTTGCTCAGTTTGCCAGAGCCATCATAGAACATAAAAACATAATTTTGAAAACTAAGGGTGAAACTACAAGAAATTATTGTTATACTACAGATGCTATTGCTGGTATTTTAATAGTGCTGCAAAAAGGAAATAATGGCGAAGTATATAATATAGCAAATATGTCCACTACTATTTCGATTGCAGATTTGGCAAAGCTTTATTGTCACTTATATCCGGAATCAGGTAGTTCAGTCAAATTTGAAATTGTTAATAACCCTGAAGCTTTAGGCTATAATCCAATATTGAAATTGCAGTTGGATTCTAGCAAATTAAAGACTTTAGGCTGGAATTGTTCTGTCTCTCTAGAAGAAATGATAAGGAGATTAATCGGTGGACTCTCTAATTAAATCAGAGTTTGATTATAGAAAAAATTGCTTTGATATTATCAGATTGATAGCTGCTCTTCAAGTTATGCTAGGACATTGTTTTGAGCATTTCGAGTTGATACAAAGTTCAAATGCTTTACGAGTTGTTAGAGATATATTAAATATAATTCCTGGTAAAGGAGTTGTTATCTTTTTTGTCATAAGCGGTTTTTTTTCACTGCAATCAATTGAAAAAAGTCAAAGCTTTGGGGGCTATTGTAAGAAAAAGATTTTACGAATTTACCCGGAATTATGGATAGCTTTTGGTATTAACACTATATTAATAGCTTTCTTCCATGGAATAAAAACAGGTGTAAAAGATTTAGGAATATATGTTATAACACAGACTACGATATTTCAGTTTTATACAGGAAATTGGCTTAGAAATTATGGTGTTGGTACGCCTAATGGTTCTCTATGGACTATATCTGTAATAATTCAATTTTATTTTGTTGCTTATTTCATTTATAAATTTTTAAGGAATGCAAGTTTAAAGAAATGGATAATCTCTATTATTTCTAGTGCGCTTATTAGTGTTTTAATTAGCAATCTAAATTTAATAAAAGTCCCGGCTATAGTACTAAAATTATTTCAAGTTTCTGTTATTCCGTATTTATATCTCTTTCTTATTGGAATGATGATTTTTTCTTATAAGGAAAAAATAATACCAATAATAAAAAAAAGAGTTTTTTTACTTTATGGTGTTTATCTTATTGTAAGAATTCTAATGAGTAGACTTAATACTCAAATAACTTTTGGGGTTCTTTATGATGTTTTTTCATCTAGCATCTTAGCATTCGCAGTAATAGGATTTGGGTATATAAAAAGTTTTCGAGCAAAAAAAGAAATTTCATATTCATTATTCATATGGCATATGATGATAGTGAATGTAATAATTGAAATATCAAAAAGAGTAGGATTTAACTTTTCTATACTAGTGGGAATCCTTGCCACAGCAATAGTTATTATATTTTCAATAGTTATAGGAATTATATCGGAGTCGATAAAAAAGATGAAAATAACAGTTAAAGATTTGGAAACTATTAAACATTATTTAACTAAGCGAATTATTCGATTCCTTTTATACCCGTTGTGTGTTTTTCCTGTTAAGAAGCGAAGAATAATGTTTTTGAATGATTTAGCATACAATTATTCATGTAATCCAAAATTTGTTTGTGATTATTTATTGAAGAATTATCCTGCTGAGTTTGATATTTTTTTTGCTGTAAAGGATGTTCCTGCCTTTAAAGATTTTAATAAGAATATTACTTTTGTAAAGTTTAATTCCTTCAAATATTTCTTTTACTCAATTACTTCAAAGTTTTTTGTTTCTAATAGTGGTGGCTATTCTTATCTTCCAATAAGAAAAAGTCAAATTGTTATAAATACATTTCATGGTGGTGGAGCTTACAAGAAACTTGGAATTTATATGTTTAATAACACTAAAACATATAAAAAAGATCTTCTTATGCAGTCAAAGGTCACTACGGTTTTCTTATCAACTTGTAAAAGATTTACAGAAGTTATTTCTGAATCCTTATTGATACCAAAACAAATTTTTTGGGAAATTGGTATGCCCCGTAATGACATTATGAGAAATCCTGATAATCTTTTAATTCAGAAAGCTAGACAAAAAATAGGATTAAAAGAAGATGAACATTTAGTTTTATATGCACCAACTTACAGAAAGGTTCAAGATGATTATTTCAAAGATTCTGTAGCTATATCAACAGATATTGATTATCAGAAAGTTTGTGATGTCTTGTCTGAACGATTTGGAGGTAAATGGGTATTTGGTTTTAGATTACATCCATGTGTTGTTAATCGAGATGCAATAAAGGGGGAGGGGTTGTTAAATTTATCATCATATGATGAAGTACAAGAATTGTTGTTAGTAGCAGATGTTATGATAAATGATTTTTCTTCGACAATGTGGGATTTTATGATTACAGAGAAGCCAAGTTTTTTATATGCCCCAGATTTAGAAGATTATATTAGAACAACTGATGTTTATACCCCTGTTGAAGAATGGCCTTTTCCTAAATCCACAAATAATGAACAATTAATAAATAATATTTTATCTTTTGACCAAGATGATTATCACAAAAAATGTGAGAATCATTATGACGCATTAGGTGGTTGTGAATCGGGTAAAGCAACCGAATTAGTTTGCAAATATATAAAGAAGAATCTAACTGAATCAGTAAGTTTTAAAGATATTCAATAAAAAAGCATATACACAACAACTATTCTAAATTACTCAAGAGGTTAAAAATAATGTCCACATTCAATGGAGCTACTTTGCTCATCACAGGTGGTACAGGTTCGTTTGGTAACACTGTACTTAAACATTTTTTACACAGTGATATCGGAGAAATTCGAATATTCAGTCGTGATGAAAAAAAACAGGACGATATGCGTCACGATTTACAGGCAAAACATCCAGAACTTGCAAAAAAAGTAAAGTTTTATATTGGTGATGTACGAAATCTACAGTCAATAAAAGATGCAATGCCTGGTGTTGACTATATTTTCCATGCAGCTGCCCTTAAACAGGTTCCAAGTTGTGAGTTCTTCCCAATGGAAGCAGTTCGTACAAATATAATTGGTACAGATAATATGCTTCATGCTGCCATTGATGCAGGGGTAAAGAGAATTGTGTGTCTTTCTACAGATAAGGCTGCATATCCGATTAATGCGATGGGAATAAGTAAGGCAATGATGGAGCATGTAATATATGCTAATGCCCGTGTAGCAGCAGAACGCGGAGATACCGTTATTTGTTGTACGCGATACGGCAATGTTATGTGTAGCCGTGGTTCTGTTATTCCTCTGTTTATTGATCAAATTAAGGCTGGAAACCCGATTACAATTACTGACCCAAATATGACACGTTTCTTGATGAATCTTGATGAAGCTGTGGATTTAGTTCAATTTGCTTTTGAACATGCAAATCCAGGCGATTTGTTCATTCAGAAATCTGATGCTTCAACAATAGGGGATTTGGCAAAGGCTGTTCAGAAATTATTTGGTGATACTGGAACAAATATTATTGGTACTCGCCATGGAGAGAAACTTTACGAAACTCTTATGACTCGTGAAGAAAGACTTAGAAGTGAAGACATGGGAAACTACTTTCGTGTTGCTGCAGATAGCCGCGATTTAAATTATGACAAGTTTGTTGTAAAAGGTGATGTTCACACAATGGCAGATGAAGCTTATACAAGCCATAATACAAAGCGTCTTGATGTGGATGGCACTGTACAAAAGATACTTACAACTGATTATGTAAACGAAGCATTAAATGCTTGGAAAAATGAAAAATAAAGGAGGAGAGAATATGAAACGAGAATATCAAGTTTGTACATCCTGTGTAATGGATACATCGGATGAAAATATTGTTTTTGATGAGAATGGAGTATGTGAACGTTGTAATGAGTTCAAGCAGCGCATCCTTCCCGACTGGAATTACGGAAAAGGGCATGAAAAGGAACTGAAAGAGCTTATCAAAGAAATAAAACGAAAAGGTGAAGGAAAAAAATATGATTGTATACTAGGTTTAAGTGGTGGACTTGATTCTTCTTATATGCTCCACCTGGCAGTAAAAGAATGGGGATTGCGTCCTTTCGTTTTTCATATAGATGCAGGATGGAACCTTCCTGTTGCAGAAGAAAATATAAAGAAAATAACTGATAAACTTGGAGTCGAGTTTCATGTAGAAAAAATGGATTGGAATGAACTTCGTGAAATGCAGTTGGCGTGGTTCAGAACAGGTCTTGAAGCTCTTGATGCACCTCAGGATCACGCTTTTATTGCATTGATAGACCGTTTTTCTAGAGAGTTAGGTGTTAAATATATTATGAATGGCTATAATATTGCTACCGAAATAGTTGCTAATCCTGATAGTTGGGGTGGAAAAGCTGCTCGTCCAACTGGTGATGGTACATATATGAAGGATGTAATTAAAAAGTATTGTAACATCAAAATTAAAAATTATACATTTACAACAGGATTTAAACATAAGTTCTGGATTCCTTATGTACTTGGTGTGAAGACTCTTAAACCTTTAAATCTAGTTCCTTTTACTAAAAAAGAAATGATAGAAACTCTTTCTAAAGAATATGGTTATGAACCTTATGGACAAAAGCATTTTGAAGATTTAATTACTAAATTTCTAGAAGGTTATTGGATTCCTAAAAAGTTTGGGCATGATATAAGACGTGCTCAGCTTTCTAGTCTTGTAATAACTGGACAAATGGCAAGAGATGAAGCTTTAAAAATTCTTGAACAACCACCTTTAAGTGAAGAAGAAGGTAGAAAATTATTCTCAGAAGTTGCAAAGAAACTTGAAATATCAGAAGATGAATTGCAGAAATTCTTTGAATTACCTGAATGCACTGAACATTTTAAGAGTAAATTATGGATGTATAAGATTGGATTAAAACTTTACGAAATGTTTGGTATAGAAAAAAGAATAAGAAAATAATATGAACATACTTGTAACCGGTGCAAAAGGTTTTGTAGGTAAGAACCTTTGTGAAAATTTAAAGAATATTCGTGATGCCAAAGATAGAACTCGTTCTTTTACCATTGAAAATGTTTTTGAATATGATATTAATTCAAACGTAGAAGAATTGGATGAATGGTGCAGTAAAGCAGATTTTGTATTTAATCTTGCCGGTGTAAATCGTCCCAAAGATACTTCTGAGTTTATGAGTGGAAACTTTGGTTTTGCTTCTACACTTTTGGATACACTCAAAAAACATGGTAATAAGTGTCCTGTAATGCTTTCTTCTTCTATTCAGGCAACATTAATTGGTCGTTATGGTGAGTCTGATTATGGAAAATCCAAGCTTGCAGGCGAAGAGCTTTTTTTTAATTATTCAAAAGAAACTGGTGCTAAAGTCCTAGTTTACCGGTTCCCCAATCTTTTTGGAAAATGGTGTCGTCCAAATTATAACAGCGCAGTAGCAACTTTTTGCAACAATATTGCAAATGATTTACCAATAAAGGTAAATGACCGTAATACAGAACTCGAGCTTTTGTATATCGATGATCTTGTTGAAGAAATGATGTTGGCTCTTTGTGGTAAAGAGCATCATTGTGAATATGAAGGTTTCTTGCCTGTAGATAAAGCTGATGGTAAATATTGTTATGTTCCAATAACTCATAAGGTAACTCTTGGCAAAATTGTTGATATTTTGGAAATGTTCAAAAATCAGCCGCAATCTCTTATTATGCCAGAGATTCCTTTCAATTCTTTTGAGAAGAAACTTTATTCAACCTATTTATCATATCTTCCAAAAGAAAAAGTTGCGTTTTCGCTCAAGATGAATTGTGATGACCGTGGCAGTTTTACAGAGTTGTTAAAGACTTTAAACTGTGGCCAATTTAGTGTTAATGTTTCAAAACCTGGGATAACAAAGGGGCAGCACTGGCATAATACAAAATGGGAATTTTTTATTGTCGTAAGTGGTCATGCTCTTATTCAGGAACGGAAAATTGGAAGTGATGAAATAATAGAGTTTGATGTTACTGGAGATAATATTCAGGTTGTTCATATGCTGCCAGGATATACACATAATATAATCAATCTTTCTGAAACAGAAAATCTTGTAACACTTATGTGGGCTAATGAACAGTTTGACCAGAATCATCCTGATACATTTGGAGAAAAGGTAAAATAATATGGCAAATGTTACTTTTAAAAATAATGGTAAATTAAAACTTTTAATTATTGTTGGAACCCGTCCCGAAATTATTCGTCTTTCTGAAGTAATCAAAGCTTGTAGAAAATACTTTGATACTTTATTGGCTCATACCGGCCAGAATTATGATTACAATTTAAATGGCATTTTCTTTAAAGACCTTGAACTTGATGATGCAGAAATTTATATGGATGCAGTAGGAAAAGATCTTGGCGAAACAATGGGAAACATTATTACAAAATCTTACCAAGTTATGGTTGATATTAAGCCAGAGGCAGTTTTAGTTCTAGGTGATACTAACTCCTGTCTTTCAGTTATCGGAGCTAAAAGACTTCATATTCCTATTTTCCATATGGAGGCAGGTAACCGTTGCAAAGATGAGTGTCTTCCAGAAGAAACAAATCGCCGCATTGTAGATATTATAAGCGATGTGAATATGGCTTATTCGGAGCATGCGCGTCGTTATCTTGCCGATTGTGGATTACCAAAAGAACGAACTTATGTAACCGGTTCTCCTATGGCCGAAGTTTTGCATAAGAATCTTTCAAAAATTGAAGCTAGTGAAATCCACAAAAAACTTGGTCTTGAAAAAGGAAAATACATTCTTCTTTCTGCGCATCGTGAAGAAAATATTGATACAGAAAAAAATTTTAATTCTCTATTCAACGCTATAAATAAGATGGCAGAAAAATATGATATGCCAATTTTATATAGCTGTCATCCTCGTAGTAGAAAACGCCTAGAATCTTCTGGATTTACGCTTGATAAACGGGTAATCCAGCATGAGCCACTGGGGTTCCATGATTATAACTGCCTACAGATGAATGCTTTTGCGGTTGTTTCTGACAGTGGAACATTACCAGAAGAGGCTAGCTTCTTTACTAGTGTTGGACATCCTTTTCCTGCTGTATGTATTCGTACATCTACTGAGCGGCCAGAAGCTCTCGATAAAGCATGTTTTGTTCTTGCAGGTATTTATGAAACATCTTTGCTCCAGGCTGTAGATACTGCAGTAGAACTTGTTAAAAACGGTGAATATGGGACTCCTGTGCCAGATTATACAGACGAAAATGTTAGTGCCAAGGTGATAAAATTAATTCAGAGCTATGTTGGTATCGTAAATAATATGGTTTGGAGAAAAATCGAATAATTTTTTTATTAAGTATCCCTTCTCAAAAAGAGATGGAATTTTTTATAGAAAACAGTATGAAGATCTGCATTTTTACAAATCACTTTTTTCCAGAAGATTTTAAAGTAAATGATATAGCCTTTGAACTTGCAAAGTTCGGTCATGAAATAACTGTATTAACTGCGATTCCTGATTATCCTAAGGGAAGATTTTATGATGGGTATACGCTTTTTAAACGACGTAGAGAAAACATTAATGGTGTAAATGTAATTCGTTTGCCAATAATTCCTCGTGGTAAAGGTGGTGAAATTCGACTTGCGTTGAATTATGTATCATACTTTTTCTGTTTGGATATTTTTACTTTTTTTCATTCAATATTTCATAAGTATGATAAAGTTTTTGTTCATCTGACATCTCCATTTTTTATTGGTGTATGTGCGCGAAAGATGGCTAAGCGTCAGAAAATACCTTTGTTATTCTGGGTATTAGACTTATGGCCTGAATCGCTTGTTTCTGCTGGAGGTATTTCAAATTCTTTTATCATAAAGCAACAGATAAAAATGGTTCAGAAAGTTTATAATCAATGTGATAAAATTCTTGTAAGTTCTAAAGGTTTTAAAAAATCTATTTGTGAAAAAGGTGATTATAAAGACAAGATAGTTTATTTTCCGAATTGGGCAGAAGATATAAAAGAGAAATGTCCTTCTGCCTTTGAAGTAAAATCCATAAAACCCTTTGATGAAGAAGGTAGTTTCATAATTCTTTTTGCAGGGAATATAGGAGAGGCTCAAAATCTTGATGCTGTAATAGAAGCAGCTAAAATACTAAAGGAAGATAAACGCGTGAAGTTTGTTTTTGTAGGGGACGGACGAAAACGGACATATTTACAAAATCTTTCCCAAAAATATGAGCTTGATGAGTCTGTGTTTTTTCCTGGTCGATTCCCTATTGAAACAATGCCAATATTCATGAAAGCTGCATCAGTTCTTTTGTTTTCTCTAAAGGATGAACTATGTTTTAATTTAACAGTTCCCGCAAAAGTTCAGTTCTACATGTCACAGGGAAAACCGATTCTTGCAATGATTAATGGAGATGGTGCAGAGTTGATTCGTAAAGCTAATTGTGGAATTGCAGTGAATGCAGGAAATTTTGAAGAACTCACCAATGCAATTAGCACTATGTCAAAGATGTCTACTGAAGTGCTTATAAGACTTGGTATGAATGGAAAAGAATTCTACAATCATAATTTTACTAAAAGACAGAGATTAATTCAGTTAGAAAACTTGCTATGCGAAAATGATTCTATCTATGATTAAAGTTTTTACCTCAAAAAAAATCAAATTTCCCTCTTGAAATATAAGAAATGCGCATATAAAAGGTTTCGCGCTATTCTGACTTTGTGTTTTCTAGTAAAGACGAAGCAAGACCTGTAATCGTAACAGTCGGGTACATATTCAAAAGAGAAATTAGGTGACTGGAAATTAATCTATTTACCATGATTGTAGTATACTGGACAAAATCACTTTTGAAAAGTGGATTTGTCCATTTTTTTGAACTTCGATAAAATTACAAATTTTCAATTTATA
>CADBSK010000135.1 GCA_902797305.1 uncultured Spirochaetaceae bacterium | reverse complement strand
GGCAGCACAAAACGAGTGTTTTTGTAAGCCAGTTTGCTCCTTCGCGCCATTTTTGATACAAAGTCAAATATAATGCGTTTGCCCTGAAGATTACATCGCTTCTTTAGTGTGTTTGATTGTAGATTTAAAATACTCGATAGCGTCTACTCGTTCGTAATTAGTTTTAAAGTCTTTAAAAAGATTTGGATTGTTAATCAAATCTACAAAGTCATCAAACAAGAAACTTGTATCTAAAGGTCCAGAACATGCTTCCGGGTGGAACTGTACACTAAATGCAGGAGTATCGGTATAGGTAATTCCTTCGCAAGTACCGTCGTTTGTGTTAACAAAGCTTAGAACAGCTCCTTTTGGAAGACTGTCATTATCAACAGCATAACCATGATTCTGGCTACTGATATATACTCTTCCGCTTGAAAGGTGCTTTACAGGTTGATTTGCTCCGCGGTGTCCGTATTTAAGTTTGCTTGTTTTTGCGCCTTTTGCCAGGGCAAGCATCTGGTGTCCTAAACAAATACCAAAAATCGGGATATTTGAATCGCAAAGCTTTTTGATATTTTCGATTATTTGAACATTTTCGGCAGGATCTCCAGGACCGTTACTTAGCATGATTCCGTCAGGATTTCGTTTAAGGATTTCTTCTACAGTTGTGTCACATGGAACAGTTTCTACCTGTAGGCCTCGCTTAAGAAGCTCTCGTCGAATATTTGCCTTGGCACCAAAGTCTAAAAGAACAACTTTTTTGCCTTTGCCGTTTTTCATTGCAACTTGAGGATCATTAATTTTTGTTCCCTGCTTTGTAACTGGAACAAAGCGATATTCTGCACTTTCGCTAAAAACTACATCTGCAGGTTCTTCTACGCCGGTAGCGCTACCTGTAACAGACTTAACGGCATCTACAATCTGGTATGCTTTGATTTTTTCTAATAATTTTGCTTTTTTTTCAGGATTATTAAGGGCTGCAAAAGACTCTAGTGCTTCTTTTGACGTACCGCTTATAATCATGCCGTTCATTACTCCGGCTTCTCGTAATACTTTTGTAAGTTTTCGTGTGTCGATATTGCACAGTCCGATAATTTTTTGATTTTCTAAATAAGAATTAAGGTCACTCTGGCATCTAAAGTTAGAAGGCTCATCGCACCACTGGCGAACGATATAACCTCTAAGGTTACATTTAGAACTTTCGTAGTCTTTTGGAATTATTCCGTAGTTACCGATAAGTGGAAAAGTTTGAGTTACAATCTGACCGTAATAGCTTGGATCAGTAAGTGTTTCGATATAGCCGTTCATTCCGGTGGTGAAAACTGTTTCACCAATGACACAGCCCTCGGCACCTAAGCTGGAACCTTCAAATACCATTCCATTTGCTAAAACTAAAACTGCCTTGCTCACTTTATACTCCACAACATTGTCAAAAATGTTTTTTACAAAAAAAAAGACGCCCTTTAAACCTACGGACAGTGCGCCCGCAAGAAAAGTGAACGTCATTGTTCTAAACTAAAAGAATTATAATTACTTGGGCCTTAATTGGTCAATAAAAAAGAGGGCATCAACAAAAGTTTGTTTGCCCTCTTTTATATATTGATAGAATGCTAACAACTACTCAGCACGAGCCATTGCTTCTTCAAAGTCTTTTGTACCAACCCAGATTTCATTCTTGTAAGGGTTTTTCTTCTGTTCTACAGCACGTTTCATGATAGCTGTAAATACAAGAACGTTAATTACTATTGCAAGTACAGCAACAACACCCTGTGCTGTTGGATTTGCTGTAATACCAAAGCCCTGAATTGCAGCATCAACTTCTGGACCATGTGTGATACCCTGATTGTATAAGTTGATAGCAGAATCGTACATGTCCAGAGCAGATGTCTGACCTGCGCCAGCATATACGCTTGGTAAAACGCCAAATGACTTAGAAAGCTGGAATGTAGGAACAACCTGTGCGAACATACACCAGATAGAAAGTGTGAAGGCACGGTTCTGAATCCATCCACCTTTATTCCAGAACATAGCAGCGAATGTAGGTGCAAGGAGAAGAGCAAGACCGCAGTACCATGAATGAGTTGGAAGGTTAAGATATGTGTATTCAAAGTTCCATACATCGTATGCAAGAATAAACCAGATTGTCATGTCAGGCCAAAGCATATCCTGATTCTTGTTTTTAGAAGAATAGATTCCCCACCAGCCAGTCATACAGAAGATGTTGATGATTCCGGCAAGACCGTTCAAGAGGTTCCACCAACCGCCGTAAAGGAATACGCCTTCGTTAGAAACCCACCAGCCACCGTTCATACCACCTTTTGCAAGTGATTCAAAGTCTGAAACAACGGCAATAAGAATATTTGCAGCAACAATTACAAATGGCCATGGCTTAAACCATTCTTTTGCACCAATGCCCCATTTGTACTTAATCATAATAAATCCAATACAACCAATTGTGGCAGCATAAAGCTTAAAGTAATGGAACCATCCACTCATGTATTTAACAGTTAAATTTTCTTTTCCGCCAAATAAACCGCAGTAAGCGAGGATAAAATAAACTGTTAAGAGCGCAGGGATAACCATAAATACGGCAATTCCACCGGCTTTTGTTCTACGACCGATTTCGTTTAAAATAACAAGACCTGCAAAAACCAAAAGCCAGCCAAGAAGTTGAGTTCCGGCTACTCCCGAGTAAAGTTGAAAGAGCATGTTTCCTCCATATAACGAAAGTCAATAAAAAGAATATCTTTTCGTTGGCTTTTGTACCGTTCCTAAAGGAACAGGAGCGGTATTTGAGACTCAAGTTTTCATACGAAAACATTTTTCGAATTTATTATAACTCTGAAATATGAGAATGCAATTTAATTTGTTTTCTATCATTTAGATAGAGAGAAAATGTAGTAAAATTGCCTAAATGTATGGAATAAAAATATAAATTTAGATAAAATAAATCCTCGGTATGAAAGCAGAGACTTGTTCAAATGAATGTGAGATTGAAGAAAATTTTGCTCAAATACTATTTTTAAACTGAATTTGTCAATGGGGACATCGTTAAGGTGTTCCCATTTTTTTTGGGAGAAATAATATGCCATTGAGACAAGACATTCATAAGGTTATGGTAATCGGTTCTGGTCCAATTATTATTGGTCAGGCAGCAGAATTTGACTATGCCGGAAGTCAGGCTTGTAAAGCTCTTAAAGAACAGGGACTTGAAGTTGTTCTCGTAAATTCCAATCCGGCTACTCTTATGACCGACCATGCGATGGCTGATCATATTTATATCGAACCTCTTATTCCAGAGACAATTCAGCGTATTATTAAAAAGGAAAAACCAGACAGCATTTTGTCTTCTCTTGGGGGACAAACAGGGCTTACTCTTTGTATGGAACTTGCAAAGAGTGGTTTCTTAAAAGAACATGGCGTAAAACTTTTGGGTGCAAAGCCTGAAACAATTGATAAAGCAGAAGACCGTCAGATGTTTAAGGATACAATGGAAGCAATTGGAGAACCATGTATTCCTTCTAAGGTTGTCACAACTTACGAAGATGCTCTTGATTTTGCAAAAAATGGAATTGGACTTCCTGCAATTATTCGTCCAGCATTTACATTGGGTGGTACAGGTGGTGGTATTGCTAACACTTGGGAAGAATTTGACGAAATCGCACATAATGGTTTGCATCGTTCTCCAATTCATCAGATTCTTGTAGAAAAATGTATAAGCGGCTGGAAAGAAGTCGAATTTGAAGTAGTACGTGATCATAGTGGAAACGTTCTTACAGTTTGTTCAATGGAAAACTTTGACCCGGTTGGAGTTCACACCGGTGACTCGATAGTAATTGCACCAGCGGTAACCCTTAGCGATAAGGAATACCAGATGTTGCGTACAGCTGCCCTCAATATAATTTCTAGTCTTGAAATGGAAGGCGGTTGTAACTGTCAGTTTGCTCTTAACCCAGAAACTTTTGAATATGCAGTAATCGAAGTAAATCCTCGTGTAAGCCGTTCTTCTGCTCTTGCAAGTAAAGCGACAGGATATCCTATTGCAAAAGTTGCAACCTTGATTGCAATTGGTTATAACCTGGATGAAATTCCAAACTTTGTTACAAAGAAAACAGCTGCCTGTTTTGAGCCTGTATTGGACTATGTAGTTGTTAAGATGCCTAAGTTCCCGTTTGACAAATTTGTATATGCTGCCCGTAAGTTAGGAACTCAGATGAAAGCAACCGGCGAAGTTATGGCTATAGGCCGTACTTTTGAAGAAGCCCTTATGAAGGCTGCCCGTGGAGCAGAAATCGGTGTTACAAGTTTGAATCTTCCTGTATTTGAAGAAGAAACAGACCAGCAGATTATAGAACGAGTAGGAAAATGTACCGACCAGCGTCTTTTTGCAATTTTCCAGGCTTTAAAACGCGGAATCATGACTGTAGAAGAAATTCACAAAGTTACAATGATTGACGAGTGGTTCCTTAATAAACTTATGAATCTTGTTGATATGGAAGACATGTTCAGCATGATTAAAGATGGCGTTGAAATTTCAGAAGAAGGAAATGCAAAGCTTACAAATGAGGTTTATCTCGAGGCAAAAAAACTCGGTTATCCTGATAAAGTAATTGAAGCAATGACCGGTGCTAAGATTGAAGGTTGTTCTGGAGTGATTGAACACGACAAGAACAGCACTTCTACTGCAGATACAATCAATGCAAATAACGCACGCCTTGAAAAACTTCGCTCAGAAGGCAAAGTTGCTCATATTTCTGCTACTTACAAAATGGTTGATACTTGTGCCGGCGAATTTAATGCAGAAACTCCATATTTCTACGCTGGTTATGATAAAGAAAACGAAGCTGAAATATTCTTGAACGAGTTGCACGGGGGCGTTGCGGGGGCAGGAGCCACCGCAGAGAGGGTAGCGACCAACGAAGTGGGAGCGCAGGGAGAGACCTCTCCCTCTTATAAGAAATCAAAGGGAACTATTGTAGTTCTTGGCTCAGGACCTATTCGTATTGGACAGGGAATCGAGTTTGATTATGCCAGTGTTCAGTGTGTATGGAGTTTAAAGAAACTAGGATATGAAGTTGCAATTGTAAACAACAATCCTGAAACTGTTTCTACAGACTTTGATACAGCCGACAGACTTTACTTTGAACCACTTACTCCAGAAGATGTAATGGGTGTTATAAACACAGAAAAACCAATTGGAGTAGTTGTTGCCTTTGGTGGTGGAACAGCTATTAAACTTGCAAAGTTCCTTGATAACCAGGGAATCAGAATCCTTGGAACAAGTGCCGATGCAATTGACCTTGCAGAAGACAGAGAACGATTTGAAGAACTCTGCGAAAAACTTCATATCAATCGTCCAAAGGGGCTTACTGTAATGAACGAAACAGAAGCTCTTGCTGCAACAAAATCTTTGGGCTATCCGGTACTGCTTCGTCCTTCGTACGTTTTAGGCGGTCAAAACATGATTGTTGCCTTTAACGATGATGATGTAAAAGAATACATGAAGATTATTCTTGCTCAGGGTATCACTAATCCTGTTTTGATTGACCAGTATATGCAGGGTATAGAGCTTGAAGTAGACGGTATCTGTGATGGGGAAGATGTTTTAATTCCTGGTATTATGGAACACATTGAACGCACAGGTATTCACTCTGGAGACAGTATTGCCGTTTATCCAAGCTGGAACTTAAACGATGTTCTAAGAGAAAAGATTATTAAGCAGAGCCGTGAACTTGCAATCGCACTTGGTACAAAGGGCCTTGTAAATATCCAGTATCTTATTTACAACAATGATTTGTATATTATAGAAGTAAATCCTCGTTCCAGCCGTACAGTTCCGTATATCAGTAAAGTAACTGGGGTTCCTATGGTTGACCTTGCAGTTCGTGCAATGCTGGGTGAAAAACTTAGTAATATGGGCTATGGAACTGGTTTGTACCGCATACCTCCATATTTTGCGGTAAAAGTTCCTGTTTTCAGTTTTGAAAAATTAATGGACGTAGATACTCACCTTGGTCCAGAAATGAAGTCAACAGGGGAAGTTCTTGGAATTGCAGCTACAATGGAAGAGGCTTTGTTCAAGGGCTTGATTGGAGCTGGGTATAATATGAAACGCAGCGGTGGTGTTTTGTTCAGTGTAAGAAAGACTGACCGCTATGAAATTCCTGAACTTGCAAGAAAGTTCTACGATATGGGCTTTAAACTTTACGCTACAGAAGGAAATGCTAAGACATTACAGGATTTTGGAATGGAAGTTCAGGTGGTGAACAAAATTCATGAAAATCCAGATGATAACCTTTTGACTTTGTTAGACAGTGGAAAGATTGATTATGTAATTTCCACAAGTGCAAAAGGTCGTAATCCACGTGCGGACAGTGTTAAGATGCGTCGCCATGCAGTAGAACGAGATATTCCTTGTTTGACAGCAATTGATACAGCTAACGCTTTGGCAAATTGTCTTATGAGTCATTATTCTGCAGAAAATGTTGAATTAATTGACATTAATAATTTGCGTACAGAAAAGCAGACTGTTCACTTTACAAAAATGCAGGCAACTGGTAATGACTTTATTCTTATCAATACAGAAAACCAGGTTATTCATAATCCAAAAGGTCTTGCAGTAAGATTGTGTAACCGTCGTTCTGGTATTGGTGCAGACAGTTTAGTTCTTGTTGAAAAGAGTGAATTGGCTGATGCTAAAATCAGATTCTTCAACCTTGATGGTTCAGAAGGAAAAATGGCTGGTAACGCTATGCGTGCAGTTGCAAAATATCTGTACGATAATAATATCCGTGGAATCGCAGACAAGCATTCTAAATCAACAGATCCAACCTGTGAGATTACCCTTGAAACTGCAGTTGGTGTAAAAAAACTGGTTGCATACAAATTAAATGGAAAGGTAAGTTCTGTAACAATCGATATGGGTGAACCTCAGTTTACACCAGAGTCGCTCCCTACAACACTGGAAACTTCTAAGGGTGGATGTATCGTAGATGTTCCAATGACCATTAATGGAATGAACTATAATGTAACCTGTGTAAGCGTTGGTAACCCACATTGTGTTGTATTCTGTGGTTTTGTAGACAAGGTTGATGTAGAAAAAATTGGTCCTCTGTTCGAAAATAATGCTGTTTTCCCAGAAAGAACAAATACAGAATTTGTACGCGTGGTAGGTCCAAACGAACTAAAAATGAGAACCTGGGAACGAGGAAACGGAGAAACTCCTGCCTGCGGAACCGGTGCTTGTGCGGCAGTTATTGCTGCAGTTCTTAACGGATACTGTAAAAAGAATGAAAACATTACAGTAGATGTAAAAGGCGGAAAACTAATTGTAAAATACACTGGACAAACGGTATACTTAACCGGAGCAACAGAAATGTTGTACTCTGGGGACGTTACCATCTAATGAAAAAAAAGATTAATACAAAAACTGCCATTCTTCTGGTAGGAGTGGCAGTTTATTTATTGTTTTTTACAAGCTGTGCAACCACAAAATTTACAAAGTTTAATACTCCGCAAACGGTAAAAGAACATGGTTATCATATATACGATGACTACTTTGCCTTTAGTAATTTAGATGAATTAAAAAATCAGCGCTTTATTTTTGTACGATTATATAATCCGGTTTATAAACAGTCCTTTTCAACAGGTAGTATTTTGCAGACTGGAATAAACCTTGTAGAAATAAATAAGATTGCGGCCAGTCACGCTTCAATTGGTTTTTCACTTAAAGATGATTTTTATGGGCTTACTCTATATGCAAGACCTCAGTTTAAGGTTGAGCATTGTACCGAACCAAGAAAAAATGAATATATGAGACAATGTAAGCCGTTTAAATCGATTCAGACGGTGATTGGACTTAAAGTTACCGAAAAAGAATATCAAGCTGTTCTTGATATGGTTACGGATTTTTTAATAAATCAAAACTTGACTTATGATGTTACAAAAAATTTTCAAATGGCGGGATATACTATTGGCCGTAAGATGAATTCTCTTGCAACCGGTCAGACTGAAATTTTTTGTCCATATATTGAAGGAGCTCAAGTTGCTTCTTTACATAACACCGAGGAAAAATCTTTTGACAAGTTAAAAAAATACAAGTTTGTATGTTCAACACTGGTTAGTTATATCTTGTATCAATGCGTAGACAGTTATCGAAATTACATCGATTTAAATAATCTCGACTGGAATAATGTAGGGCCAAGCGACTTAATCAATTTTGATGGTTTTAAGGTAATGTTTACTTCTACATGGGTACATTACAACAGAGCGGCAGAAGAATATCTTAAGAGCAAAAAAGCATTGGTGGATTTTATAGATAAATAAAAAAAGGACTTTCGGTTAGAAAGTCCTTTAGCATCTCCTAGCAGAATTGAACTGCTGTTGTCGGGATGAAAACCCGATGTCCTAACCACTAGACGAAGGAGACAAACAATAATTAAATTATATAGATAATTTGTCTTATATTCAAGTGGTTAGGTTGCTATTTATGGTAAAAACCATAAGGCTATTCTACATAAGGATACAAATCCCAGAAAGGATCTTGAATAGGTTGAACTTGCTCTCCCAGTTCAAGTACTTTTGACTTGTCTTTGGAATATTCCTGCCATTCAGGAAGTCCCTCTCCATTTGGATTACCGGTCTTAATAAAGTTTGCCCAGTAACTGCTCATTATAGCTTCTAATTTGTAGTCGGATTCATTGTGGTTTTTGCTGTTGACTGGAATATTGTCATAAGCATACATAATTTCTCCGGTATGATGTGCTTTATACTGATTGTTCTGTTTTGTAAAACAATACTTGTATACAGGAATTTTTTGTTTAGAAGCAAGATCCGACCAGACCTGATGTGGATAAGAAAAGCAAACGGTAGTAAAGATATCACGATACTGAGCTTTTGCTTCTTCTTTTGAGTTTGCAGGATAAAGTTCAAGGACTTTTTCCCAGTTAGTAGGAAAGGCAGATTTAATCAAGTCAGGATAGTTCTTTTGGTTTACTTTGATAAAAGAAACCCATGCAAAGGCTTCGTCACGGTTAAATCCGTTAAGGAGTGCTTTTTCGTGGTTCAGTCCCTGCTGATAAATTTCGTAAGGGGTTTGGGGAAGCACATAACCGTCGACTGTGCAGGCGTTGTTTAAATACTTGGTTTTAACAAGCTTTTTTGCAGGAATTGTACGGAGTTCTTCTAATGTGTATGCCTTAAATTCCTTTTTAATATTTTCTCCGATCTCAAGGGCTTTATCCATTGTTCTAAAAGTGTGTTTTGGATTTGAAACAACTACAGAAGAACTTTCTCCGATAGCTTTTTGAAAGTAGTTTTTTGTAAGAGGACTTGCACACATGGCGGAAACAGAAGATGAGCCTGCTGATTCACCGGCAATCGTAACGTTTTGAGGGTTACCGCCAAAGAAACTTATGTTTTTGTTAACCCATTCAAGTGCTTTGACCATATCCAGAAGACCGTAATTTCCGGTTGTGTGATTTGGACTTTCTTGAGCAAGCTCTGGGCAAGCAAAAAATCCAAAAACATTTACGCGGTAGTCAAAAGTAACAACTATCATGTCTTTTTTGGCCATATTTTCGCCATCAAAGTCTTCAAAAAAACTTTGACCGCCGGTGAGGCTACCTCCATGTATATATACAAGAACAGGAAGATTTTTTGCGGAGGTATCGGGCTTCCAGATGTTAAGGTAAAGACAGTCTTCTGACATTGGAGAGCCATCAATTCGACTCTTTGGCGGATGGTAATAAGAGTTCCAGATAATGCTAAACAGTTTAGAATGAGTTTGCATCGCCTCTGGGCCAAAGTGATCAGCATTGTATATTCCATTCCATGGCTCTGGATCTTGGGGTTCTTTCCATCTTAGGTCGCCTACAGGAGGTTTTGCGTAAGGAATTCCTGCAAAAAGTTGAACAGTTTTGTCCTTGTTATAAATTCCCTGCAGTTGTCCTTGAGGAATTGTGATTATATCTGTTTTAAGAGAATAGTTTTCTGGCTTAATCAGACTTTTTTGACTAGCGCACGAGATAAGTGCTAGAGATAAAATAGATAAAAAATAGATTTTTGCTTTTTTCATACTTAAATTATAGACATATACATTTTTACTCGCAACTAATATTCGTTTGTGTTAGAATAAATTTATGGAAAAAAAAGCTTTAATTGTCATTAACGATTGTCATATAGAAAATAAAAAAGGAACAATTTTACAAAAATTAGACTGGAAGATGCAAACTGGCGAAGCCTGGCTTGTAATTGGCCCTAACGGTGGTGGAAAAGCTGCCTTTGTTGATGCACTTGCCGGAAATAATCAGTTTGTACCAAATTTACCTGTATCAAATGCGACTCAGAAGGCGGAATCTTTCCAAAGCGTTCCGCTTTATACAAATCTGTTTGAAAAATCCGTAGAAGTTGTAAGTCTGGAACGCGCAGCCCGCTTAATTGAAGAAGAACGAGAACTTGATGAGAGTGAGTATCTGGATGGTGGAGTCGATATTGGTCGAACAGGGCGGGTTTTTATTGCAGAAGGAATTGTTGGGCCAATTAAAAAGGGTAGTCCTCTTCCTCCTGTTGTAAAGGAATTGGATGCATATCCTGAAATTAAGCTTTGTGGTGTACAAAATATTCTTGATCGTGGAATTAAGTACATGTCTACAGGTGAGATTCGCCGAACTTTACTGGCAAGAGCACTTGTATCAAAGCGAAAACTGCTTATTCTAAGTGATCCGTTTGCAGGACTTGATGCAGAAAGCCGGGGAATTTTACTGGACTTCTTTAATACAATTGCAGGTAAACAACTTACTGACCAAAAACTGGATGCAACATTCCCAAGAATTGTCTTATGCATGGAGCGATATGTTGAAATTCCAGAAGCTATTACAAATGTAATTGAGTTTTCAGAAGGAAAAGTAAGTTTCTGTGGAACAAAAGCTGATTTTGAACAGTTTGCCAAGGAACGTGATGCAAAAGGTGCTGCTCAGAGGGAAAAAGAACGCAAAGAATTCTGTGAAAGCGTTAAACAGATGAGCAAAGAAGTAGACAAAGTAATGGGCGTTGATACTTCTAAAGAATTGAGTGACACCTTAATAGAAATGAATAATGTAAATGTAGGCTGGGATGACCATAAAGTTTTAAGAAATTTTAACTGGACATTAAAAAGAGGTGAACACTGGCTTATTCGTGGTCCAAACGGTTCTGGAAAAACTACTTTACTGGAATTAATTACTGGAGATAACATGCAGGTCTTTAGTAATGATATTAAGATTTTTGGTGCAAGACGCGGCTCTGGAGAAACAATCTGGGACATTAAGCATAAATTAGGAATTGTAAGTTACAGGTTGCATGTTGAATATCGAATGTTGAATGGAACTTCTCTGCGAGATGTAATTATAAGTGGGTTTCATGATTCCATAGGGCTTTATCAGACAGCGGGTGATGTAGAAATCGCGGCAGCAGAAAAGTGGCTTAAGCTGGCAGGATTTGAAGGTCGCGGAAAAGAGACATTTGGTTCTCTTAGTTATGGAGAACAAAGAGCAATTTTAATTTTGCGTGCTGCAGTAAAATGTCCGCCTGTTTTAATTCTAGATGAACCATGTCACGGATTAGACGAACAGTTTAGACAAAAGATTTTGGATTTACTTGATGTAATTGCCCAGAGTGGAACAACAACGCTGCTTCATGTTACTCATGAGCCAAGTGAAGTTCTGGCATGTGAAAAGCATATCCTTGAATTGTGTCCAAATCAGGAGCCAATGTATAAAATAATAGTTAAATAAAAATAAGGAGTGGATAAAAGTATGAAAAAAATTTTAGCGGCAATAACTGCTGGTTTAATTTGCGCAGCCGCTTTTGCAGGTGGACGTTCCGATGCAGAGGGTGGAAAAGCAGAAAAGAATTTTAAGCCTTCATACAATCAACAGATGCCTGAAGGAGAGCCTGCGGTTTTTGATGAAGTATGGGGTTGGGTGATGACAAAACGAGAAGATGAACTGAACCCAAATTTTCCTGTTACTGATGTCTGCTATTTTAGTGCAGAAGTTGATTCTTACGGTGCTTTGTGCAATGTTCCTGATATTCGCAAGTTAAAGAATTTTACGGGTCGCAAACACATTGTAATTGTAAGTGACAGCCGCTCTTTAACTCATTTTTTACTGGATCCAAGCTATAAATTGGTGGATAGATTTATCAAAGATATAATGAAGGCTGCAAAACCCTATGATGGAGTACAAATTGATTTTGAATTAATTCCGGGAAAAGACGGAAAAAATTTCTTAAACTTTTTGACAAAGCTTTCACAGGAATGTAAAGATGCTGGAAAGATGTTTACAGTTTGTGTGCCTGCAAGAATAAAAACAATAAGCGATGATATATTTCCATATAAAAAAATTGCAGAAATTAGTGACCGTGTAATTATTATGGCTTATGATGAACACTGGTCTACAAGTAAACCTGGTCCAATCGCAAGTGTAGCCTGGTGTGAAAAAATCGTAGATTACGCAAAAACTGTTATTCCACAGGAAAAACTTGTAATGGGGTTACCATTTTATGGGCGTACCTGGGCAAGCGAAAAACCTGCTTCCAGCTGGTATTTTACAGGTGTAAACAGATTGATGCGTGAGTACGATGCCAAAAAAGTAAAATATGTAGATGATATTCCTACAACAAATATTACAATCAAGGTAAAAACTGAAGCCTGGTGGGAAGACTGTTATTCTACAGTAAAAAAAATGCGTTTGTATGAACAAAAAGATGTAAAATCAATCGCTTTCTGGAGAATCGGGCAGGAAGACCCGCTGATTTGGAACTGGATAATTCCGAGAGTTCATATAGTTGAGCCAGAAATTCCTGATGAAATGCAGATTCAAGAATCTGTTTCTTCAGAAGAAGTAGATCACGTCGACATTGAATACGCAGCTGAATAACCTTCAATTGGCTGCAATATAATTGCTAATAAATAAGGTATTTGGTATATTAAAACTATGAGTGAAAAGATTACAAACTGTCCATGTGGTTCTGGAAAAAAATACGGCGAATGCTGTGAACCAATTATTAAGGGAACTGTAAAAGCTCCAACTGCAGAAGCTCTTATGCGTGCAAGATATTCAGCATATGTAACTCACGAAATTGATTTTATTATCAATTCTTGCGAAGAAGGTGAAGGAATTGCCGACATCGACAAGCAGGCAACAGAAGAATGGAGCCGCCAGTCAACATGGAACGGACTTACAATTCTTAGAACAGAAGAAAAAGATGATGAAGGCGTTGTAGAATTTATTGCTGACTACACAATGAAGCAGATGCACGAACATCATCATGAAATCGCAGGTTTTAAAAAATACGATGGCGAATGGAAGTATGTAACAGGAAACATCATTACTGAGACAGTAAAGCGCGAAGGCGATAAAATTGGTCGTAATGATCCTTGTCCATGCGGAAGCGGTAAAAAATACAAGAAATGCTGCGGTAGATAAGTAATAGGGGCTAAAAAAGCCCCTTTTTTTTACTAAAAAAGTAGAGGTTAAAATGGCAGAAAGGGTTGTAACAGGTTTTCATGCAATAGAAGAAAAAGTTTTAAAGGCAAAAGATTCGAAAAATTCAGAAGGAATTAGAATTGTTTATTCAAAAATCGGACCCCGCGTAAAAAAGATTCTTGCTGCGGCAAAAGAGGCTGGAATCAATGCATCGCAGACTGATGATAAAACTTTGGATTCCATGGTGCAGGGATTGCCAGAGACAAGTCGTGATCATCGTGGAATTGTACTTTGCTTGAGTGGTGAACAGGCTAAAACCCAAAATCTAGTTGATTTTAACCAGTGGATTAACGCAAGTCAGGCAAAATCCTCAGAAGAAAGACAGACGGTTGTTGTTCTTGACTCTGTAACTGATCCTCATAATGTAGGAGCAATTATCCGTAGTTGTGATCAATTTGGGGCAAGTCTTGTGATTATTCCAGATCATCGTGGCTCAAAAGACGTAAGCAGTAACGAAGTCATTGCCCGTAGTAGTGCCGGTTCAAGTGCCTGGGTACCTGTTGCAGTCGTAACAAATCTTGTACGAGTCGTTCAAGACTTAAAAGAAATTGGCTTTTGGGTATATGGAGCAGATGCTGGTGGCTCTTCTCTACAGCAGACAAAGTTTGCAAAAAAATCGGTAATCGTAATGGGAAGTGAAGGTACCGGTATAGCCCGCCTTTTAGAAGAACAGTGCGATTCGATTGTAAGTATCCCAACCTGCGGAAAAATCGACAGTTTGAATGTAAGCGTTGCTGCAGGAGTTCTTCTTTACGAGAATTATAGACAGAGTTTATAGATTAGAACAAAAGGCCGATTCCGATATTTAATTTAACAACAGGAGAATTGAACCAAATTGTGTAAGTATCGGAAAAAGTAGATCCCAAACTATAGGATATATAATTAAAGTATCCTCTTCCCCAAATAGGAAAGCCTAAGTATAAATTGGCATTCAAACTAAGTTTAGAGTTTTTTGATTTATAAAAAATAAAATCATAACAGAAATCTAAAGATTCATAGATTACAAAGGAATAAACTTTGTAATACAAATTTGTTTTATTAATTGTTCCGTATAATGCGTTAAAAAAAGAAAAATCATTATTTTGTTTAATAGTCAGAATGTGTTGCGGGTGGATGTTAAATCTAAAAGCTGGCCCTAGACTAGCCCATAAATTTGTACCAAAACAATTATCAAGAACGGTATACTGTTCATCATTTGTAAGAAAGGCTTTGTTAAAGAATTCAGCTCTAAAGCCTGTATTAATTCCAGGTTGAAAAAAAAGATTTTTACGAAAGTAATAAGTATAATTAAGATTCAGACCGCCGTAAGAATAATACAAAACGTCAAAGTTATAGGCATTGAGAGGATGGTCTGTAAAGAAACTAATTTTAGATTTTGGTGTACAAGAATAGTCAAAGGTTATCTGTTTTTGTGCGTAAATAAAATTTACTATATTGAACATCAAAAGAATTAAAATCGTTAAACGAATATTTGAACGCATGTGTTAAATACTAAAAAACAAATAATTTTTTGTCTATTGATATATTAAGGGTTTGAGGTTATTTTTTTATTTATGGTTAAAAACACTGTAAGTATTTTATTAGCTATCTGTTTATGTTTAACAGGCTGTTGTTGGAACGAGATAAAAAATAAAACAGAAACAGAACTATTAAATTTTAAAATTGAATATGAAACCGACTGGCTGATTATGATTTATGCTGATGGTGATAATAGCCTTTATGGTGAAATTTTGTCAGATATAAATGAAGCAGAATATGGGTTATCTTTAATTAGAGATGAATATGGATTGTCTAAGGCAGGGAAAGAAACAGTTAAAGTTGTTGTTTTATGGGATGGACTAGTAAATACAAAATATTCTGGAACATATTTACTTGAATTGGGGGCAGACTCCGTATTAAATACAGAATTTTCATGTAATACAGTTAATTTTTCTAGTAGTGCTCAGGACTGGTTAAGTGACAGTGGAGAAGTGAGTATAAACGGCAGTGGAGAAGTTGCGATGTCGTCGTATAACACACTTGCAAATTTTATAAACTGGTGTAATGAACATTATACTGCAAAAAGAAAGGTTCTGGTTTTAGAAGATCATGGAACCGGTCCAGGATATTTGACATATAGAAACGTTTATAATACAGGACGTGCCATTTGTCAGGATGTATCAATTGGAAGTTTGTCATTAATGTCTACAGGAGATGTCTCTAAGGCTTTGAGTTTGGCAGGACTTGGAACAGAAAATCGGCTGGATTTACTTATTGAAGATGTATGTTACGGAGCAAGTATTGAAGATGTATATGAGTTATCAGATTACACAAACTATTATATAGGCTCGGCAAATCAAACTCCTGGTAATGGACATAATTATACAAAAATGATGATAGATTTTGCAGATAATGATACTGCGTTAGAGGCTGCAAGTGGTATAGTTCAAGATTTTTATTCTTCATATAAAGAAACAAATGAGTTAGTGTTAAATGATATGGAATATGAATGGAGCGAAGTCCCTCCATACAAATATGTAAATGGTAATTGGATTGGAGGAGCTGGAACTCCTACAATAGCAGTGTTTGATTCATTAAAATTGCAAGATTTGACTCAGAAGATTTCTTCTATGAGTGAGCTCTTAATAAACGAAGGGGATTCAAGAGATTATCTTTCTGGTACTTCTTACAACGAATATCTGTGCAATAATTTTGTAAGAGATGACGCAGAAGTAGAAAATGTTCTTTTTTACACAGGGAATATGAATTACCTGTTTGATTTAGGACTCATGATGACGCGCTTTGCCTATGCAAGTAGTACAGAAGGAGCAACTGCTTTAGGTGGTGAAGCCTGGACTGAACTGTGCGAAGCTTGCATCGCGGTACAAGAGGCCCTTGCAAAGGTGATAAAGTTTAGCTGGCGCGATGGCTATTCATCTCAAGATAGCAGCACTTATGGCATGTATTCAATAATTGATGGAATAAAAACAGAAGATTTTACCGGCCATATTTTTGGTATGACAATTTGCGGTGGATCTTACAAGAAAAATACGGTTTACTCCTGGTATAAGACAGATCTTGCATTTGGACGGGATACCAGCTGGTATGAGCTTTTAGTAAAATGGTTTTCTACAATTGAATAAAAAATAACACAATAATAAATAAGTGTGTTATATTGAATTAACTGACGTTTTTTAGTTAATTTTGATAAACGTTAAAATATTTATTTCATTCGAGGATTTTTTATGAAAAAGACACTTGCAATCGCTCTAGCAGCATTAGCAGCAATCAGCAGCGCAGTAGCAAAACCATTTGTTCCAGGAAAGACAGCCGTTGTTACAATTATGGCTAACGACAGAATTACCTGGTATGGGGAAGAAGATAAAGAAGGAACAGGACTTGTAAACCTTGCAATAAGAAAAGGTATTACAGATAGTGGCAGCAAAGAAGATCAGATAATGGCTGGTCAGACTGCATATATGATGGAAGATGTAAAAGCTGCAGTATTCGAAGTTTTTGCAGAAAAAGGTATTGAAATTATCCCAGAAGAAGAAGTTCTTTCTTCAGATGCATACGCAGCTGCAACAGACAGCAAGTTCCTTCAGGCTGCATTTATGCAGAAGCCAAACGGATACAAACTTCTTGGTACAAACGAAAAGAAAGTTTATCCAGTAATCATTCCTGAATTAGGTGCTAACAATCTTGCTTTGATTTCTTTCAATATTCAAAAGACAATGGTAAATGGTGTAGGACATAACGGTTCTATGAAAGCATGTGCAAGTGTAACAATTCAGTTCCTTGACGAAAAAGCTAAGATGGCTAAATCTTTGAGCGGATATGCTTCAGCTTCTAATGCAATTCCTGTAGTAAAAGGTGTTTACGATCCTAAAGCTCTTGCAGAAGGTTATCCAGAAGCACTCAGAGCTGCTCTTAGAAAAGCATTATCAAAAATCTAATAAGAAAGTTAAATAAAATGACAAAGCTCCACAATCACTGTTATAATTAACGTCATGACAGATAAGAATAGAACAGTAATTGCGGTAACTGGCTCCGATGGAGCAATGGGTGGAGAAGTTGTTTCTCATCTTTTGGAATCGAAAAACGACTTTGAATTAAAGCTCTTTGTTTACGACAAAACAAAACATTTGAGAGGCTTTTTTAAGTCTTTGTTAAGAAAGGGGCGAGGTCGAATTTCTATTATTAGAGGCGACCTTGCTAACTATGAAGATGTTTTTGAACTTGTTAAGGACGCAGATTACGTAATTCATTGTGGGGCAGTCATCCCTCCTAAAGCGGATCATAATCCTCTTAACACAATCAATACAAACTATGCTGGAACTTGTAATGTTGTAGACGCAATTCATGCCAGCGGTAGAGAAAATCAAATAAAGTTAGTTCATATTTCAACGGTTGCTGTATACGGAAATCGTGATTATCACCATATGTGGGCGCGCATGGGAGATCCTGTAATGTCCAGTGCATATGACTATTATTCTGCTGCAAAAATAAAGGGCGAACGCTATGTCCTGGAAAGTGATATTCCTAATTGGGTTGTTTTACGTCAGACAGCTGTTTATCATAAATATTTTTTGGCAAACAACATGAATGACGGGCTGATGTTCCATACATGCTGGAATGCTCCTCTTGAATGGATAACAGACCGTGATAGTGGACTTTGTATTCAACATCTAGTAGAAAAAGACCTTGAAGGAAAATTAGACGGTTTCTGGCAAAAAGACTATAACATTGGTGGTGGGGCTGCATGTCGAGAAACAGGCTACGAAACATTTAATTTCGGTTTTGGTCTTTTTGGGGCAAATGCCGAAAAATTCTTTGATCCTCACTGGAATATCCCTAGAAACTTTCATGGGGTATGGTACACAGATTCTGATATACTTGATAAATGGCTTGATTATCGCACAGAAACAAGTGCGGATTACTGGAGGCGCATGTCTAAAGAGCTCTGGTATTATAAATTAGGGGCACTTGTACCTTCTAAATGGATTAGAAAACTTGCTATTGAACGCCTTTTGACAAACAGTAATGCACCAATGAACTGGGTTCGTACTGGTAAAAAAGGAAGAATTGATGCCTTCTTTGGTGGTCAGGAGGCCTTTGATAAGGCTTCTCATACCTGGCAGGATTTTCCTGTTCTTGCAAAAGGGCAAACTCCGGACGGCGAAATAAATTACGACGAGCTTAAGGATGAATCAAAAGCAAGTGCATATAAACTTAATCATGGTTATAACGAAGAAAAGCCAGACACAGAATTAGATTTGCAGGATTTAAAAGATGCTGCAGCTTTCCGTGGCGGACAAGTAGTTTCGACTCAGATGAATAAGGGCGATTTATATACAAAAATTACCTGGAAATGTCATAACGGACATGAATTTGAGGCAAGACCATTTACAATTCTTAAAGCTGGATTCTGGTGTCCGGAATGTTGTGAAGCGCTTCCAAAGTGGAGTTTTGATAAAGTTGCTTCACATGTTCCTTTTTACGCTCAAGTCTGGTACGATACACATCGCAAAGATGAAGAAAATAATGAATATCCTTATGACGAGCATGAGGATGACGATTTATTAAAACCTGTGGAAAAACTTTATTAATCATTTGTGGAGCATTACTTTTAAATGAAAAAAGCAATTATCTACGTTTATAGCGGTACTGGAAATACAAAACTTGTTGCCGAGATGTATAAAGAGTTTTTATCTGAATATGAGACAACAATTTTTATGGTAAGGATGAATCGACTTGATAATCCGCCACGAGAAGATTCTGATACAGAAATAACTTTGCACAAAGGCAATAAAAAACATGCATATTTTAATGTTCCAGATCCAAATGAATACGATTTAATAGGTTTTGCTTATCCTGTGCATGGCTTTAATACTCCAAGTGCCATGTATAATTTTATTAAGCTTTTGCCTCCTGTTGCCAAAGGAAAAAAGACCTTCATTTTTAAAACTAGCGGAGAAGGATTAACATTAAATAATTATTCTTCTCAAAAGTTTATTCCGCTTTTAAAGCGTAAAGGTTATGACGTTGTTTGTGAGCGTCATCACGTAATGCCTTATAATATGATTTTCAGGCATTCTCCAGAAATGGTAAAAGATGAATACAAATATGCAAGAGCTTATGTAAAGTTAACTTGCTCTCAGCTTGAACAAGCAGACTTTAGAGAAAAGGTTAGGTATTTTCCGCTCAGGTACTGGTTTGTGCCAATTGTTCGTATTTTATGGATTTATGCCAGTGTTCAGGGGCCGACCATGTATGCGGATAAGAAAAAATGCATAAAGTGTGGTAAATGTGCCAAACTTTGTCCACTTGAAAACATTAAAATTGTAGATGGATTTCCAAAGTTTGGAACAAACTGTGTTTTATGTGTTGCATGTTCGTTTAATTGTCCCACAAAAGCTATAAGTATAGGTCTATTAAATGGATGGCGAGTAAATGGCTCATATAAAATTGTCCAGACTGCAAATGATGAATCTATAAATAGCGGTTACTTTGGAGAAGGCTTAAAAGGCCTTCATCGTTTTCTGTATTACAAATATTACAGAAGGCTGGATAAGCTGTTTAATGAAAACAACATAGAGTTTTAAAAAGAAAAAGCCCTTGAAACTGTGAAGTGCAATTTCAAGGGCATTTTTTATAACTGAATTCCCTGCAAAAGCTGGTTAAGAGTTACAGTTTGTTCTTTTCCTGTTATGGCGTTGATTACCTTGTAGTTATTTGAAAGGAATGTCTTTTCACCATTGATAGATGCCTTGAGAGTAGTTCCATTCAATGTAAGAATCAACTCGCTAAAGTTTCCTTCTTTGTAGGATTCTGTCAGTCCATCATCATTGTAAAGAGTAAAGCTGTTCTTGCTCTGGCTTGTAGCATACACTTTTAGGATATTTGTGTTGTTCTTTTGCAGAGGAATAATTGCACCTTCTTTTACAAAAACAGGAATTTTTTCAATTGTGTTATTTGTAGTTACGATTCCATTTGAATCTGTTGTAACTTTTTTATCTGTATAAAAATCGTACCAGGTTCCTTTTGGCAGATAAGTCTGGTGAGCACTTTCTAGCTGGAGTTCAACATAAATTGGAGAAACAAGAATTGAGTCACCAAACATGTATTGTGTGCCCATATACTCAAGAGGAGTGTTTTCATCTTCCAGGTACATTGCGCGCATCATTGGTAAACCGTTCATTGTCTGTCTTGCTGTTGAGTAAATATAAGGAATAAGAGTCTGGCGAGTACGAATTACATCAGAAACAATTGAGCAGTAAGGTTCTTCGTATGCGTAAGGTTCTCTTGGTCCGGTTCCGTGAGCGCGATAAATTGGTGTGAAGGAACCAAACTGCTGCCAGCGGGTGTAAAGTTCAGCAGGACTCTTTTCTGGTGTAAAGCCTCCAACATCGCTACCCCAATAAGCCAAACCGCTCGCTCCTGCATTGATTCCGTATGCAACCTGTTGCTTTAAGCTTGGCCAGCTTACACTTACATCACCACTCCATACGCTAACGTTGTATTTACCGCTTCCGGTGTAGCCAGAACGGCTCATAATGAATAATCTTGTGTTTGGATCGTGTTTTTTTACACCTTCGTATAAGGCTTTTGACCAGTAGTAGTTGTAATAGTTATGAAAATCATTTTCAGTATATTTACCAAATACAAGTTCAGGTTTTGCGCCTTCAGGTTCTCCAAGGTCAGTCCAGAAGCCATCAATTCCTGTTTCTAACATCTGGTAATACTTTTCACCCATAAAATCGCTGGCTTTTTTTCCTAATGGATTAAAAAGACCGCCTTCTTTTTCTGAGTCCAGAACCCACCAGTCACGCCATAAGAAAGGTTTTCCTGACTTATCGGTAGTAATAAGCTTTTTGCTTGCGAGTTCTTTGTAGTTTTGACTGCCAGTTGTAAAGAATGGTTCGGAGATGGTAATAAGTTTTACACCGTTTTGTTCCATAAAATTATTTAAGGAATATGGATTTTCAAAATCAGGGCTGGTCCAGCTTATATCACCCATTTTTTTGAACCAGTACAAGTCAAGAACGACAGCACTTAAAGGAATTTGTCGTTGCTTAAAGTCTTCAACAAGTTTGATTACTTCATCCCGGGATTTATAACCGTATTTGGACTGGATATATCCAAAGGCCCATTTTGGCATCATTGTTAAAGATTCTGTTTCTTTGTAGAACTTCTGGATGCTTTCTTTACGAGAAGAATCCTGTCGCACAAAGCACTCGATTCGTTTGTATTCACTTGTGTATCCCTGGGGATCCTGACCGTGCTGAAAATAAATCCAGTCCTTACCGTTTGCATTGTAGTAAACAGCTACGTTAGTTTCTGTTACATAAAAAGGAATAAAAAGATTTGCGTGGTCTCCGTATTTAGAAACGTTGTAAATTACAAATGATTGGTTTGAAAGATTTGCGTAACGGCATGCTTCTCCAAAACCGTAGAATTGTCTTGCCTGATTCCATCTGCGGATTTCTCTAAGAACTTTTTTGTCTTCTTTTAAAGTTGACTCATAAAGTTCATCCTGATTGTAATAAATGCTGTAGCCTTCTTCTTTTGGAATGATTGTGTAATCACCCCATTTAAGATGTCCCATGCTGTTTGTGGTAAATTCTGTTGAACTTGGTTCCTTTTTTAGTTCCAGGTCTTTTACAGGTGCATAACCTTTTGGTGCAACGGCTTCAATGCGAATAGAACCATCTGAACAGGCTTCAAATGTAATTTGAATTTTGCTGTCCAAAGTAATTTTTGTTGCTGCCTGACTAAAAAAGCCAATTAATAACAGCAAGCCAAATAAAATTCTTTTTTTCATTAGTTTCTCCCATCAAAGTTGAAAATGACTATTCCAACTCTTAATAGCCTTTATCTTATACTCATATGGTAATTTCTTCTATAATAACATTGAATTCCCTTGCAATAGAAATTTTTTCCGTTTATTCTTATTTTATGGAATTATTTTTTGGACCAAATAAAGGTCGCCGTATAGCTTACACAGATAGAAAAAATGGTTATTTTGAATTTGAAAAGGGTTGCAAAAGAAACGGATATTATCGTACAAACCATCGATATTTTTCGGAACTAAAACTCCAGGGACATTATTTGGGAGATTCCAAAGAAATTATAGTTTTACCTAACGAGTTTACCGTTAAAATTGAAAAAAAATTTTTGACTTCTTCACTTTTAATTGATGAGCAGGCCTGGTATTTTAAAACAAATGGCGAACTTTCCATAGAAGGAATGTGTTCAAAATTTATCGAAGAAGAGGAAGAAAGTTATTTTAAAACAGACGAAGACGCCTTAAAAAATTGGAACTGCATTAATTCAAATGGTGTTTGGGTTTGCAGCAATAAAACAGGTATTGCAATAGCAAGTAAATCTGATTTTGTTGTTGAAGTTAATAAAGACTGCCTCAAAATTTTACCAAAAAATAAGGATATTCAGAACGCCGAGTATTATATTGCTTTTGAAGATACAGAAGAAATTGCAAGTCAAAAAGCACAGGTGCTTTGCAATAACGATGCTATAAACGAACATACACAGAAGGTAATGTCGTTTATAGAAAAAGTAAGAATCAACACATCAAGTAAGCGTTTTGATGATGCTTTTGCCTGGGCTCGTTTTAGCGGATGGCTGCTTGCAACAAAAGATCACGATTCAAGTTACAGAGGTATATGGGCAGGGCTTCCCTGGTTCAGAGATAACTGGGGCCGCGATACATTTATTTCTCTAAATGGAACTTTGCTGGCAAGTGGTTGCTTTGACGAAGCAAAAGATGTTCTAATGGGGTTTGCTGGATTCCAGGATAAAGATAAAACCAGTCCAACATATGGTAGAATTCCAAATCGCTACAGAGATGAAAATGATGTAATTTACAATACAGCAGATGGAACTCTCTGGTTTATCAGAGCATTATGGGAATATGTTCAGTATTCAGGGGATTTTACCGTTTTAAAACAGCTATTACCTGTAATCGAAACTGCTCTTGATGCAGATATCGGTCGGTCGGATAGTCATGGATTTTTGATGCATGGAGACGCAGACACATGGATGGATGCAAGACTTGCCGGCGAAAATCCTCTTTCTCCTCGTGGAGACCGTGCAAATGATATTCAGGCACTTTGGTTTACAGCTTTAAGACTTGGTTCGATTATTGAAACGCGTTGTGGAAAAAAAGAACGGGCAAATACCTATGCCCAGATGGCAGAAAAAGTTAAGAAGAGTTTTGTAAACTTCTTCTGGGATCAGGAACACGATGCTCTTGCCGATCACCTTCCGAAGGGAGGATTAGGAGAATGGGCAAAAGACTTTAGAGTTCGTACAAATCAATTATTTGCAATTACAGTTCCGATGATTTTACCAGAGGGAGAGGAAAATAGACTTCTTCCTGAAAATATCAAAAATGCAATCATCAAGAATGTAGACAGAGAACTTGTAACTCCCTTCGGGCTTTACAGTTTGAGCAGTCAGGATCCGTTATTCCATCCAGAACACGAAAACCCAGAATGGTATCACAAAGACGCTGCATATCATAACGGTACAATCTGGGAATGGAACAGCGGAACATATATTACTTCATGCTCAAACGAAGGTTTAATGCCTTCTACAGCTTTTGGAATCATCCAAAACGAATCTAAGATGATTTTGGATTATGGATGTGCCGGTTCATTAAGTGAAAATATTCATGCAAGAGCAGATAAAAATGGTAATCCAAAATTAAGCGGAACATTTAGCCAGGCCTGGAGTGTTGCAGAGTATGTAAGAAATATCAGCCAGGATATGATAGGTTTTGTTCCTCGTCTCGCAGAAGGAATTATCCAGGTAAAACCTAACTTTCCTGTTGGACTTAAAAAATTATGCGCCCGTCTGCCATTTGGTAACGGATGGAATATGAATCTTGTAATTGTTCGTAAGGCAAAAGAATATTCGATTTGCGCAGAATGGGAGTGTGATTCTGGTGAGAGTTTTGCAGAAGCCACAAGAAGCCCTCTAAAATTAAACGATGAGCAGATTCTGCCTAATAAGAGTCTTGAGATAATTATAAAGGCAGCAAAACTACCAAATTCTAACGATAAGTTTGTTGTTCCGGAAAAATGGCAAAAGAATGGATTTACAGAACATAAGCTGGATAATCCATGGTGTGGAGCAGAGCAGAAAAAGAACTATTTATTCGATTTACTAAAAAGTGGAAGAATGAATTTTACCAATGGAGCATGCGAAAATACCGGTGCCCTTGAGTGGTATTTTGATTCTCCGGATTTTGATACTTTATATGCAACGGATTTAGAGCTTGGAGCAATCTATTCTAAGAAAAAAACTATATTCCGATTGTGGGCGCCTACAAGCCAGTGGGTAACGCTCATACTTTATAAAGACGGAAAAGACAGTCCTGTATTAAAGGAAATCCCATTAAAGCGTAGAACTGAAGGTTCTAATAAAGGTGTTTGGGAAGTGCAGGTACGGGGTGATTTGCATGGAACTTATTACCAGTTTAAAAATATGGTATTCGGAGTTCAGAATATCTTTAGTGACCCATATGCCAAAGCCTGCGGTGTAAATGGCAATCGTTCGATGGTAGTTGATTTATCTAGAACAAATCCTGATGGCTGGGAAAAGGTTGTAATTCCGTCGGTAAAATCTCCTTGTGATGTAATAGCCTACGAAGCAAATATTGCAGATATTTCTTCAAACAAATACTGGAACGGGCAACCTAACTTAAAACGCACTTATCTTGGAGCTGTTCAGTCTGGTACACAATACCGAGGACAATCTACAGGTTTTGACTACATTAAAAAGCTGGGGATAACTCACATTCAATTACTGCCTTTCTTTGATTTTAGATCAGTTGATGAATCTCAGGCAAATAATCCTGAATATATCGAGCGACCAACCTTTGGTGCATTTAACTGGGGATATGATCCTCAGAATTATGCCGTTCCAGAAGGCAGTTATTCTACAAATCCCTATGACGGAGAAGTTAGAATAAAAGAATGCAAAAAGATGATTATGGAATTTGCTAAAGCAGGCATCGGTGTTGTTATGGATGTTGTTTACAATCATGTTAACGATGGCCTGCATCATGGCCTTGGTTTAAGCGTTCCTGGCTATTTTTATCGTGTAGAAGCTTATTCTGGAGCCGGAGAAGACACAGCCAGCGAGAGAACAATGTTCCGCAAATATATGGTTGATACTCTTGCTTACTGGTTAAAAGAATATAAATTGAGTGGCTTTAGATTTGACCTCATGGGATTGCACGATGTTAAGGCAATGAACGAGATTAAAGAAAAGCTTAGCCAGATAAAAAAAGATGTTTTGATTTATGGCGAAGGCTGGGATATGTATCATGGAGATAAAATGGATGGTGCGAGTCAGGTTAATTGCGATAAATTAAACGAAATTGGTTTTTTCAATGATGCATTTAGATGTGCGATAAAAGGTCCGTTGTTTGATGACTGTTCTAAGGGATTTATTCACAATGGAAATCGCCGTGAAGCTGTTAAATTTGGTATTCTAGGAGCAACAGATCATCCTCAGGTAAATTATAAAGAGGTAGAAGGCACTAGTGCTCCAAAACCATGGGGAAAAAAGACCTGGTTAAGCGTAAATTACACAGAAATTCATGACAATATCACGCTGGCGGACAAAATATTCTTAACTGAACCGGATAAGAACCCTGAATATTATGAACAAATGCAAAAGATGGCAATAAGTCTTGTGCTTTTGTCTCAGGGCTATCCAATTTTGCACGCCGGAATGGAATTTATGCGCACAAAAGAAATTCCTCAGGACATTCTTAATACAGGAACTACTTTTTACGATGTTGCAACAACTAAAGATGGTACAAGATCTTTCCTGCGTAATTCATACAATGTGTGTGACCGTATAAATGGACTTGATTGGGCCCTCTCTCAACAGCATCAGGATGTTGTAAAATATGTCAAAAACTTGATTTCGATGCGTAAAGAACATCCTCTTTTACGATTAGAAAATCAGCTTGAAGTAAGCAAGCGTCTTCAGTTTATAGAAAACGCAGAAGTGGGACTTCCGGAACCTGTTCTTGCCTGGACCATTGATGGTGAAAATGCAAAGGACGACTGGAAAAAGGTACTGATTATTGCAAATCCAATAGAGCAGAATATTACTTATCAGCTTGACGGACAGGAACCATGGAAATGCATAACAGATGGTTGTACTTTTGAGCCAGAAGAAAAATTTATTACTGGTGGCGAGAAAATAAATATAAAACCAAAAACTGTTGCAGTCTTTGCTCAATTTCGCCGATAAATAAAAGAGGTCTTTTATGAAAAAGAATTTTTTTATTGTTCTTGGATTAATTTCTCTTTTGGCTTTAATAAGTTGTGCAGACAGCGCAGAGCGAAAGGTTGCTATTACATACAAATCAGGTGATTCATATGTTACTATCTCTGTTCCAAAAGATATTTCTGCAAAATATATAAATGTCTATCGTGGCGAAGTAGAAATAACAGATGTAGATGATGAAGGTAATAACATTTATTCAGATCCAGAATCCTATGTAAGCATCGGACAAATTAATTCACATGCCGAAGACGGAATGATTTCTTATGGTTTTAACGATTATCTCATCGTCGCAGAAAAATCATACAAATATTCGGTAAGGTATGTTTACGAAAACAGAAGTGTTTCAAACGGCTGGAGTGTTGGTGTAACAATTGCCAGTGGTGATGGGACAGAAGCAAATTCTCCATACCTTACAGATCCAAGACTGGAATTGAATAAGTCAGATGTTTATCCTACTGGTGCAACTCCAGAAGAAGATGACGGCACTTATTTTGTTTATAGTCCAGATACATATTCACTAACCTGTAAGTATGATACTTCTCATAATGAGAACGCATTTTGTGCCTGGGATAGTGTAAACGAAAAAGAAGTTGAGCCTGCATACTACCTAGGAATTGCTGTTCGTTCTCCTACAAAAAGTAGAATTTTCCCTATTTATGCGGGAGCAGAACACCAGGGAAAAGGTCTTTCAGAAGACCAGTCTATAGATTTGCGTTCTATATTAAATACTGACTTCTTTAACGTTAATGTCGAAGTGATTGGGTTTGTTTACGAATATAAGGAAGTTCCAAACGATGGTGATTATGTTAAATACCACTGGTCAGTTCCTGCAAAAGTAAAATCAATCAAAAATTCTGTTAAGAATGGTGAAGACGAAACAAATGTAATCTACATAAACTATGATCTTGCAGATGATAGTTCACTTGATTATGGTAATCGCTCTATAAACAACGAACCCCAAGCTTTTGCCTGGGATTCGCTGGATTTTGATAAATTAGAATTTTAATTTGTTACAACCATGAAAAAAACTCATTGGAGAAATAATTGGAAATATTTAGCGATTTTAAGAAAAGGGTTTTAGATTTTGAAAATGAAAACTTTTCTTTTAATACAAACGAGATATTAGATAATAAAAGCCTACATTTTAAGGTTAGTAATACAGGTTCTTTTAAAGAGTTTTATGGAGATACTATTGTATTTGATTTGTCGACTGATATAAAAATTGAAATAGAAAAAATAGTGGATGAACTATATTTAAATTGTTCTTCTTTATTTGCAGAGCGATTAAAAACAAATACATTTCACATGACTCTACATGATTTAAATAATAATATCGATTTATCAAAAATATCGTCAGATTGTTTTCTTTCTGAATTAAAATGTCATGAAATTGCTAATTCGAAATCAATAATATCTGAACCAATAAATCTAAAAAGCAACTTTATCTTTAATATGGTTAATACAAGTCTTGTAATGGGGTTAATTCCTGAAACGGAAACTGATTTTGATAAGTTACAAAAACTATATGAACAATTTGAAATTGTCAAAAAACTACCATATCCATTTACTCCTCACATTACACTTGGATATTTTTCATGTAATAATCATAAAAAAGAAGAAATTGCATATTTATTTGAATTAATAAAAAGATTAAATAAAAAAACACTTCACGTTACTATCAATACTAAAGATTTATGTTACCAAAAGTTTACGAGCATGAATAATTATTATAGTCTTTTTAGTTTTTAGCTTTCATTCCGTCTACGGCAACATCAATTGTGCCGTAGCATTCTTCGATAGATGTTTGTTTGAATAAAGCAAGACGGAAAATTACACTTTCGATTAGAGCGTAAAGCATTTCGTTGGCTTCTTTTACGCTCTTTACCTTTAATTCACCTTTCTTTTCACCTTCGATAATTGTAGCAGTCATTAAGTGTCTTAGACGAATAACTCTGCGCTGAACTCTTTCTTTAATATCAACACCAGTTTTCTGAATTTGAATCAGGTAAGCCAAAAGTACATTAAAGAGTTTTTGATTGTCTTTACAGCAGTCAAAAATCTGGTACATGATGGAACGGATTTTTTCTGGTGAAGAAATGGATTCGTCCTTAAGTACAATCTGAAGCTTTTTTTCAAGGTTAGAAGTTAATTCTTTTATACTCCAGAGAAAAATTTCTCTTTTATTTTTAAAGTAGATATAAAGAGTTGTTCGTGTTATTCCGCATCGGTCTGCAATCTTTTGGAAAGTAACATCTTCATAGCCTTCATCCATAAAAACATCTAGTGCTTTTTGAAGAATTTCATGTTTGCGTTTTTCGTGTTCAATAATTGCTGCCATTATTTTCTTCCCTCTTGTTTGTTTTTATATATGTATAAAGTTGTGTCCAAATTTCCTGCTTTGAGATCTTTAAGCATTGTTGCATAATGTCCAAAACATTCTTGGAATTTTTTGTGGCTTGTGATGATTCCAAATTCCCAGCCTCTAAAGTTGTTCCAGAGCTGCTGCATGCTGTGATAAAGTTCCTCTGCTTCTGCTTCGTCTCCGATGCGTTCGCCATAAGGAGGGTTACAGAGGATAAGACCTGTGTCGTATGGGGCACTTAATTCAGCAAAGTCGGCCTGAATAAAGTCAGGGCGAAGGACTTTTGCATCGCTTCCGATAGATTGAAGCGCGCGTCCTGCTGTTACACAAGCGTATTCTGCGTTCTTTTTGGCGCGGGCTACAGCTGCGTTATCAATATCACTTCCGGTGATTCTAACTTCTACATCTGTACGGATTTTTTCTGCTTCTGTCTGACGGATGAGGGAAGCTCTTTTTGGATTATAGATTGAAAGTGTTTCTAATGCAAAACGACGGCCAAATCCAGGTGCTACATTATACGCATAAAGAGCTGCTTCAATTGCAATTGTTCCTGAACCGCAGAATGGGTCGTGTAAAGGAGTTTTTCTTCTCCACAAAAGTTCCTGTAAAAGAACTGCAGCAACGGTTTCTCGGATAGGAGCAATACCACCGTCCACACGGTAACCTCGTTTATGAAGAGGAAGCCCTGAGAGATCCAGGAGAATCAATGCCTGGTTTTCATCGATATAAACACGGACAGTCTGTTCACTACCAGTTTCTGGCATTGAGTACATATGCCATTTATCGCAAAGTTTTTTGTAGATTGCTTTTTGAACAATTCCCTGAATTGCATGTTCAGAATTGAGTTTTGATTTATGACATCTAACCTTATCTACAATGACTTTTGTATCTTTCTTAAAATAATCCTGCCAGTTAACTGAATAAACGCCGTCAAAAAGCTGGTCAAAATCCTGTGCTTCGTAAACTGCCATCTGTAAAAAAACACGGTCAGCGGTTCTGAGACATAGATTTGTTCGGTAAAGGGAATCATCATCTCCGCTAAAAAAAATGCGGCCAGGTTTGTTACCGTTAAGTTTATAACCTAGATGTTTGATTTCATTTCCGAGGATTTTTTCTGCACCAACTGGGCATAATGCGACAAGATTATTCATATATGTCAATTTAACATTTCTACAGTTTTTGTTCAATTAAGTTGAGAAAATTTGTGTTTAAGAGTGAAAAAAAAGGTTTATTCTACGTGATACTGAAGTAAAAGTATGTGCAAATTTTTAAGGTCCTTAACACCTAGCAGAGTAAAAACCTTCTGCATGTCTTTTTTTACGGTGGAAGGGCTTATATTGTATTTTTTTCCAAGCTGTGTATAAGAAGACTGTTTTTCCAGATAATCATTGACCATTTTAATTTGTCTTTCAGATAAGCCGTAATCGCTTAAAACGAGTTTTTCTCCAGGAGGAGGGAGCTGTACGGATGAAGAAATTTTTGAAGGAAGAAAAATTGAAAGTTGATCTGATAATTTATTATAAATAAAAACAAAAAAACTAAAAAAGAACAGTGTAGTGACAATTTGAAGTATAAAACGATAAATACCAAAGGCAAGAACAGTCAGACACACCAATACCCATGCAATCATTAAAAAGAAAACTTTCTGTTTAAACTTTGATTTAAAAAATCCATTAGAAAACAAGAGTAGGAACAGAGCTGTAAATAAAAAAGCACCTAATGTTTCATAACCTGTGACAGTTGTAGAAAAACTCTGAATTGACAGAATCAAGTATTCAACGAGATTTTTATTTTTAAGGAATAATAACGATAAACAGAGGAACGCACAAAAAAAATTGAAAATAGGAACGGTATACTGAGGAAATGGAAGAATTGTGCCCTCTGTAGGTGGCATAAAAAGGCTGAGAATAGAAGCTGTAGAAAGTATTGCAAATGAAGAAATTATGAGTAATATTTCGTATCTTCTTTTCATAATTAGTGTGCAATTCCGCGAATTTGGCTCAGGGACTTGAGGCCTTTTCGTTTCATGTATTCTTCCAGACCGTCGATACATTCAATCATGGTGAATGGGTTTGCAAAGGTGTTTGTACCTACTTGAACAGCGTCTGCTCCGGCCATAATGAATTCAACAACGTCTTTCCAGTTTGCGATTCCACCGATGGCGATGATAGGAACCTGTTTGTCAGCTGGTAAAGTATGGATGGATTCATATAGTTCATAAATCAGGCGAACAGCTATTGGACGAACTGCAGGTCCACCAAATCCTGCTTTGATTTTATCAAATACAGGTCGACCAGTTTCTATGTCAATTGCAACACCCTGGAATGAATTACACAAACTGATACCGTCTGCACCTGCATCGATACAAGCTAGAGCAACAGAATTGAGTTCTGGTGATTGAGGTGTAAGTTTTACGATAAGAGGTTTTGAAGTAACAGATCTAACAGCAGAAACAACAGTGCTTGCTGAGGTGCAGCTCATGCCAAAGGCTGCTCCTCCTGCACTAACATTAGGACAAGAGATATTCAGTTCTATTACAGGGACCTGTGTTTTATCAAGAAGTTTGGCACCTTCAACATATGTTTCAAGGGATGAACCAGATAAGTTAGCAATTGCAACAGGTTTTAGCTTAAGCATTTCTGGAAGTTCATGTTCGATAAAGTGAGGTATGCCTGGGTTCTGAAGTCCGATACTATTCATCAAACCACTTGGGGTTTCCCAAACGCGGATTCCTGAGTTTCCTGCTTTTGGTTCAAGGGTTAATCCCTTAGAAGAAATACCTCCGAGGCGATTAACGTCAAAAACAGGTGCATATTCAGTTCCAAAGCCGAATGTACCAGAAGAACCGATTAAAGGATTTTGAAATTTTACGCCTTTGATTGTAACGCTCATGTCTGGATGTACAGGAGCAGGTTCTGTTGGTTTTGCAAGGCGGCTTGGTTCAGGCTTAGTAAAAGTAAGAATCTTCGAATCAAAAACAGGACCGTCTTTGCAGCAGCGCAAATTGCCTTTTTGGGTAGGAATAACACAGCCGAGACATACTCCAACACCACAAGCCATACGAGCTTCCATGCTGAGCCAGCACTGAATGTTTACTTCTTCGCAGATTGTTTTTATGTAATTAAGCATTGGGGCTGGTCCGCATGCATAAACTGCGGAATAACCGCCGATTTGAAGTTTATATGCATCGATTGCGGCAGTGACCATTCCCTTAAAGCCTACGCTTCCGTCATCGGTTGTAATTGTTAAAAATTCTGGTTTGATATTTTCCAAACCATATGAGCCGCTTTTAAAACTTGCAATAAAATCATATGATTTTGGTGGAAGTGATTCTGCAAATCCTGCAACAGGTGCAACACCAATTCCTCCACCGATTATAAGTACTTTTTTAGGATCACTTTCGCTTTGAGGTTTTACTGGAGCTGGAAAAACATTTCCAAGAGGACCAAGGATTTGAACTTTATCGTCAGCCTCAAGATTGCAGAGTTCCTGAGTTCCTTTTCCTTTTAACAGAATAAGGAAAGAAATTTCTACGCCATGAGGAGTTTGTTCTGCATGAAATACACTGATTGGTCTTGCTAAAAGCTGCTGACTCTTAACTGAGCGCAACATAAAGAATTGACCAGGGAGAGGCATACGGGCATTTTCTCCAAAAGTTTCAATCTTAAGGTTGTAGACTGTTCCTTCTGGTTTAGCTCCATCTACACTGGCACAAAAAGTTACTGAGCCGGTTGTAAATACTGGATACGGAATCCCCTCACAATCAGTAATTGGTTTCATGTTACCTTCCATGATTACACTCCAATAAAATTAGTTAATTCTTCTATAAAGAAGCTTTAGCGCCAAGCAAGTCGTTTTTACTAAAAATAGCAGCTTTTGCAGCTGCATTTGCTAAATCGGCAAGGCTCAAGGAATCTGATTCTCTTTTTGATTCCAAATCCTTGTCTTTTTGCCATGCACAAAGAATTCCACGGCTTGAATTAACTGTTCCACCAGCTTTATCTAAAAGTGTTGCAGCAATACGAGCGGCTCCACCTTGAGCTCCATAACCCGGAATTAAGAAGAACATTTCTGGGTATGCATCGCGCAACAAGCGAGCATCGCTTTCTTCTGTACAACCAACTACTGCTCCAATTGGAGTTGTGGTCTGATTAGTGTAAGTAGAAGAAAAACTATTTCCTAATTCAACAAGAGCGTTTCCAACTCGATCCAAAACGCGACCGCCATTTTTTAGTTCCTGTTGTTCGATATCAACCATACCTGGATTTGATGTTCTTAAAAGAACAAACATACCTTTTCCGCCATTGGCAGGGGTACAATATTCTGCAAATGGTTTTAAAGTGTCAAAACCCATATATGGATTTACAGTGATAATATCTGTTTCAAATTCACCTGTAAAATGAGCACGAGCATAAGCACTTGCAGTTGCAGCAATATCTCCGCGTTTAATGTCGCTTATGGCAATAAGACCGTATTCTTTTACAAGCTGTAAGGTTTTGGCATAAATCTCCAAGCCTTTAAGTCCCATTGCTTCGTAATAAGCAATCTGTACTTTACAGCAGCATGCAGATTTATCAGCTGCAATGCGTCGAATAATTTCATGGTTGTAAGTTAAAACTGCTTCTTCGGCAGAACCAATCATTTTAATAATAGAAGAAGGAATATACGAAGGATCTGTGTCCAAACCTACGCACAAAGGACCATTCTTTGCGGCAAGTTCCTGTAATTCTTGCATTTTATGTGTAGTTGTCATGGGATATATAATAACGCTTTATACGGCAATTTTCTACTATAATTATTTTAATGTAACAGGCACAAAACGAGTGTAGCATGCTAGCATGCGGTTTCGATAAGCCGTTTCACTCCTTCGCGCTATTTTTAATATACAATTGCCTATAATGCCTTTGCCCTGGAATCCTATCTTGAATGTAATTATAAAACTGTGTTAAATTGAATATATGGAAAAGAATGAAACTATAGAAGCAATTGAAAAAAAAGATAAAGACGAAGAAATTTCTTTGCTCGATTTATTTGCCGTTCTATTAAAATATAAAAAAATGATTATCGCTGTGACTCTATCAGGAATGTTGCTCGCTGTGATAATTTCAATAATTTCACTTAAGATGAAGCCGGAAAAATCATTTTTGCCAAATGTTTATACTTCATCAGCAAATATGATTATCAATGATTCAAAATCATCGGGTGGTTCTTTGATGAGCGCTTTGACTTCCAGCGGTTTAGGAAGTATTGCGGGGCTTGCAGGAATAAGTTCATCTGCAGGTTCCACTTACAGTTCTCTTGCTTTGTATCTTACAACTTCAAATCCATTCCTTGATGCAATTGTTCAGAATTTTAACATCCTTGGCAGAAAAGAATTTGAAAAATCAAAGTTTCCAAAATCTGATAGCCGTGAGTTTATTAAAAAGAATTTGACTTCAAGTATTGATAGTGACAGCGGTGTATTTACAATTTCTTATAAAGATATTGACCCTGTTTTTGCAAGGGATGTTGTTAATTTTGCTGTTGACTGGCTTAGTGCTCGATTTGATGAACTCGGTGTTGATCAGAATAAAATCAAAAAAGAAAATCTTGAAAAGAATATGGAACTTTCATTTCAGGAAATTCAGAGATTACAGAATCAGACAAATCATGTTGCTTCCAGTGTTTCTAACGGAAATTACATTCCTTCAATTGCTCTTACAACAACAAAAATTCAGATGGAATTAACAGCCCAACAGGAAGTATACAAACAGCTTAAAACTCAATATGAATTATTAAGAGTCCAGATGCAGAGTGAATCTCCTGTGTTCCAGATTATTGAGCGTCCTGAAGTTGCTGACAAAAAGTCTGGGCCAAGCCGCGGTAAACTTTGTATTATAATTACCTTTGCTTCTGTGTTTATTTCTATATTTTTGGCATTCCTGTTGAATGCCATTACAAATATAAAAAATGACCCAGAAGCAATGGGAAAACTAAAACTTAAAAAATAATTACTTTTTTAGTAGAGCTGCAAACGGATTGTATGTATCGCCGTCGTCATCGTTATGGCTTGCAAAATATTCGTTTGCATTTTCATCTTGTTCTGTGCTTGTGCTAGGAACAAGGCTTATACGTTTATTTGCAACATCTATTTCTTTAATTACGACAGACATTTCCTGACCGATAGAAAACTTCTTTTTTAAGTTTGTGTTACGGTCTACTCCAAGAGCAGAAATGTGAACAAGACCGTCGATTCCCTTGTCTAAATTAATAAATACCCCAAAGTCTGTTATGCGGCTGATTTTTCCGTCAATTTTTTGACCTTTTGTAAAGTTGTTTTCTACAGACTGCCAAGGATCTGCAATCAGAGCTTTAAGACTTACGCTTACTTTTTCGTGAGCCCAGTCTGTATTAATAACTTTAACAGTAACTTCCTGTCCAACTTGTAAATATTTAGAAAGGTCTGTAACTCTGTCGAGAGCAACTTCTGAGATTGGAAGTAATGCCTGGAATCCACTTATGTCAACAAAGGCACCAAAACTCTGGAGGGATTTTACAGTTCCAGTTACAATGGAGCCTGCTGCAATCTGCTGTCCTAAAGCATTCAATTGAACCTGGTGTTCTTGTTCTAGAACGGCTCTGTTTGAAACTAGAATATTTTTTCCATTTTCCTTGTATTCCTGAATTATAAAAGTGAGGGTTCTTCCTATATAATAAGAGGCTTCTTCTTTTTGTCTAAAGCCCATTTGAGAGAAAGGACAGAAAGCGCGTTTTCCACTGATAGATACCTCAAATCCCCCCTTAATTTCCTTTTCTACATGACCTTCGACAGGGATGTGGTTTTTAAAGGCATTTTCAAGAAGCGAATCATCTGCTCCGTGACCTGCAATTTTGGTTGTAAAACGCATTTCGCCATTTTTTTCACCTAGGAAAAAAGCTTTGATTTTGTCGCCTTCTTTTACAGTAAGGTTACCGTCCTGATCGGTAAATTCAGCGCTGTTTACAACACCTTCGCTTTTAGCGTTCATATCAATGAAAACTGTATCGCCATTTATTGCAACGATTGTAGATTCAATTTCTTGTCCGGGAGTTAATTTTTCAAACATAGTAAATCCTTGTGTACTAATTTTTTTTCAAAAATATTATAGCGAAGAGATTTATATTGTTCGATAGTAAAAAAGCCCTTTAAGTGCGCAAAGGGCGAATTTGTTATTGTGGATTTAATAAAGGCCCTCGAATCTGTGATGTCAGGACCGTAAGCGTGCTTAAGCCTTGTCTGGGCTTATTCTGTAATTACGTCGATATTTGGATATTCAGAAAAATCGATTATTGCAGAAGGATCTATTGCAACGGTTGCATTTTTTACGATGTGTACTCTTGCTTTTGGATGATTTTTAGCGGTCATCTTTGCGCATTCTGAAACACAATAATCGTAGCAAAGACCTGTCACATAAACATCGCATTCTTCGTTTGAAGGTGCATTTTTGTAACTCAAAAGATCTACACCATATTCTTCAACAGCTTGTTTTTGACCTTTTAAAATCTTAACAGTCTTTTTATTGTTGTAATCTGATTTAAGCTTCCAATAAATATCAGCGCCGTCTGTATTTTTAACACAGTGACTTGGCCAAATTCCGCCAAAATCCTTAAAAGATGAGTGATTTGCAGGGTGATTGTCGCGGGTAAAGATGTAAGTATCAAATTGGTCTGAGTTTTTGAGTGTCTGGATGTTTTCAAAAGCTTTTGACCAGGATTCGTAACCTACAGCGAGAGAACCATCGATAAAATCGTTTTGAACATCTACAAATGCAAGAATTTTCTTCTGTGCCGAAACAGTGGTGCTAAGAGCGACAGCAGATAGCATGCCTAAAATAAATTTTTTCATAAGATTTCCTTAAAAAAGTGAATTAACATTGGGCCTTTCTTGATAACCCCTGTTTAGTGCTGCACTTTTCCCCAAGGAAGGGAGCCGGAAATCCCGAACACAGTAACTGGATTAGCATTCTGACGCTTGCAAGAGATAATAATGCTAAAAAGGAATTAGTTCAATCTGTTGGGATACATCGTACAGGGCAAACGCATTATATTTGACTTTGTATCAAAAATGGCGCGAAGGAGCAAACTGGCTTACAAAAACACTCGTTTTGTGCT
>CADBSK010000134.1 GCA_902797305.1 uncultured Spirochaetaceae bacterium | reverse complement strand
CATTAATTTCTTTTGAATCTCTATATTTCTTCTTGTCAAATGCAAAGAAAGGTCCTAAAAGTTTATCTTCATTAATTTTTTTAGATAACAAAAAGTCATTTATAGCTACTCTAAGTTCATTCCAATAAATTTTTTTATCATTTAAAATTACATAAATTTCTTCAATTTCTTTGACGCTTTTTTTATCATTTATACCGAAATATTTGAATTCCCATCTTCTTTTAAATGCAGTATCCATAGGGAAAACTCCTTGATCTGCACTATTCATAGTAGCCCAAATATACATATTACTTGGAATAATGATTTGATTATAATCTACATCTTCTTTAATTCCATTTTCATCTTCTATTTTCACATGTTTTTTAAGATGTTTCTTCATTTCTTCAGAAGCATTAATTGGATAACGAGATTCATATTTTTCGTCACGATCTAACAATTGAAAAATATCACCAAATACAGCAGCAGTATTCGCACGATTAATTTCTTCAATTATCAGTAAGAAATTTTCCCGAGGTTTGCTTAAAGCATTAACTAACGTACGCATAAACGGGCCTGCAACATACTTATAAGAAATATCTCCTTCATTTTCAGAAACTGGTTTATAAGTACCAACAAAGTTTGCATAAGAATAATCAGGATGAAACGTAACTCTTTCAACATTTTTCACATCAAAAAAACATTCAGTTTCATCTGTTCCAAAAGCATCTTTATTTAAATTATAACTCTTACCAGTACCTGGAGCACCAAAATAAATCATGTTTCTCTCTTTACTTTCCATATGTTCATCAACCTTAACTTGTGTAGACAAATAATTATTTTTTAATTCAATAAAATAATCATCGTAATTACTAAAATATTTATATAATTCAATAAATTCATTTAAATCGTTTTCAAGTTCATTTTCAGACGGTAAAAATTTATTTTCATTTTCATTGAGTTCATAATATTTACAATAAATATTTCCGGCACCATAAGCCCTTGCAAGATCTTTATCAGATTCTAAATCACAAAAATCACTGAATTTACTAAAATCAAGATTATTTTCAGAGTCATTATCATTGATAATTTTCACATGATTTCTAAATTCTTCTGCAACTTTTTTAATGGTATTTAATGTACTTTTATTGTAAGAGGATGATTTTTTAAATTGACCAACTCCTAAACCTAAACATAAATAAACACCTTGACCATTAGGTTTAAATAAATATACTAGATAATAATTTTCATCAATTGAATGGAAATTAGGGTTGGTAATAGTAATGTATGCTACAATATCTGCCGATTGAGCTAAAGTACTAAACTTGATATTATATTTTATACCCGTATCAGATACGAGTTCTTGAATTGATTTCTTAAAATCATTTAAAAATTCACTATACTCCTTTTTTCTTTCATTCATTTCAGGATTATCAAGACCCTTTTCTTCTTTATTTTTTATATTAGCATAATCCCTAATATCCGGATATTCTTTAATTATTTTTGTTAGTCCTTCCCTTAAGTTCATAGTTGATGCTCCAAATATCTCATGTTATATATTTATATATTTTAATTACTAATAGAGTCTGCCAAAATTATTCTGCTTAAATAAATAATTAGAACAGAAAATTAATACTTCTGCTTTTAAATTCGATAGTTATAATTGACTTAGCAAGTCCTAATGCATTAATAATAATATTTCTTTTTATTTTCAAATAATTTTTTTGTTTATGTACTATAATAAGATAAACTTCACAAAAAATAAAATTTATATTGAAAAAAAAAATTAATCTAATCAAATAGAAAAAGTTTATTATTTAACATCAGGCGGTTATTTGGATGTATAACTCTTCAAGTGTTTCTTCTTTTTTATCTTTTTTCAACTGACATTCCCACACTGTAATAACAGTCCAACCCATTTCTTCCAGTAGGTTCTGATTACGTTTGTCGCGTTCTTTGTTTCCATATAGTTTATTTTTCCAAAAATCAACGTTGGATTTTGGTATTTTTGCATATTTGCATCCGTCATGTAAATGCCAAAAACAACCATGTACAAACACGATTGTATTATATTTGGGTAGTACAATGTCTGGACTTCCAGGATATCGTTTATCATTTTTTCTAAAGCGAAGACCTTTTGAAAACAAATATCGGCGGACAATTATTTCTGGTTTTGTATCTTTACCTTTAATCTGTGACATATTATAACTGCGAGTCTCTTTACTTACTTTATCTACCATACAATTCAGCTCTGGTTTAAACTTCGGAATAGATAATATTCTTTTTGATTATTTGTTATGCATATTTTTTTCTATTATTTTATCTTGTTATGCTATTATCTTAAATGATAATTTGTTCTGATTAATCACTTCAATAAGACAGATAGATATTTAAAAATTATAAGATATTCTTATTTTTTTCACTTTATTATAATAATAAGTAGTAACTCTTCAAGTATAATGATATTTTATTATAATTATTTATAATTATTATTTCTTTTAATCTGTTATTTTTCATTATTGGAACAGTGTTGTTTTGGATTACTGTATAATAAATGTTATATCCTGTGATTAATAAAATAGATATCATATTATGGATATATGATAGAATTATGGATATTGATGTTGAAATTGAATATATCTTTCAAGAAAAATTATCTATCAATTAAATGATATGGTATGAAGTTATCAAAATGAAAACTAAGAAGAACTAAATTCAAATTTAAAAGTTATTCTATGCAATAAAGGGGATGAATAATATGACTCCAAAAGAACAGATTATTGAGTTATTTAGAAAAAATGTTAAAGGAAATAGTCCCAATGTTGATGGGAAAAATGAACGACATGATGGAAGGAAAGGACATTGGCTTGAAGAACAATTTGGAATATCTGCAAATGCAGATAATGAAGCTGATTTATTGGGATATGAATTAAAAAACGAAACCACTTCTAAAACAACATTCGGTGATTGGTCTGCTAATATTTATGTATTTACTAATCTAAAGTATTCATCACTTTTTGATGGTGATACTAAATACGAAAAACAGAACAGTTTTGTACGGATCTTTGGTAAGCCAAACGAAAAAAAGAAAGGACGTTATTCATGGTCTGGAACTCCTTGTCCTAAGATAGGATCTTATAATGATTTTGGACAAATCATCTTAATAGAGTCTAATAAAGATATTGTTGCTATTTATTCATATTCACATGATAAAAGACCTGACAAAGCAGATATTGTACCTAAAGAATTACAAACTGAGAACTTGGAAATAGCCCGATGGTATGGAGAACATTCACCTACATCTAAGAGAGGAGATAAATGCCTTAAAGCTAAACTTGAAGATAAATTCAATGATAAAGGTTGGTTCACATGTAAAACAAATGATTCTGGTGAATATGATAGAATATGCTTTGGAAAACCTGTAAATTTTGATGAATGGATTAAATTGATTGAAGAGGGTATAGTATTCTTTGATAGTGGAATGTATGAAGGTAATAAGAGACCTTATTCTCAATGGAGAGCAAATAATAAATTTTGGGATAGTTTAATCACTGAAACATACGAATAAACAATAAAACAGATATGTGAAACAATAAAAGATTTGAATATAAGGAGTAATAAAATGTTTCAATTAAATCACAAAGCTGAAATAATAATTAATGGGATACCTGTACAATGGATTCCTAAAATTGAATTATACTATCCTGATTTGCCACAATTTCCAATAATGTACATACATACACATATAAATAATAATCGTCTTGTTGCCTGTCCTGTATCAGTCAGCTATGAAATAATAAAAGATAAGTGCAATGCTAAATTTTTTGTATTTACTAATCTTGAACCTACGACAGAAGTAGTGGATAAAATAAAAGATGAAATTGAAAACCGGATTGGATTCAGCAATCCAATCAACAAACAAACTGTAATTGATTGTTGTAAGGGTAATTCCGAATTTATAAATATCTTAACAGATTTATGGCAATACATCGAAAAATCCTATGGATCATCCATACCTTATGGTCGCTTTTATGAGGAAATGTTTTCAATTCCACGATTTGTTGCAGCATGGCAGCCAAAAACTGGTCGGCAAAGTGAAATGAGAATGTTGTATAATTTTATGAGTAAATTTGGTGAAGAAGTATCTCTTCCCTCTGATTGGGGCCATCTAGAATATTATGTAATCCCCACATACTCAGATGTAATAAATAAGGATTACTCTGATTTTCCTAATTTTAAGAAACTATATTCAGCTATGAAAAAAATTTTTGAATTAGACTTTTCAAATTCAATCACCATTGATGATGTCACTTTCAAGGTTATGCCTAGAGCTTGGGAAAAGAACAAAGAAGAATTCATAAAAAATGTATCTGGCAAATACTATTCTACTGGGCAACTTACTGAAACTGATAAATACTATTCAGAAATATTGGTTGATGCTTTTAATCGTCATCCTTGGCGTGCAGCATTTTTCATCAGTGCATTCATGAATATAGAAAATAGTGATTATAGGACATGGAGCAAAAACTTCTTTAACACATTTTATAGTAATGATTCTAAGCTTAAAGGTTATTCAGAAAAGGTCATTGCTTGTTTTTTACAGCAGGGTTTTGAAAATGAAGAAATTATTCCTGTGGATACATGGATAGAAACATTTTATAAATTTCCACTTGGAATAAGCAATAAGTCAGACTTTTTTAATAGCTTTGATATGCTAGGGAAATTAGAACGTGTAATATGGCTTGCAAGTCAATCTAATAAAACAAACATGAAAAATTTTTTTGAAATTCTTTGGTGTCAAAGATATGGAACTATCGGAAATAGTGAACTACGGGGAGTTAATCCGCTTGCTTGTAGTCTTTGTAATCTGAGTGCGAATTGTGTTGGACTATCAAAAATCAAAAATGAAAGTGTTCTAATAAGTAATACATTAAAACCTGAAGAGTTTGATGCCCTGCCTTCCAGTACCTTGGATCGAATTTCTTTCATTTGCTTACTAGAAGATGATGTTCCAAAGAAAATATATTCTTATAAACAAAGAAGCCAAGAATGGATTCTAAATGATGAATTCAGCGGCTATTTAAAAACTAAAGAGGATAATTTTCCGAAATCTTTATTATCCAAAGAAATTATAACTGTAGAAGAATTTATAAACAATAATTAAGGAGGTTCATTATTATGACACCAAAAGAACAGATTATTGACTTATTTAGAAAGAATGTTAAAGGAAAAACTCCTAATGTTGAAGGAAAAAACAAACGCCAT
>CADBSK010000133.1 GCA_902797305.1 uncultured Spirochaetaceae bacterium | reverse complement strand
TCGGCCAAGGTTTAGCCGCAATGCTCAGCGCTTAATGCCGTTCTCCGCACGCTGTTAAGGAACTAGATTCGGACCAAGTAGCGTAAGGGATGCTCCTCGCTTTGTCGTCTGGACCAAATACATACTTTAATATTTAAAATTTCTGTCAGACCAGGTCCCACCCTGCCCTGCTAATTCCACCACCCATCGCATTGTTCCCCTCTGTGGATGTTCTGAAGCTCATTTCCCCGACGGTCAGATAGTGGATAAGAAACTTGCAGTTGCCTTCCGTGGCTTGAATGCAACCTATCTGTCAGTCAGGCAGTGCCACTCCGATTGGCCTGACAGAAAATCATTATAAACATCATAACAAATACAAGTTTTACGCATTTTTAGATTTTTCTTATTAAAAAGTTTTAAACGTTTTAAAGGTATTAGGAATTTTATAAAATTCTAATTCTTTATTATATATAGAATTAGCAATGGCAAAAAATCAATTTTGCGCATTAGGTTAGGTCCATTTGCGCATTAGGTTGGTGCTTTTTGCGCATTAGGTTGGCACCTTTTGCGCATTAGGTTGGCACCTTTTTTGACTTTTTTTCTTTCTTTGCATCGAGTTTTTCTTTTCTCAATTGCATAATGTCATCTGGATAATCAGCCATCTCATACTTAATATAGCACTCTTTTAAGGCTGCATAACCATATTCCTGGATTTGTTCATCTGTCAAAGGGCTACGTTTTTTATTACACCATTCCCATGCCTGCAAGATTTTTAATTCACACAAGTAATCCAAAGTCTTTTCCAATGGGTCAATGATACGGTCATAATAATGACGATTTGTTTGCCTTACTGTTTCAAAATCTGGAATATCGGAAACAGATTCGAGAAGTTTTTCAAGACTTACTAAGCCTTTATTTGTTTTCCAATAATTCTCGCTATACATTACCGACAGTTTATTTGTTACAGATAACGCATTTGGATAGCGCATTACATCAATTCCAAAAGCTCTGTTTGGAAAATATGTAATGTAATTACGCTCAACAAGATATTTTACAAGATCATAGTTCAAAATAAAAAAGTAATTTTTAGATCTCTTTACAAGACTTTCTTCAGTACCCTTTCCAGAAAAAATTTGTAAAGAATATTTTTTTATAGTCTGGTCTTTTGGATTAAACTCTTCAAAATCCAAAGAGATATTTTTAAGAGTCTCGTAATACTCTTTTATTCTCTGTACAGCTTTCTTACGGTCCGGCACACCAAATGAAGAAATAAAATCATCTAGATCAAGATAAACTTCCCTACTCTCTTTATTTTCAATTTCAGCAACTTTCGTTTTTACACTGATATCTTTTGTATACTTACACAGGAGATTGTAAAAAAAGAGAATTGATTTTCCCAAGCTTGTAGAATTATCAAATTCCTTTACTGTAACTTTTACATCTTCGCTTGTAAAAAGTTCTCCCTCATTAACTTCTGGATGATAAGTAAACTGTGCAGTGATGGCTCTGCTGGATGTAGGTATCTTAGAAAGCTCATTTGTACCTTTTGCATTGAGCATTGCATTATAGTTTTCTTCATCTTTTTTTGGAGGAATATAAATACCATCTTGTCCTACACTAATATTTTTCTTAGACATTTATCCCCCACTTATTTTTTCCGTCTCTTTCTGGGTACTTAAAGTTTCCATATTTTGTACCATCAGATCTCATATAAGACTGTTGCCAATCAGGATTATCAAACAATTCAAATTCCATCAGATTATTTAATATAACTTCATAATTGCTACACCAGGTTAGAATCAAAGAATCAAGATGGCTCAATATTGCAACTTTTTCTGTGAACTTCACCATTTCAGGATCAAGTTTCCATGCATCCAAGTCTATTTTCTTAAAACAATTAATTGTATTCTTTGATGCCGTATACTTTTCTAATTCATCCACAAGATTATTAAAACAAATCAGCTTGCTTTCAAGTTCTGTCATATCAAACATGTAGCTTTTCATAAAAGGCAGATGATAAGCCTTTATTAATATAGCTATCAAACTGTTTACGGCCATCAATCCTCTTACTGCCTGATGACATAAGGCATAATTACATTTTATTCCTTCAAGGTTTTTGGAAATATTATAAAAATTCTGAAAAGTCAGAAGCTCCGAACTATTCATGCTCTTATTAAGTTCTAAGGTCTTTTCTGCTCTGATGATTTCTTCCAAAGTTAATTCGATTCCAATAAACCAATGAAAAAATGCATGGTTATAGCTTTTAGCCTGTTTAGATAAATTCGTAATGAGATTTCCTATCTGAGTCATATAGTAAAAATTATCATATTCCTCTTTTGGGAGTTCATTGCTCTTTTTTGTTATGTCAGCTGTACTAATTCCGCCTTTCGGAGCTTTTCCGCTTTGCATTGTAGCAAGAATTTTCAGCAGCTTAATTCCTAATTCTTCACCGGTCATATTTACCCAAATTCATCAAATAAACGCCATGTTTTCACATCAGACGTAAAATTACTCAAATTCAGTCAAAAAAACGCTAAAAAAGCCCTTCTAGAGCGTCTGAGAGGGTAGTTTCAGCCTTATTTACGTTTTATTACAACACCATTAGCAAGGGTTACAGCTCCCATCTG
>CADBSK010000132.1 GCA_902797305.1 uncultured Spirochaetaceae bacterium | reverse complement strand
GTTTTGTGCTGCCGCGTGAGCGGCGAATGTATATAATTACAAGCACAAAACGCGTGTAGCAAACTAGTTTGCGGTTTTGATAAGCCGGTTTTGCGACTGGGAGCCATTTTTGTAGGCAGAATAGTTTATAATGCGGTTGCCCTGGAAGATTAGCCTCTCGACATTCTCTTCTACATCTTATACCCAATATTCATTGAAGCACTTATATAGTTTGTATTGATATTCCACTGCGCACACAGATTAAAAGTAAAACCTTTTGCCTGAATTCCGCAACCGAGAAACAGCTGGTTATACACGCTAAAACCGTTTTTACTCAAAGTCCTGTCTCCTTGACTTGAATTGCTGTCTACAGAATACACTCCACCTGGCACATCTTCATGATAATAATCGATGCTGTATTCCCAGTTATATTTTCCACTATAGTAATTGGTCACAACTCGATATCCGCCAAAGGGAATGAAGCATTTAAGCTTTTTAGAAGTCTGCACTTGCAAAAACCAGGTATTTGTATAATTTGTGATATCGGTTGAACACATCGCTTTACTAGTTCCATCAATTAAAGTCTGAACTTCACCTTCTATTTCAACATCACAAGTTACACCACTTGTTTCACAAATAAGCGAGCCATTTTCCGTTCCCCGTGTAAAAGAATAACCTGCCCCTACACTGATTTTTGGCCATTTAGCGCTGTTCACAATGCAATATCTGATATCAACACCCAGAGAAAGAAAATCAACATCAAAATTGATATTTTGAATATTCCAGTCATCGATTACTTTGAACGTGCTAAGCCCAAAAAGACCAATATCAAAAGGAAGAACAATTCCTCCAATTCTTGTAGCAAGAGCAAAGGTCGGAAGCGGAATATAAGTCGGAATATCAGGACAACTTACAGAAACTTCGTGAGACTCTTTTAATCCGGCGATGAAAGTTTGCACAAGAGAATTAAACTCCGTTGTGTCAAAAAAACTTGCACAAGCCGTAAAACTCACACCCCAATGAGGCGGAAACGAAGGATAAACCTTGCCAATATAAGAATCCGCATACACATTGAGACAGGAAGCATTCTCCGTAATCAAGTCGTTCATCTGACACATTACAGAATCAAAGGCCTGATTAATAATTGCTCGGTTTGAATTCCGTGTATCATCAAGACTCTCCTCCGCAAAAAGAGCCTTCCCACAAACACTAATCAATAAAACAATAATTAAATAAAACTTTTTCTTCATAATTTTCATAAATTATTTAACTTTTGCAATGGCGCGAACAAGGTTACTAGGAGAATTCTTTACATTTCCGTTAAAGAAACAGTCCTTAAAGTTAAACATACAAGCATGGCCACCACCAATATCAGAACTAGTCCAGTACTGAGCTTCCTGAATTGTTTCAAAACCTAAGCAAGCATTGATTACATGTCTATTAGCACAAACCTGGAGCATTTCTGCACTTGCTGGCAAATACCATGTTAAATCGCCCGCTGTATAATTATTACATGCATTAAATGCAGGATAATAAGTCGATGCATCACTAGCACCATTAGGATCACCTGAAGTAATTACATTCCAGTTCATAAGACCATCATCAATTGTTGTAACAAACTGTTTACTATATCCTGTTGTATCAACTGGTGCCCATACAGGAGTTCCATTAGAAGCATCTTGTGTAGCAATAATCTTAGAAGGATTACCAGATGTATCTAAGTCTGTAACAATACCTAACAAAGTCTTACTAGAATCATAATTAGAAGAATATGTATTGTCGCTATAATAGTACTGACCAATCTTTTGAGCATTTGTGGTACCGTATTCTACAGTACATACGTTACTTGTAACTGTGCTACCCATTTCACTACTTAGAATAACCATAAAGTTGTAAACATCGCCTTGAGTAAATGCACTTGCCTTAAAGCGCATCATTAATACTTTACCGTTTCCAGTTTCATATCTAGTTTCAAAAGAATCCACATTTGTTGTGGTTGCAGTTTCCCAACTTCCACTATTCTTTTTAACATACCAAGTAGCATAACTTGTTCCTTTGAAATTATCAGAAACAGCAACTGGTAACCAGACATTTAATTCCTGACTTGTTGTGTGAATATACAATTTTTCAGTAAACAAGGTAATAAAGTATGGATAGTCTGTATCACCATCTACAATATTATAACTTCCATATTGAACCTGATAATATTTTACAGAGACTGAATCAGACGCATTTTCATTTCCACTTGTATCTTTAGCTATTACTTCAACAAGGTAATTTCCTTCTGTACTTGGACTGTATACATAAGAAGTTTTGCTTGAATCCAATTCTTCTGATTTAATAAGATTTCCCTCATCATCGTAAATTTTTACAATTACTCCAGCAAAATCTTCATCCTCAGGATTATTCCAACTTACAGTAATAGAACCAGTACCATCAACTTTAAGGTTACTAACAGCATTTGGCGGAGTTTTATCCTCAGTACTAGTCCAGCGAGCCTTTAGTTCAATATTACTCATCACAGGAGTATCAAAATCATATTCAACCACAGAATCTTCTAAATACCAGTAGTTGAAGTCATTATTAGTTTTTGTTGGATTTTCTGGCTTGGTTGCTTTGCTTCCACTTTTCACAGTCTGGCTATCAACGTCAGAACCATCATCACTGTCAAAAGTCACTGTATATCTTTTAAGAGTAAATACTTCCGTAATAACAGAACTGTCTTTTAAGCTACCGTCGTTAGAATGAACAAATGCCATAACAGTTGTGTCATCGGTGATGACGATTGCGCCGCTATAAACAAGACTAGAACTAGTTGGAGTTGTTCCGTCTGTTGTGTAATAGATTGTACAATCAGCAAGACTGTCACTAGAGTTTATGCTAAGTTCTACTTCTTCTTCATAATCTACTTCTGTACCAGAAATGCTGAAAGTTGGAGTTGCAAGAGTTCCGTTTTCGGTCCACAAGGCTTTAACTGTAAAAGCAGCGTCAGTATAAGCCACCACCTTAGTAAAATCAAACTCTGTAGAGCCAACAAACCACCCCTTAAAGGTGTAATCAGTTTTAGATGGAGCATCAAAAGCTGTTCCATCGTTTAATTTTTCACCGGAATAAAGAGTATAAGCCTTGTTTTCAGAGCCGTCATCTTTATCTACTGTTACAGTATACTTTTTAAGAGTGCAGGAACAAGTAAATACAGCACTATCTTTGTACCCCTCACAGGAAGCATAAGCCTTTACTGTAAATGTGTCTTTTTTGTTTTCTCCATAAGAAGGAACAATGCCAGCAGCTGTATAAACAGAACTGTCGGTCGTAGGCTCAGTTCCATCAACGGTATAATAAATAACTGCACCCTCCAAATCTTCCTGTAAAATTAAATAAATTACCTGGTCATATTCCAGTTCGTAATTCTGATTATCTAAAAGCGCCAAAGCTGTACCAGCATTAGTCCTAGAATTACAAGCCGACGCAGTCAAACCAGTAATCTGATCCAAATCACGCCATTTTGCATAAACAGTTGTATTTTTATAGATTTTTGTAGTTTTAAAATCAAAGGCCTGATTCTTACTATTTACCCATTCAACAAAAACAGCATCTATTTTTGCAGGTTCAGAAGGTTCTTCAGCATAATCACCTGCCAAAACTGTCTGACTTTCAATATCAGAACCGCCGACAGTATCAAAACTTACAGTGTATTCGGCATTACTTGTTGTAGAAATCTGACAAGATAAAAATAGAATAGAAAGAGCAAAAAAAGGCAAAAAGAACTTTTTCATAAGTTTTCCTCTTTTTAGATAGACTTTTTTCACTAAGATGCACAAACTTTTAACTATTTAAATTCTAACATTGAAGCTAAATAATGCAACTTTTTTTCTTACTTACTAAAAAGGAAAAACAATTTTTTATAGGTCTGCGAACAAGGTCTTAAAACTGTTTGCAAAGTCTCTAGAGTCTTCATTCAGCTGTTTTAGGAAAGAATTATCTTTTAGAGAACCGAGGACTGCATTCATTTCATTCTTATCTTTATAAGTCATACACCTGAAAAAGTCTGTATAATCTTTTTCACGGCAAGAAACAGAACTGTCATACATCTCGGTAGTAACAACTGTTACATCCTGGATAATATCTTCAAAGATATCAGAGGTAAAATCCTTAAAATCACGGGAATAAAGCCATTCCAGAATATAAATTGCATATCGGGCCTTATCGTTGAGGTATTCATCCCAGCATTTATTATAAAAGGCGTGAACTTCATCCCAGCAATTGATTTTTTTCTCCTTGATGAGAGAATACAAATTGTTCAGTTTAGCTTCTGGAATAACCTGACCACCGGCATTTTTCCATTCCTTATAAAGTTCAAAAGAACAGATATTTTTTACAGTTTCAGAGTTTAAGCGCTGCAAACCATTCTTTACGCAATAGTCAAAAAGACACTGGGTTGCAAAATATTTAAGAATTTTTCTGTAAGCCTTATATGCCTGAACCGGTTTATAAATTGTTGCACCAAACTTTTTCTGACATTTCATATCAGTCAAAGTAAACTTGGCAAGAGGATGCTGATGAAGATAATCCTTGGCAGCCTGATATGATTTTTCTGGCGTGTCAGCGCAAGAAGCACATTCTGCATCGATGCTTTCAAGGTTATTTGCAGTAAGAATGATAATTCTGTCTAAGGCAGAAAGCACTTCCTGCATGGTATCTGGTGCAAAAGGTGACATTTCAATATTCTGAACTTTTAAAGCCCGTTTGTCCCTTCCAACAAATTTATACTTATTGCGGACAATGGCAAACATATCGTACATAAACCACCAGGCTGGAAGAACATGAATTGGGTCTCCCATCTTTTCACCAGGAGAAATAAGACAGAACGGATAGTTTACATTCAATTCGTAATTATAGTTTCCTTTTGACGCCAGAACAAAAGAAGCAAATTTGGAATTATGCTTAAAATTAGTACATAAGCCAGGCCAGAAGCCACGTCCGGCAATAATTTCGCCATCTGGACTTCGTGAATTGTGATTTGAACCAATAGTTGCATTTGCAGCTATATTAGACTGTCCCATTACAATTGTAGAAATTAAGAACGATGAATTATGATGCTGTTCATGGAATGGGAAAATCAGATTGTTCAAAAGCTCACAACAGCTTACAGTAGAATTATCTCCCAACACAGAGTTTAAAAGGCGTGCACCGTATTTTAACTGACAGTTTCTTCCAATAACAAATCTTACAGCAATTGCCTGATAAAAAATTCTTGAACCATAGCCAACGATTCCATTTACAAGTTCAACACCTTCTCCAATCTGTGTTTCTTCTTTTTCACTGGAAAGAATAGTTACATTCTTAATTTTAAAGGCACCTTTAATATAAGAATTTGTACAGATTTTTGCATCTTTAATAATGCTTGAGTTTTTAATTACAACACTGTCTTCTACAATTCCATAAGTGTTTTTCTTTTTATTTACACCGTAATCAGTTAATTCTATAAATCTATGCTGCAGTTCTGTATCATCACGATTCTGCGACCAGATATACGCATCAGCGGGAATCATCCCCTCAAAAGGGAGAACCGCTCTACCGTCATTCTCATTGGCAATTCCTATCCAGGTACGATAAGAATCCCCTTCATCTTCAAAAATTATTCCATTACCAAAGCGACTATGATTTGTACAACTCATCTCCTGTACATTGAACAGAATAATGTTATTTCCTAAATGATAGTTTTCAAGATATTTTACATTTACAATAGAACAAAAATCGCCAATAACAGAATTTCGTATTAAGCTTGAAAAAATTCCCACATCAAGGCTCAAATCGTGAAATTTAATTCTAGCTTTTTTGATTTTTCCTAAAACGACAAAACCTTCAAATCTTGAATCTTGAATTAGTTCAGGACAAAAACAGTCATCTTCTTTGCTTACCAGAACATTTGACCAGTCTGCATACTGAGAAAGATTTCGATTTTTTTCCAGAATCTGTATTTCTTTATCTGTAAGAGCTCTGTGAGACTCAAATGCCCACTTAGGGAATTCAACTTTTTCCTGTTTTTGATCCAAAATTGTAAGTTCTGTCATAAATAAAATTATACTTGAGCGTACACTATATGTCAAAGCGTGGGAATGCTTTCCAGGCTAGCCAGGGCAAACGCATTATATTTGACTTTGTATCAAAAATGGCGCGAAGGAGCAAACTGGCTTACAAAAACACTCGTTTTGTGCTGCC
>CADBSK010000131.1 GCA_902797305.1 uncultured Spirochaetaceae bacterium | reverse complement strand
GTTGCAATGAGCGCAATCGGAATATATTCAGTAAATACAAAGGAAAACTCAGCAGCCCAGATTCGTGACCGTGTAAGTAAAATTGTAATGGAGCATAAAGAGATTCTCCAGATGCACGGTTTCTTTGTTGACGAAAAAGCAAAGATAATGCGTTTTGATATTATAGTTTCTTTTGATTCTCTGAGTATGAAGGAAATGTTCAATCACGTTGTCCAGGATGTGCGCGACGCCTTCCCAGACTACGACGTTCAGGTTCAGTTTGACGTCGACATCAGCGATTAGCCTAATTACTTACAACGTTAATCGGATTACCACTCAGCCAGGCTTTTAGATTTTCCTCTGCAATTCCCTGCAGTCTTTTTCTGGTTTCTTTTGGAGCCCATGCAATATGCGGTGTAATTACACAGTTTTTTGCTTTAAGTAAAGGACAGTTTTCTGACATAGGTTCCTGAGTAAGAACATCTGCAGCATAACCTGCAATTCTGTCATTATTAAGATAATCAGTAAGATCTTCTTCAACAACAAAAGCTCCGCGGGCAGTATTAATAAGATATGCTGACTTTTTCATCAGAGAAAGAGTCTTGCGGTTAATGATGTTTTTAGTCTGTTCTGTAAGGGGAGCGTGAAGTGTCAGAAAATCTGAACGCTTTAATAATTCTTCGAAAGTAACAGATTCGGGCATTCCATCTTTTGGAGTTCTTGTGCAGCAGATTACATTCATTCCAAAAGCTTTTCCAATTTCTGAAACCTTTTTTCCTATATTTCCATAACCGAAAATACCAAGAGTTTTACCGGTAAGCTCTATAAGACTTCCATTCCAGAAACAAAAATCCTGGCACTTTACCCAGTCTCCATTCATTACAGATTCATTATGTTGTGCTACCTGATTTGTAAAATAAAGTATGAATGAGAAGACATGCTGGGCAACAGAGTCTGTAGAGTAGGCAGGAATATTAGTTACAATTACACCATGTTCTTTTGCAGCTTCAAGATCAATTACATTGTAGCCAGTTGCAAGAACACCAATATATTTGAGGTTAGGACAGGCATCAAAAATCTCTTTTGTTATCTGAATCTTATTTAAGAAAATAGCATCCGAGTTTCCGATGCGTTCTATTACCTGCTCAGGTTCTGTACGTTCATATACTGTGTAATTAACAAAATTATCCAGGAAAGACCATGGAAGATCCCCTGGATTAACTGCATGACCATCGAGAATTGTAAGCTTAATCATAAAATTAGCCGAGTACTTCTACACCACAGCCTGAAATTGCATCATTGATTGGGCCTTCAGCAGCTGCGTCATCGTAATCTACAAGTACCTGAGATTTTTCGCAATTAGCAACACAGTTAGTAACACCTGCAACAGCTGAAACTGCAGCCTGAACTTTACCTGCTGTTCCATCATCAAACATACCAACTACATAGATTTTTTTCTGCATAATGAAAACCTCATAAAAAAATGGAAAAAATATACTCTCTATATTTGTGTAAATCAAATATAAAGAAAAAAAATACTTTAAGCAATATAAAGTTGATATCATATTCACTAAAATACTAGAATTTTAGCGAATTTTACAATTTTATTTAGTAACTAAAACGATATCGTAAAGTCTATTTAATCAAAACCTTCTGAACACCATATGAATATGGAGCTACTGAATAAGGTTCAAACCATGCATAAACATTAGAAGCATCTACTGTGAATAATTCAAAATTTCCGGCCTGAGGGAATGCGCCTGTATTTATCATTTCACGAATTGCGTCTTTTTCAGCAGGTGGAAGGTCATTGTTATTATCATCAATAAGTTTTTTGTATAACTGATTTCTACAGACAGAAGAAATCTCGTTGTATGTTAATCCTGAAGCCTGCTGGATATTAATATACTTTTTTGAAGCTACATCATAATTCAGCGTTGTAAGGCTTGTATTGCCATGTGCACCGCCATTAAAAATATATGTATTCAAAAGAACACTGATAATTTCTTTATTACCTGTAACTTCAAAATTGACAAGATATTCAAAAGCCGGAAGTTTTGAAGTGCCACGATTATTCAGTGCTGCAATATCATTCCATTCAGTTTTTGAATATGATTTGAAATTTTTCCAGTTGCTGAGAATTGTATTTTCGATTCTTTTATTTAACTCAGGAAAATCATTAAACTGGGGATATTTAATTTTTGTAGAAAGATAGTCAAGATTTTCTGAAACCTCAACTGTCTTATAGGTATAAGAAATTTTCTGCGAGTCCGTTTTGCCACCAGGCATAGTAGCGCAGGAAACAAAAAACAAACATAAAAGACCAGTTAATAACCCATAAGACAGTTTTGTTTTCATAATTCTATTATACTCCTGTTTCTACTTTTGCGATAGTCTGCATTACTTTCTTTTCATTAAAGAATGCCATGATAATTCCTCCAATTATACAGCATACAGAAGCTACCATTGCTACAACTCTATAACCGGTTGGAGAGCCAGCAGCTTTTTCTTTTGTTTCACTTGCAGCCTTTATGAATGCTGCTTCAGAAACTCCAATTGTAGCGAGAGATGTAAACATCAGCATGGCAAGAGACTGACCAAG
>CADBSK010000130.1 GCA_902797305.1 uncultured Spirochaetaceae bacterium | reverse complement strand
GGGAAGCTGTTCTGTAGACGGGAATCTCAATTTCAACTGCCTTCTAGTGCTAATGCCACCTGAAGTTCTAGACAGCGTAGTGGTGCATGAACTGGTTCACCGCCATCACATGAATCATTCAAAAGCGTTTTACGATGAGGTGCTGCGGATTTTCCCGGATTATAAACGATGTAATAAGTGGCTCAAACAGAACGGAGGAGCCTATTTTAAAAGAATTGTGATATAATAAAAAAAATTGGAGGAATCACATGCCAATGATTGAAGCTAAGGTGACTATGGAGTTGCCTGCAGAAAAAAGAGACGTTTTGAAAGCCGAATTTGGAAAGGCTATCAGCATAATGGGAAAACCGGAATCATATTTGATGATTAATCTGGTTGATAAACAGGATCTATACTTTGGCGGAAAGAAGCTTGATAAAGGCGCTTATGTTGAGGTAAAAGTTTTTGGAAGCATTGAGGGCGGCTCAAGCGACAAAATGACTGCAAAACTATGCGAAATCCTTGAAAAAAAACTGGGAATTCCGGGAAATGCGGTTTATGTTTCCTTCTGGGGAACGGCCAACTGGGGATGGAACGGCAGTAATTTCTAGGAAAATAGTATTAATCGCTTCTATTCCCTTTTCCGGGATTTTTTATTTTCTAAGTTTTTTATTTGTTTTTACGGCGATTTTGGTTCCAATTGTCTGTAATGCCTGTACCAGAAGTACAAGCAAAATTACTGCAAGAATCATTACAAGAGTTTTGTAGCGGTAATAACCGTAATTGATTGCAATTTTACCAAGTCCACCGCCGCCTAAGATTCCGCTCATTGCGGTGTAGCCTAAAATTGTGGTTACGGCAATTGTGGCGTTTGAAATCAGGGACGGAATGCTTTCCGGAATCATAACCTTAAAAATAATCTGAAAAGGTGTTGCTCCAAGGCTCTGAGCCATTTCGATTGTATTCGGATTGATTTCGCGGATACTGCTTTCAACAAGGCGGGCAACAAACGGAAAGGACGCAATTACCAGCGGTACGATTGTCGGCATTGTTCCAACTACAGTTCCCATAATAAATCTTGTAATCGGAAAAACGAGAATCATAAGAATGAGGAACGGAATAGAACGCAAAATGTTTATAAGAAGATTTAAAAAGCGGAGAATCCATTTTGGAACCGGAAGAATATTGTTTTCTTCTCCTACGACTAAAAGAATTCCAAGTGGAAGACCGATTACAAATGCAAACAAGGTCGAAAGAATCGTTACATAAACGGTTTCCCATATAGAAATTAAAAACTGGCTTTTTACGATTTCCCAGGTTTCCTGGAATATTTCACTTTGAATGATACTACTGAACATAATCTGTTATCTCCTGTGCAAGAACATCCGGGATTTCTTCTATAAACCGGCAGGCTTTTTCGGCTTCTTCCCGGGAATTAAGTTCCAGAATCATTGAACCGCTGCCGTTTCCGTTAATTCGCTTTGTTGAAGCAAAAACGATGTTTCCCTGAATGCCGGTTTTTACTGCAAGTTCCGCTACAATCGGACGAACTGCAGCTTCGTGGCCTTTAAATACAAGGCGGAGGAACTTTTTCTGACTGGCTTCTCCGTTTCCAAGCCGGACTTCACTTAAGTTTTCAGATTCAGGATAAACAAGATGTTTTGCAGCATCGCTTTTCGGGCAGGAGAAAATATCCTGAACTTTTCCACATTCAATGATTTTTCCGCCGTCAAGAATTGCAACTTCAGAACAGATGTTTTCTACAACATTCATCTGATGCGTAATAATTATTACCGTAATTCCAAGGGATTTGTTGATTTCCCGGATTAATTCCAGAATCGAATAAGTTGTTTTCGGATCCAGTGCACTTGTTGCTTCATCGCATAAAAGCACTTTCGGATTGGTTGCAAGAGCTCGGGCAATTGCGATTCTCTGCTGCTGGCCGCCGGAAAGCTGTGAAGGATAGGCAAGGGCTTTGTCTTTTAAGCCGACAAGCTCAAGAAGTTCCATGGCCTTTTTTTCAGCGTCCTTTTTTTTGATTCCGTGAAGTTCCAGCGGAAAGCAGATGTTTTTAAGGCAGTTTCTCTGCATAAGAAGGTTAAAGCCCTGAAAAATCATGGTTACGGACTGGCGGACTTTCCTGAGTTCTTTCTCGGAAAGATTTGCAATGTTTACGCCGTCAATCAGAACTTCACCGGAAGTCGGTTTTTCCAGCATATTAATTGTACGAACCAGCGTACTTTTTCCGGCACCGCTCATTCCGATGATTCCAAAGATTTCTCCGTCTTTTACTTTTAATGAAATATCGTTCAGGGCATCTACATTTCCGCCCGCAGTTACAAATGTTTTGGAAATATTCTTTAATTCAATCATAAAAATAGTTATAGAGTAAAAAAGCCGGCCTGTCTATTTACGGCAAGTCCGGCTTGAAATGTATTCTGCATTCAGTTTGATTCAGGTTTAAGAACGCAGTCTGTTATTTTTTGAAAACGCTCAAATCTTTCTGTTTTCCGCCGTAGATTCCGAATGGTTCAACATGTACGCCAAGAACTGAAACGATGTGAGTTCCGTTCTTTTTGTTGAAGTCATCAAGATATGGAAGGTGCTGGAAGTAATTTGCATCAATTTCGCCGCTTTCAACAACATTGTTCGGCTGAATGTAGTCTGTGAATTCTACGATTTTAAGGTTGATGTCCTTTGCCTTAAGAATGTCTTTTGCAAGAGCAAGAATTTCTGCATGAGGAGTAGGTGTTGCTGCAATTGAAATTGTCTTTCCCTTGAGAGCTGCATAGTCAATCGAAGAATCGTAACCGTCTGTAGTTTTGTCTACAACTGAAACTACGGCTCCGTCATATTTTTCTGTGATGAAATTCTTTACTTTCTGGCTTTTGAGAGCTGCAACAAGTGCTTTAATTGCAGGATCGTTTTCGCGGCCCTGTTTTACTGTAATGATATTTACATATGCGGAAGATGAACCTTCAACTGCAAATGCGTCCCGGCTCGGATTAAGGTTTGCCCCAAGAGCATAGTTTGAATTGATGAGGGCGAAATCTACATCCCGACGAACATTCGGAAGCTGAGCTGCTTCTGCTTCAACAAATTTGATGTTGAAAGGATTGTCCTTTACATCAATAGGAGTTGCTTCGATTCCTTTTCCTTCTTTAAGAGTAATGTATCCAAGATCCTGAAGGAGAAGAAGTGCGCGTGCTTCGTTTGTAGTATCGTTTGGAATTGCAACCGTGATTTTCTTTGCCTTAGGTTTTGCAAATGCTCCCCCTAAAACAACTGATAAAACAACTAAAACTGAAATTAATTTTTTCATATAAGCCTCCGTTTACTGCTTTGTTTTGATTTATTTATAAAAGTTATATTAAAAATGAAAAATTTGTTCCAATACAACTTTTATATTCTCAGTTATAGGTAAAAGTTATAACTTAGATATAAAAAAAGTCTACAGGAATATTGTAATAAGCACTATATATGGATTGCTCGACAGAATCTCTATTATAACTAGTATTATGTATGCTATGGATATAGCGTTATTACATGTTTTTACCATTCTATATATACTAAAGATCTGCCTCAAATATGTTATCTTTTCAATATTCTGTCTACTGCTTATAACATATTAGAACTTTTGTATCCATCCAACTCATCCATCATCCACCTTCCATTCCAGAAAAACCTGAAAGGCATTTAGTAAAAAATATTCTTTATAATTTCTTTTTAAATATATAAGTCATGTATCTTTTCCCGGGCTTACTGAAAGGCGGATATTCTTCCTGACTCAAAAGCTGGTAGCCTTTTTTAAAATACCAGTCTACATTGCATTCACAGTCAGTCCACAAAAAACGTTTTTAAATCCTAGATGTCTGTATATTTCAAAAGTTTCCGCCAGAATTTTTTGCCCCCAGCCACTTTCAAGACTAAAAAATAAGAAAGCCTTGCTCCTCTTTTTCAAACTGCAGTTGATTTTTATGCATATTGGTTCGAACAATCATCTAAACATAAAACCTGTTAAATTCCGCAGATTCCCTCTCTTTTACTGTATACAAATATAGACGATATAAGATTGTTTCTAGATTATTGATAGTACTTTTAGATTCTGTCTACCATTATTCGCTTTAATCTCGACTATTCTACTTTAATTTCCATCAATTTTTCAACAGAAGTGTTCAGCGCTGTTTTATCTTTTTTCGTAATTTTCCAGCATCTTATCGCAAAATTTAGAAATATCCATTTCGTAATATGGAGAACACCCCACTCTTTTGCCATATCCAGAACTTCTACGTACAATTAAGAAAAAATGTACTCTTCAACATCCCGAAAACTCATCTTCTTTCTGTCATTGCGTTTCTGCAGACCCTTTCCGCCTGAAGCCTTCTGTCGTAAATCGCTGTTAGTCAAAACTGAAATAGACTTCTCACTGGACTGACGGCGCTTTTTAGCATCCCCATCCAGCAGTTTCCATGCATTCTCAGCACAGCTGCTGGAAGCTTCGCTCACAAGGCTTCCCTGGAGCATTTTGCCGTTTTCGCCGTCGTTCCCTATCTTCTTAATCAGAATATCATTAGCGCTGTTAAGATGAAGTGCATAAGGCAGCTGATTGTTTTCTCCAAGATATTCAATGCAAACTTCCAGATCTTTTAGACAGATTCCGGCCTTATTCTTGCCGGAGATTTTTGCATTTTCTCGAACCTTCTTTGCAAGAATTGCTTCTGTAATAAGAGACTTTTCTTTCATTTGCTCAAGAGCAGTTACTATTTCTTTTTGAATCGGTGTAAGTTCGTTCATGTTGTTTTTCATACTACCTCCCTCTATCACTTGCCCTGCAAAGGCCAGCCCTACTCCTACAACCACGCTCAATTCAACATATTAACCCACTTTGCCTCATTACTCAGGCTCTGCCAATATTTCTTCCTGCTTTTTAAGGATTTCCCAGATTATTGCAGGCCTTACTTCCAGTTTATTTTTCTCGCAAACAGAAATTGCCCACATTCCGTTTTCCATTGCCGTTCCCATTTTGAAACATCTAGGGTATGCAGTTTCATCAAGCGGAATTACCTGTGTTTTTCCTTTTATAAGAGGAAGTGTGTCTTCTTCTAGTATAATGTTGTCATCAATCTCGTCTGCTGTATAAATCTGCTTCTTTGTTCTGACAAAAACTAAGTCCGGGTAGCGTTCTAAAAACTCTGTCCAGGTTTCTGTAATTTCTTTGCTCATAAGTCCCCCAATTTTTTTGTTACGAACAGACTTCAGATCTACACCTCTGCGACAATCAGCTCATCTGAAGAATCTACGTACAAATTATCAAAGGATTTAATCTGATATTGACCGCCTCTGCGAATTAGTTCCCGTAGGTATTTATTTACTGACATTTTGCATTGAGCCGCATGTTTTTCCAAAAGTTCAGCTTCTTCGATCGGAAGATTCACTGTGTAGTGCTTTGTTTTTGCTCCGGTAGCTTTTCTGCCAGAACCGGGGCGTGCTCCACCTCTTTTTTCGCTTGCCATTTTTCTCCTGTGAGAGGCCGTTTGTATGTGCGGCCATTTTGAATTAATCAGTAACTTTTTCAAACCTAAATATAAGCACACGTGTCTATTTTGTCAATGAAATAATTAGGAATCTTTTCAATCTTGCAAGCAACTATATATTAACATGTCAAAAGGAAGCGGAACTGCTGCCGTAAAGTTCATTGAACTCCTGGGTGCAAACTTTAATGGAAAGTCAGTACTCTGGCAACTGTTTCAAACGAGCTTCTTGCAGTCATTCTGATTTTTGTGGGACTTATCGGATATCACGAACAAATCAACTGGAGCAAGGTTTTGGGAGTTGCAATCTGCCTTGTAGGGCTGTATTTTATAAATAAGAAATAGGAGTAAACATATGTTCCGACCAATGAGAAGATTCAAGCAGCAGATT
>CADBSK010000129.1 GCA_902797305.1 uncultured Spirochaetaceae bacterium | reverse complement strand
TTCAGCGTCTCCGACAGTTTCAATAGTCTGCATTTCGTACAAGGGCATACCACGCACGAGTTTTCCTTTTATGTCGTAGTTTCCCTTATAACGGAGAGTGCGGGTAAAATTATCAAGAAGAGCCTGTCCTTCAATCGGCTCCGGGGTGTATGGAATGTATTTAATTGGCATTTGTGGGCTCCTTGTAACTTATTAAATAAACGATATCTTCCTTTGAAATATGATTTTTTGGTTCTTTTAACAAATATGCTTTTAAATTTGAATTAAATAATTCTATATCAATAAATAGAGATTCTACATTACTTATATCTTCACGTATTGTAAGATTAAATATGATTTCGCCTAATAATTGAGAAGTATATTCCATCAAATGTTTTGTAAGATATTGCAAATGTTCAGGGGTTTCGCCAGAATGAATAATTGTATTTCTCGCTCGATATAATCTACGTAGATGCCATTTTAATCTATTTTCGAATCTTACAATATCTTTTTGTATAGAACCATGATTCTCATAGCGTTTATTAATATTGAAAATTTTATAACGAATAAAGGGAAACTCAGATAATAAGCTATATAATTCAGTTCGGGCATTATTATATTCATCAAGCAAGATTAAACACATAAAATCTAAATCATTTATCAATGATTTTCCAAAGTTTTTATTATAAAAAGTAACCAAGTTTTCTTTTGCTACATTATCAGTAATATCTTTTATTAAGTCTTCAAAAATCATTGTTATATAATCTTTTGAAAGAATAGGAAGAATATTTTGTTCTATTTGAGAAATTTTTGCGACATCCTTTTGTTCACATAAACTTTCTAATACAGACCAAAAATTAAGAAAAGAACTATTTAAGTCTTTATTCTCCCGGGCATTATTGAAATTTATTATTGCTTTATCAATTATAGAGAAAACATTATCTTCAGCAGATAGTAGAGATGTTATAACCCCTTCTGCAATTTCTCCCAGTTGAAGTTTCGGAACCTCCTTTTCTTGCAGAAGATTTACAAGACCATTTTTTCGAATTTTGACGAAACTCCTTTCACCAGAATCTTCATCTATAACAATACAGGATTTTCCAAAAAAAGGTATCGTACTTTGTGAAAAAAACTTATAATATCTAGTAAACAATGCCAAACGATTCATTGCAAGTATTGATGCTTGGTTTAAATCTAATGCTTCAATTGGAAGTGAAATTAAAACGTATTTATCAGAATCATAAATAAATCTTCCTAAAGATTTTTTATTTATACTAAAAGATAGTGGCAATCTTTTTTCAAGAATTTTTTGAAATTGCTTTATTTCAATATTCACAGGAAGTATTACAGTAAATTTTTGATTAACAAAATCAAATCGAGATAAGAAATCCTCGACTGTATTCATAGATACGTTTTTGTTATTATTAAATTTTATTTTGCAGAAATTAAAAATGAAATCCTCTGAATAACCTCCACCAATTAGGTAAGAAAGATAACTTCTTAATCCTAAAAAGATTTCATTTTTATTTTTTGTATTTCTCAACATTTCTAAAATATAATCTTTTGCTGTTTCATTAAACTTATAAAGTTGATTAATCAAATATAAAATAACAGTTCGCTTTTCTTCATTTTTTATCGAATTAAACTTTTTATTAATAGAAGATAATTGCTCTTTTGATAAAATTCTATCTATGATTAAATCATGCTCCAAAGCGTCAAAAAGTTCTTCTGATATAAATTCTAAATGTTTCTTATCAATTAGTTCATTTTCAACTAAATCAAATGTTTTCATGTACTCATACAATAAAGAATATGAATTCAAAACAGGCAAACGATTTACATGATCTGTATTTGGATTAAGAAGTTTCTCTATACTCTGCGCAAAAAAAAGAACTGCATCGTTTTTATATCCATTCTTCCAATTTCCAGTAATTTCATATTTCATTCTCCAAACTCCTCTAAGAACAAATCGTAATCGCTCTTAAACAATCTATCCTGTACAATTCTGTATTTTTCAAATTCGCTTTCTGCGTGAAGTTTTGCCTGCTCTGCGCTTATTTTTCCTGGCCCTGTCAGAATTTCATTTCCATTGAATTCCAAAAATCCGTCCAAGCGTTTTGCCCAATCTTCCATGCTCATAGGAATGTGACGCTCAGCCTGCATTTCTGCATAATCAAGATATAAAGAAACAAGGCGCTCCATAAAATTCATTTCTTTTTCTGACAGATAATTTTTAGCAATAGTCACATCATTCTTTAAGATTTTTCCAGAAGGAGCATTTTCCCATGTGGTAAGTCCCATGTGTTCTTTTTTTGCATCCGCACGCTCCACAATGAGTTCTGCAGCTGTATGTCTGTGTACAGCGTAGTGCATTTTATTCTGTACCATTTTGAAGAATTCTTTTGTTGTTTTAGCGTCCTTGTCGTAATCAAATGCCGTTGCATATAAGTCTGTTACTTTTTGATAAAACTTTCTTTCTGAAAGTCTTATTTCCCTAATTTGCTGAAGCTGACGGTCAAAGTATTCATCTGTGAACATGTGACCCTTTTTCAGACGTTCTTTGTCCATTGTCCAGCCTTGAATAGTGTAATCCTTAACAATCTGTCCAGCCCATTTTCGGAATCTAACGGCACGCTCGTTGTTTACCTTAAACCCCACAGCTATAATCATTTGCAGATTATAATGCGCAATCTCGCGAGAAACCTGTCGGTTGCCTTCATTTTGAACTATTAAAAAATTTTTAATAGTTGCCTCTTTTG
>CADBSK010000128.1 GCA_902797305.1 uncultured Spirochaetaceae bacterium | reverse complement strand
TTGGATTATTTTGGAATAAAACACGAATAAATACAAAGAGATGTTATTAAAATAACTTATCTTCCTACAGATCAGATAAGCTATTTTACAGCAGATGTTAATTATATGGTATTATTACCTGGAAAAAAACATAGAGAACTCCCCGTCTAATGTCGGGGAGGAATACTTTACTTTAAGAGTTTGTGAATTTCTTTGTACCAAGTTTTATGAAGGTGGATAATTCTTGCCTTCTGCAAAGATTCTTCCAGAACTTCTTTCTTGGTCATAGTAGAAATTCGTTCCCAATCGCCGTCAAAAACATAAGTCGCATTGTCGGGCTGTGTGCTTTCAAAGACATACAATTTTTTCTTATTGTAGGAAAAAATTGTATAACCAGAAAAGCCGTTTATGCCAATTGCAATAGAATCTGGTTTGTAACTATGTAAAATTTCAAGACGATTTTCAATTACATGTCTGTCTCTGGGCCTTAAACGGTTCAGGATAGGTTGCAGTTGTTTTAATCGTTCTTCAAAGGGATATTCACCTTTTGGAAGAATTTCCCAACAAAGACGTATAATTTTAGTATGACTTTCAAGGTCTGAAAAGTCATCTTTGACTACAGAACATTCATGAAATAGTTCAAGGAAAAGGTTAACAGCCACTTTTACAAGTTTGTCGTTTTCTTCTGTGAAAACTATTTCATCTGAAACAACGAATTTTATACCATCTTTTTCAAGAATAGTGAGTTCAATGTTGTAAGGGGCATGTCTGGTTCTTGGATAACACTTATAAGGAACATCAACAATGTCATCAACCATTTCCCAGTCTCCACCGCCAGTCCATTGAGCACGTCGTATTTCCATTTCCCTGTATTTGGTTATCATTGGTTGGTCTTTATGAACAATGTTAAATCCTTCTGCATTCATAATGGATATACGGCCCTTTTTTGCAGGAAGAATTCTTTCACCTGCAATCAAATCCTTAAAACCGACGTTTTTAATTAATGACAAGTTTTCATCTCTTACTTGCAATATGACTCTGATTTTTGAACCTTTGTAGGAACTGAGTTTGTTTGTATTAATTATTTTAGACTGATTAATAATCATTTTATTACCTCTTATAAGAATAAAAACAGGGAAGCTTAACAAACTGCTAGTTTTTCCCTGCAAATGTGTAACTTTCGCTAATAACAGTTATAAGATTATCGATGTTAATCGTGTTATGAGAAACACACACAACATAAGTATCTTTATAAAAGTTATTAGCTTACGTTTTACATTTACTGTACTAGGAATATTAGATGGGGTAAGTATTCTATTTGCCTCCTTAATCTAAAGGGAAAAAGTGTACAGAAAAAAATATTTAGTCTGTACAAAATTCTTGCAAGAAACGCATAAAAGGCATATAATAGAAATAGATATTAAATTCGGTTATATTACTTTTATGCGTTGACCGTTTATAGACTTTTTTAAATCATTGGCGTGGTTTAAAAAAGTCTTTTTTTATTTCCATAGGCTTTGCCTCCTTTTTTTATTAAACTTAAATTTTAGACAGTTGACATCTTGCAGCTGCAGAAGAAACACCACATTTTTCTACAACTTCGTTAACTGACATTCCACGAACTAAAGAAGAGTCAATTAGAAATTCTCCACCAAAGCAATCAGCCTGCCATTCAGGATTTCTATAAGTTGGCAAACTAGCGCCTTCAATAGTTCGACAAAAGCTTACACCATAAAGTAGAAATAAAAAGAAATGGCCTAGCTCATGTGCGATAGTCATTCTATCTCGACCACATCCACTGCAGGCTCCCTCGTAAACATCACTTCGTATCTTAATACATCGTTCTGTTACGCTTGTAACACCATGAGTCTCGGCCCCCATTTCATCATATTCTACAATTTCAAAATGTGCATCAGGAACAACCAGATGCATTCTTTCAAGAACTTGTTCTACTGGAACATAAAGAGTGTTCTGTAAACCAAAGAGACATTTTACCTGATGAGCTATATGTCTAATTTTGTTTCTTGATAATGGTTCTGCTATATACATAAAAAAGCCTCCTTGCTTTTTTCCCACCACCTAAAGCTTTGAAAGGTTAGTTTTCTCCATTAAAAAAATCTTGAAATGCTTTGAGCCTTTCCGTATCCATATCTTTAAATGTTCTTGCAAATTTTAGAGCAATTTCTCTTTGCTCCTCACTTGCATTGATAAAATTTAATTCAATTGATTTTAAGCTCTTGTCATATGCCTCCTTAAATGTATTTATTTGCTCCTCGTTCAGATTATAGGTCTGTTCAAGCCGTGGGATGAACCAATCGGGAATATCTCTTTTGCCACATTCGATAGCTGAAAGGTAGGCAGAAGTAATGTGCAGATTGTCCGCCATATTTTTTAGGACTTCCCCTTTGTCAATCCTGAGCTTTCTAAGCTCCTTGCCCAGTTCATTAATCATTGTTACCACCTTGCTTTTAGGCGTATTATGGATTATTCTTTAATCCTAGTTTACTAACAGAATAAATGCAGCACCATTTATCCTATTGCTCCCATATAAAAAATAACATAAGTTGTTCTGTTTTGTCAACAAAATCTGTTGATTTTGTAAACAAAAAACATTTTTTTTAAGCAATGAGTAAATTTAAGAATGAAATTCGTATGGGACTAAGGAAAAAAAGGGGATAACGGGAAGGTTTTTGGTTTAAAAGAAAACAAATAATTCAGGAATAGTAAGTGATGAAAGACGTTATATCTAACTTTTGCAAAAACAAAGAAAATGGTCTCTTTCTTTTAGATATGCCAACCGGTTTTGGAAAGACATATAACGTTTTGGAATTTATA
>CADBSK010000127.1 GCA_902797305.1 uncultured Spirochaetaceae bacterium | reverse complement strand
TCGTTTTGTGCTGCCGCGTGAGCGGCGAATGTATATAATTACAAGCACAAAACGCGTGTAGCAAACTAGTTTGCGGTTTTGATAAGCTGGTTTTGCGACTGGGAGCCATTTTTGTAGGCAGAACAGTTTATAATGCGGTTGCCCTGTTGAAGAGTATAAGAGAAGATATATTTAGAAAAGTTGAATTAAGAAAAATGTAATGTATAATTGTTTGTAGAATTTGAGTTTTCGAAAAAACTGTCTGAATAAATAACGGAGTCGTGCATTTTATGTTGTATTTTATTACAAATATTCATGGGGCAAGCGGAAATGCCCTTCTTGTATGGAAGAAAATTAAAAAATATCTTGTTAAAAATCAAATTCCATTCAAGCTGCTTTTAAGCGAGTACTCTGGACATTCTGCAGTTCTTGCAAATCAAGTCTGTCAAAAAAAGGAAGAAGATGTACGGCTGGTTGTCGTAGGCGGAGACGGAACTATAAACGAAGTTATTAACGGTATTTCTGATTTTTCTAATATAAGTTTTGGAGTGATTCCAACTGGCAGCGGAAACGATTTTGCCCGTGGAAATAGAATTCCTCGTAAAAATGTTATTAAGGCTCTGAGAAGAGTTATCGAATCCGATGGACAGAAAAAAATTGATCTTGGTGAAGTTACTGTATTTGACGAAAAAGAGAATGATGGAAAAAGAACTGTAAAATTTGCGATTAGTTCGGGAATCGGTATGGATGCAATAGTCTGTAAAAAGGCTGAAAAATCCAGACTCAAAAAAATTCTTAATTTTCTAAAACTTGGAAGTTTGACCTATGTACTTTTAACGATTCAGACTCTCTTTACAATGAAAAAATATGATATTACAGCACGGTTTGATGATGAAGAACCGGTAGATTTTAAGGGTTTAATCTATTTGGCTAGCATGAATACTCCGTATGAAGGAGGAGGCGTGTGCATGGCGCCTTTTGCAAGTCCCTGTGATGGACAACTTTCTCTTTGCGCTGTTAATGGGGTTCCAAAATTCGTAACTTTTTTTATGCTTCCGTTTTTGTGCGTCGGCAAACACAAGATTTTTAAGTCATTTAAACTAAGAAATTTTAAAAAGCTCGAAATTTGTGCTAAAGAGCCTATGGTATTGCACACCGATGGAGAATACTCCGGCGATGTGCTTAAAATTAAATATGAATGCCTTCCTCAAAAGTTAAGGCTTTTATAAAAGTAGTTTTAAAAACTAATGAATCTGTTTAATAGAGTTATCGTCGTTTAATAGTACGATTTTTGGCTGCCAGGTGTCGGCTTTTTCTTCTGCAATTTGTGTATATGTTACAATGATTACCTTGTCTCCAGGACAAGCTTTTCTGGCTGCGGCTCCGTTTAAGCAGATTTCGCCTTTTTTTCCAGGAATGATGTAAGTAGAAAATCGTTCTCCATTGTTTACATTAAGAATGTCTACTTTCTCCCAGTTGTGCATCCCTGCTGCTTTACAGAGTTCTGTATCGATGCTGATTGAACCTTCGTAGTTTAAGTTTGCGTCTGTGACTGTAGCGCGGTGAAGTTTAGCCTTTAATATTGTGATGTCCATTAATCTATTCCTCAAAAATCTTGATTTTAAGAGTTCATCTCCAATGCTTTTTTTACGCCTAAAAGAACCAGTTCAGGACTTACTTCGTCAAAGAGCGAGTATTCTTCAAATATACGGGCAAATCCGCCGGTTCCGATGATGAATGGTTTTTTGCCGTTAAATATATTTTTCTGGTAAAGATGGCAAAATTCTTTAAGCGCACCTGCGTTACCATAATACAATCCTGATTGAATTGCTTCAACTGTATTGGTTCCACAAATATGAGACGGTTTTGCAATTTCTACCGAAGGAAGCTTTGCAGTTCCGTTTGCCAGGGCTTCTACGCTGATTTTAAGGCCCGAAAGAATTGCTCCTCCCAGGTATTCTTTGTTTTTTGTTACACAGTCGATTGTGGTTGCTGTTCCCATGTCGATTATAATTAAATCCTGGTCTGGGTACAGGCTTACAGCTCCGATGGCTCCTGCAATTCTGTCTGCACCAATTTCTCTAGGATTTGAATATTTAAGCTTAAGCCCCGTTTTAATTCCTGCCTGAATAAAAAGTGCTTCCTGATTAAAATATTTAGAAAGTGCACTGGAAAGAGAGTAGTTGATAGAAGGAACAACGCTGCAAACACCTATTCTATTAATTTTCTGCCAGTGAAAGCCGTTTTCTCTGATTACAGAACGCAAAAAAAGTCCGATTTCGTCAGAACTGTTTCCTACTGCGGTAGTTCTTCTGAATTGAAGGACTAATTTATCATCTTCAAAAAGGCCGCCAGTAATTTGGGTGTTTCCAACATCAAGGGTAAGAATCATTTACAGTCTCCCGTTTTATTTTTCTTGCTGTAATCTTGAATTAAAGTTAATAGTTCATTAAAAAGACCGTCTAAATCTTTTGATTGAGCTGCAACAGACATGTCTTTAGAATAAATGGTGCAGGGATGTTCATCCTGATTAATCTGGCTTAAGTCATTTGAAACAACGTAATCTGGCATAAAGTCCTGAGTTTGAGTTGAATCAAACACTTTTTTTACGGCGATTTTTCTTTCTTCAATGCTTGCGCCAGAAGTTAATTTGAATGCAACCAGCATGGGACAAGAGTTTGCTTTTTGTGACCAAGCCTTTATGGAGTCTACAAGTTTAGGGTTGTTCTTTAAATTAATTGAAACATTTAACCCGCTTGGTATCTTTGAAATTTGGTTTATATCGTATTCTTTGTTGTCTACGGTAATTGAAGAAACACTGTAGTCACTTACGGCAGCAGCTTGAATTATTACATCAAAGTTTTGATTTTGACAGAGATTTTTAAGATTTGATTCCAAGTCTTTAAAGGTAAGATAGTTTTGAACTTTGAGTGTTTCTGTTTCTTCTGGTTTAACAGCTCTTTTAGATGTAAGCAGAGTTATTTTAAAACCTTTTTGAGAAAACTTTTGAGCGAGAAAAGAAGCTGTGCGGCCTGTAGAAAAATTGCATATTGAGCGGACCGTATCGATTGGTTCTTCCGATCCGCCTCCTGTTATAAGGATGTTCATTAAAGAGATTCCTCGATTAGTTTTAGAGCATCTTGTGGTTCTATTAAGCGGCCAACCCCTTTTGTGCCACAGGCCATTTCCCCTTCTCCGCAAGGAAGAATTTTGCAGCCCCAGTTTTCAAGTTTTTTTAGATTTTCCTGAACTGCAGGGTGATTATACATATTTGTATTCATAGCAGGAGCAATGAGAACGGGTTTATCAAAATTATTAGCAAGAAATACTGCTCCAAAAAGATCGTCTGCAAGCCCGGCTGCCATTCGGTTGATACAATCAGCACTTGCCGGGTATGCAACGATTATGTCTGCCCAGTTTTGGGCAATGTTAATATGGGGAATAGGATCGTCATTGTTGAACATTTCTGTTTCTACTTTGTTATGGGTCAAGCCCTCAAAGGTTGCTTTACCAACAAATTCCAGAGAGCCTTTGCTCTGAATTACACGAATGTTATAGCCTTTTTTTGAAAGAAGACTTGTTAAAAAACAAGCCTTGTAAGCAGAAATTGAACCTGTAACATATAAGAGAATATTCTTAGACATATGGCGATTCTATCATATTTCTATTTTTTAATATATAGCTTATACGTTGTCTATTAAGCGTACATCTTCTAGAAAGACTGCGGCGTAAAGACGGCCTTTGACTTCTGTAATATAGTCTACAATAAAGCCGGCTTTTTCCAGACGAGCTTTTTTGTTGTCGATTGTGTCGTCGCTTGCAAGAATCTTGTGAAATTCCGGGGCTTTTTTTAATCCTTCTGGACTTAATTTGCGGTTACGGCTGCTCATTGCCAGCCCTGATTCTTCCCGGACAATTGGACAAGGAATAATGTTTATATCAAGGAAAAAGGCTTCAATCATTCCTTTTAAGAGTTGATACTGCTGGTAGTCTTTTTCTCCAAAGTATGCGTTTGTTGGACGAACAAGGTTAAAGAGCTTCATTACAACTGTAAGAACTCCGTCAAAGTGTCCAGGGCGTTTAGCTCCGCAAAGAGTTTTTGAAAAATCAGTTTCAATTACTTTATATTTGTAATCATCTGGATACATAACAGGATAGGTTGGTGTAAACATATAGTCTACGCCTGCTTTTTCCAATAGTTTTACATCATCTTCAAAGTTTGCAGGGTATGTTTCTAAATCTTTTTTATCATTGAATTGAGTAGGATTTAGATAAACGCTTACGATTGTTACTTGGTTTTCGCTTTTGGCACGGTTAACAAGGCTAAGGTGTCCTGCGTGGAGTCCGCCCATTGTTGGAACAAAACCAATTGTTTTTCCGTCTAGAGTACGGCGGATTTCTTTAAGTTCTTGTGCAGTTTTAATGATTTTCATTTTTTAGACCTCGATGTCCTTAATATAGCACAATAAAAAAACTTTGTTTATATGAATCCAAAATAAGAAGCAAATTATTAACGCGGCTCAGCAAGTTTATGAACCATATCTAAAATTGTCTTTTTTAAATCATCCGGAAGGCGTTCCATTTCCTTAAAACTTTCTTCGTATTTATTAAATAACCGTATGTCCATTTCTGGTTGTGTAAGATTTTTACCAAAAACAAGATATTCTAAAGGAACTTTCAACAGTTTAGAAACTTTTATGGCGATATCAGCTCTTGGAATGGCTCCGGATTTTGTGCCGCAACCTATGGTAGAAACATCGATGTTTAATTCTGCAGCAAGCCATTTGCGTGGTTTACACTGATAGTCCAGTTCATCTACAACTCTGTTCCAAAATCCAATCTTTTTTTCCAATAGTGTTGTTCTCCCTTTTTTATATATTAAAACTTTATAAAATTATTTGCAAATTAGCCATTGAGGAATACATACGATTAAGAAAAATGCAAGACTTATTAATTCAAATACTTTTAGAAATTGTTTTGTATTTCCAGGATACTCTTTGGAGTATAATCTAAGATTAATGACACTTGCAAGGCTTCCGATTATTGAGCACAATCCGGCGCTATCAAGCCCATATAAAAGTGCTGTAATGTTTTTTGTAAAAGGCCACAATACGATACTTGCAGGTACATTTGAAATCAACTGACTTAATGCGATGCTCCACCAGTACTCGTGATTTGAAACGGTTTTTTCTAAAAAATCGCTTATTGTCTGGTTATGACAAATTGAGGAACTAAAAATAAAAAAGCACAAAAAGGTTAGTAAAAGGACATAATCAGTTCTAATCAGGATTTTTCTGTCAAAAATTAGTAAAGATACAAACAGGGCAATACAAACGAATGGCCATAGTTTTGTCCTTGAGACAACTGTAGTAATAACGATAATAAATAGAAGAATATAAAGGATTCTGTATTTTTTGTTTTCCTTTAACCATGGGGTGCACAGTTCTTCTTGATTAAGGGAAATTTGTTCTCTCTGATCCTTTAAAAATAAAAGAGTTATAAATATATAGAGCAAAAATCCGCTTGCAACCCATAGTGGAAGCATTTTTAACATAAAAGAAACTGGGGATAATCCACTTTGTGTAAAAATAAAAAGATTTTGAGGGCTTCCGAAAGGGGTTAAAAGGCTACCTCTGATGGCTGCGATATTTTCAAGGGTTAATACAGGAAGAATGTATTTTTCTTTGTTTCCGGCTCTGAATGAGACAATTGTTAAAGGTACAAATATGATTAGGGATACATCATTTGTGACGAACATTGAACTGAAAAAAACTGAATAAACAAAAAAGCAGGTCAGGTTTTTTATAGAAGTTATTAAGCTAGTCTTTTTCAATAGAGGAGAAAAAATGTTTTCTTTTTTGAATCCCTCTAGAACTGTAAGAAGCATAAAAAGTGTTGCAAGAGTTTTCCAGTCAATGGTTCGTAAAAGTTCAAGACTTGGTTTTGTAATAAAAAGGGAGATAATTGCCGCTAAAAGAGAGACGCTGAGCATAACTTCCTTTTTAAAAATTGCTGCTATTTTTTTTAACATAAATGACCTTTTTTAATATATAAAATTATTCCCGATATTTTGTCAAATGTGTTATATTTAATATGATTAAAATAAAAAATTAGGAATTGTTTTATGTATCTTGGTGGAATCGATCTTACATATCTTATTTTTGTTTTACCTGCTCTTATTCTTAGTCTTGTGAGCTCTGCAATGGTAAAATCACGTTTTGCGCAATACAACAAAGTTGCAACAAGCAAAGGAATTACAGGTGCTCAGGCAGCCGAAATATTAATGAGAGCAAACGGAATAACAGATGTAAGAATTACTCACATAAGCGGACAGTTAACAGATAACTATAATCCAACAAATAAAACATTAAATCTAAGCGATGCAACCTATTCCAGTACATCTATAGCTGCAGTGGGAGTTGCTGCTCATGAAACAGGGCATGCCATTCAGCATAAAGTAGGGTATGGACCTTTAAAATTGCGCAGTACTCTTGTTCCGGTGGCAAATATTGGTTCTAGATTTGGACCTGTTCTTGCAATTGCAGGTTTGGCTTTTGGTGCAAGTAATCAGTTTAGTGAACAGCTTTCTATTTTTCAGCTTATTACAAATATCGGGCTAGTACTTTTTGGAATGTCGGTTTTGTTCTATATCGTAACCCTTCCGGTTGAATTTAATGCGTCCAGTCGTGCATTAAAAATTCTAAAAGAAACCGGTGTTTTTACAGAAAATGAAGAAATCGCCGGAGCAAAAAGAGTTTTGACTGCCGCTGCGATGACTTATGTTGCAAGTGCATTAACGGCTATAGGTTCTTTTTTGCGTTTGCTGCTTATAACTAATAGTCGTAATAACAGAAGAAGATAGTATTATTTTGGGGAATGCAGTTAATTATGGGAAATCCAATAGAAAATAAAGAAATAAATCCTGAAATCGTTGAATACATGCAGGAGTCGTATAAAGAACTAATTAGCCTTATAGGCGATACAAGTGATAAACAGTTCCTGGCTTCTTTCTTTGAGTGCCTTTTTACCCCCAGCGAACGCAAAGCGATGGTAGAACGCTGGATTTTAGTAAAGGAATTAAAAAAGGGAGTTACTCAAAGAGAAATTGCCCGAAAGTTCAACATGTCTTTATGTAAGATTACTCGTGGTTCAAGAGAATTGCAAAAAAAAGACAGTGCCTTTTTAAAAGCACTGTCTATGGTTAGTCAGGATTAATTTATTCAGCAGTTAAAATTTTCGCAATGTCGTTTCGTTTCCATCTCTTAGCTGTCTGACTTGGAGTTTCTCCAGAGATATTTGTTACATTTAAATCTAATCCATAAGAAACAAGGCGTCTTACTGTGTTTGCATTAGAATGAATTGCTGCATAATGAAGAATCGTGTTTCCCTGAATGTCTGTTTTTGTTCCTGCGTATTTAACAATATCTTCAATGATCAGGTTAGAGTCGTTTTCTAAAGCGATAATGACAGCATTTTTTCCTTTTTTATCAATAGTAATAAATGGATCTGCTCCATTTTTAAGAAGAATTTCTGCGATATCTCTATCTCTGTTTTCTATTGCAATGCTTACAGGGGTGTAACCATCTGAATTACGGGTGTTAATTGGATATCCGTTGGCAATTAATGTTTTTATTAATCCCAGAGATTTTGAGTTTTTATTTTTAATAATTATATGGTAAGGAGTGTTTCCATCACTGTCACTGATAGCGGTTTCTGAGCCAAGAACAGCGGTAATAATTGCGTTACTCTGAGTAAGGCTTAAAGTAAATGGTGTAATTCCATTTTTGTCTCTTGAAAGAGGATTTCCACCAGCGTTACGGATTAAGTCAATAATTTCGATATTTCCTGTTAACGCAGCTTCATGATAAGAGTTTCTACCATTGATATCCTGAATGTTTGGATTTGCCTTGTTAGCAAGTAAAAGTTTCACAATCTGAGTGTTCTGAGTGCGGATTGCATCCATAATGATTGTGCGTCCACTTGTGTCGCTGGAATTAGCATTTGCTCCATTGGCAAGAAGAAGTCTTGCAATATCAAACTTGCTTGCTAAAGCGGCTTCTGCTAAAGGTGATTTACCGCTTACATTCTGTGCATTGATATCAATTCCAAGAGAAAGAAGTTTTTTTGCTGTGTTTGTGTTTCCCCATCGGACTGCTACATGTAATGGGGTGCTTCCCAGATTGTCTCTGACATTGATTTTGCTCTGGCATGCAACTAGCTGATCAATAATAGAAGGATTATTAGTTTTTGCAGCACTAAATACAGCTGTTTCTCCGTTTGCATTTTTTGCTTCTCTGTCGGCTCCCCGGTTTATAAGGAAAGGAATGGCATCTTTGAGTTCCCATTCAGCGGCATAGTGAAGGGCAGTGTTTCCTGACCCGTCTGTCTGTTTTACAGTCATAGGAGTAATCAGCCAGTCCATGAGATTGCTTCCGCCGTTAAGGGCAAGGCTCAGAGGAGATTGATTTTTAGTATTTGTTGCAAAAATATCTGCTTTTTTAGCGATTAAAAGTTCTCCCAGTTGGCGTCTATTTTTAAGAACAGTGAGGTATAGGGCGGTGTTTCCTTCTGAGTTACGGGTGTTAACATCGTCAGTTAAACTTAGAATATATTGAATTTTTGACAACGAGGCATCGTTTATAATTGAAACGATGAGAGGTGTGTTTCCGTTTGAGTCATGGCAATCGATATTCTTTTTATTTAGAATAACTTCGAGAGTTTTGTCGTTCTTTTTAAGAGCAAGAGTTAAAGGAGTGTTGCCTTTTGTGTCTTTTGAATTGATATCTGCACCGTGGTCTGCGTAAAACTGAATGTGTTCAGCGTTTCCGATATCTATTGCAAGGGCAAGAGGTGCAATACCATCTTTGTTACGGGTATTAACATCTGCACCAGCTCTTACAAGGGTTTCCAGTACAAATGTATCTGCACCAGTCATAGTAGCGATATGTAAAACAGTATCACCGTAAGTATCTTTCATTGAAACATCTGCATGTCCGCTGATTAAAGTTGAATAAATATCTTTATTTGCTTCTTCTGGAATTGCAAGAAGAATAGGAGTTTTTCCGAGATTATCTTTTGCATTTACATTTGCACCGGCAGCAAGAAGTAATTTTGCAATTGCAACGTTTCCGTAACGAACTGCTTCGTGTAGAGGTGTTGCACCTGAGGAGTCTTGAACATCTGTCTGTGCCTGATTTTTAAGAAGGTAATCTGTAATTGCTGTGTGTCCCTGGATTGCAGCGAGATGCAACGGAGTTTGACCATCATCAAAACGATAATCCAGATTTCGGTTTAGAACTGCAGTCTGGAAATAGTCGTAATTTCCAGAACCATAGCGCTCTGCACCATTCATAATAAGATTTGCAGCAATGTTAACAACGTTTGCTTCTTCTATTTCTTCAAAGGCGTAGTCGAGGGGAGTTTTGCCTTCGTTATCTTCAATCGATAGTGGAATTCCGTTTTTAATACAGTAATTAATTGCTTTGTCATTTTTTGACATTACAAAATAATGAACTATTGTCTGACCTGTAATTTCATCCCTGTATTGAGAAGTTGTTTTATTGATAAAAATGTCGTAATAGTTGTCGTTCAGCATAAAGCCGCTTTCCATTGCAGTTTTACCCTGAGAATCTCGTGAAAAAATGTTACATCCGGCATTAACCAGAATACTTGCTGATTCCTTGGAATCGTTTGCAATTGCAACATGAAGCGGAGACTGGTTATTGTAGTTTTTCTGGTTAACATCTGCGCCGTTATTGATTAAAAAGAAGCAAAGGTTTGCATTGTTAATCTGGGCTGCAATATGAAGGGCTGTGTTTCCGTCAGCATCTACGGCATTTATATCGTATTTAGAAATAAATCTGCCTTTTGCTTCTTCGGAACGTCCCTGAGAAATAAGTTCCTGTATAGTTGGTTCCTGATTTTTATTTGTAAGACAACCGGTAACAAAAATAGAACTTGTCAAAAGTATTAGAATTAGCGAACTGAATTTAAGATTTTTCATCTTTATCCCCTCAAAAAGAACTTCTTACTTGTGTTATCGGAATTTTTTTATAGTCTTTTAAGTTGAATTTTGTTATATTTTTTATGAAAGAATAAATTCGAGGTAAAAATATGGCAAAATCACTTACTCCTATTACCCTGTTATGTGGATATCTTGGAGCTGGAAAAACAACTTTGATGAATCAGGTTTTGACAAATCAGAAAGGTTACAAAGTTGCTGTTATTGTAAACGACATCGGTGAAATTAACGTTGACGAAAGCCTTATAGCAAAAGGTGCCAATATTACTGACACATCAAGTATTATAGGACTTCAGAACGGATGTATCTGCTGTACTTTAAAAAGCGATTTGGTTCAGCAGATAGAAGACCTTATTGCAACAAAAAAATATGACTATATTTTGATTGAAGCCAGTGGTGTATGTGAACCAATGCCAATTGCACAGGCAATTGAACAAATCAGAAATGGAAAACTTGATAACGTTGTATCTGTTGTAGATGCAAAACGCATGGTGGATGAATTTGCAGGCGGGGATCAGCTTCTCAAAAAAGATATGGGAGAAGAAGATATTGAATCCCTTCTGGTTCAGCAGATTGAGTTCTGTTCAACACTTATCATCAATAAAAAAGATCTTGTTTCAGAAGATGAAATGAAAAAGGTTCATGCTGTAGTAAATGCATTGCAGCCACATGTAAAAGTTATTGAAACCAGCCAGGGTGTTGTTGATGTAGATGATATTCTTGCTACAGACCGCTTTAATTTTGATACAGTATTTGAAAGTGCAGCCTGGGTACAGCATCTTGAAAATGCAGAAGAAGATCACGACGATGACGATGAGGATGAACATGATCATCATCACCACGATGAGCACCACGACCATCATGACCACGACGAGGAACATCACCATCATGACGATGATGAAGACGACGATCACGACCATGATAATCCAAAACATGGAGAACCTGGTCACAAGTGCGATGGACATTGTCATCACCATCATCATGAACACAATCATGAAGGGGCAGAAGAAGACGAATACGGTATCGGAAACTTTGTATACTACCGCCGTAAGCCTTTTAACCGTGATAAACTGGAAGAATATGCCGGACGCTGGCCTAGAAACATTATCCGATGTAAAGGTGTTTTGTACTTTAGCGATGAAAAAAATATGGCATATGTATTTGAAACCTCAGGACGACAAATACAAGCTGGAGCTTCAGGAACATGGCTTGCTGCCTGCTCAAAGAAAGAACAGGAAGAAGTTCTTGCTCAGGAACCAAAACTCCGTGCAGAATGGGATGAAACTTATGGCGACCGCATGATTAAGCTTTGTATCATTGGTCAGAAACTTGATAAGGCTCAGATAACAAAAGATTTAGATGCATTGCTTGACTAAGTTATCATTTTTATATTAACTATTCATTAGCCTTGCGGAAGTTATAGTCGCAAGGCTTTTTTTTAATATATGAGGTAAATATGTCAGAAAAAACTAGCGTGGCAATACCAGAAAATAAAATGGGTACGATGCCAGTTGTAAAACTTATTTTTAATATGTCATTACCAATTATGTTCAGTATGCTGGTGATGGCTTTGTATAACATTGTAGATAGTATCTTTGTTGCAAAAATCAGCGAAGAAGCTCTTACTGCAGTTTCACTTGCTTTTCCTGTACAAAATTTAATGATTAGCTTTGGAGTAGGAACCGCAATTGGTGTAAATGCTCTCCTTTCTTTTAGCCTAGGGCAAAAAAATCAGGAAGATGTAAATAAAACTGCGATGAACGGTGTTTTTCTTGTAATCTGCAATTTTCTGCTTTTCTTTATACTCGGTGTAACTTGTGTAGTTCCATATCTTCATAGTCAGACAGCTGATGAACAGATTTTTAACTTTGGTAAAGAGTACCTTCTTATCGTAACCTGCAGCGGATTCTTTGTTTTTGCAGAGATTACTTTTGAACGTCTTTTACAGGCAACAGGAAGAACAGTTCTTTCAATGGTAAGTCAGATGGCAGGGGCTGTAACAAACTTAATTTTTGACCCTCTTTTGATTTTTGGAATTGGTCCCTTCCCAAAATTGGGAATTATAGGTGCCGCTGTTGCTACTGTGATGGGGCAGGTTGTTGGCATGATGGTTTCTTTGATTTTAAACCTTACATTAAATAAAGAAATTCATTTCAAAATCAAAAATATTATCCCTGAGGGAAGAATTATTTCAAAAATTTACAAAGTAGGCATTCCTTCGATTGCCATGAGTTCTATTACCAGCGTAATTGCATATTTTGTAAATCTGATACTTGGACAGTTCTCTATGACCGCTGTTGCTGTATATGGCGTATTTATTAAGATGAACAGTTTTGTATTTATGCCTGTATTTGGTCTTAATAGCGGTATTATTCCAATTATTGCATACAATTACGGGGCAGAAAACCATAAGCGGCTTACAAACACTATCCGTTCATCCCTTGTAATTGCGTTTGCAATCATGTTTATAGGCTTTTTAGTATTTGAACTGTTCCCTAAGCAGCTTTTTGAAATGTTCAGTGCCAGCGACGAAATGCTTGCAATCGGTATTCCTGCTTTCCGCAGAATTGCACCATCCTTTTTAGGAGCTGCATTTGCCATTACGCTTTCTTCTGTATTTCAGGCTTTTGGAAATGCCGTCTACAGTATGATTGTTTCTTTTAGTCGACAGCTCATTGTTTTTTTACCGTCAGCATATCTTTTGTCCCTTACAGGAAATGTTGATAATGTCTGGTGGTGCTTTATTATTGCAGAATTTATGTCTGTAGGAATGTCTTTATTCCTTATGCGAAAAATTTACATCAAAAAGATAAAGCCAATTCCTGTAGATTGATTTATGTTTTTTTTGACAAAATCATACGGTTTTGCAAATTTATTCAATAAATTTCATAAATATTCATAATTTTGGATAAATATTCAGCCTCGTTTTACGAGGCGTTTTTTATATGGTTAAATTCAAAAAAATTATTAATAAATACACTAAATATGTGGGTAAAGTCATTTACATTTGTTGTAATTCCACATTTTTTGGTTTAATATTTAGATAAGAAAAAGAAAAAATAAACTTTTTATAGATGAGGTATAAAGATATGATCCAGAAAGACGAATGGAACGGATTTGCCGGTCGTTTGTGGAAAGAAGAAATCAACGTACGTGATTTTATTCAGAACAACTACACTCCATATGATGGAGATAACAAGTTCCTTGCTGGTCCTACAGCAGCTACAAAGAAGCTTTTTGATGAACTTCAGAAACTTCAGAAAGAAGAACACAACAAGGTATCTATCGGTAAGGATGGTAAAAAACGTACTGGTGTTCTTGATATGGATACAAGTGTTGTAACTGGTCTTACAGCACATCCTGCTGGATATATCTGTCCAGAAGGAAAAGAACTTGAAAAGGTAGTTGGTCTTCAGACTGACAAACCACTCAAGAGAGCATTTATGCCTTTTGGTGGAATCAACATGGCTGTACAGTCTTGTGAAATGTACGGTTACGATGTAGATCCAGAACTTAAGAAGATTTTTACTAAGTATCATAAAACACACAACCAGGGTGTATTTGATATCTACACTCCAGAACACAGAGCAGTTCGCTCAGCTCATATCTTGACTGGTTTGCCTGATACATACGGTCGTGGACGTATCGTTGGTGACTACCGCCGTGTAGCTCTTTACGGTATCGACCAGCTTATCAAATAC
>CADBSK010000126.1 GCA_902797305.1 uncultured Spirochaetaceae bacterium | reverse complement strand
ATAGATTCCATCTGGTGAGTTCTTGATTTTGTTTTCGTTCAGTTTTAAGAAGTTTGTAAGTTCTATTCTAAAATCATCAAGAGTAAAATCTGTAAGAGAAATTGAATCTACCATATCTTCCAAATCTAGAACTTCATCTTTTAGGCGTTTAAGCTGCTGATCACGATATTTTAAATCTTCTTCAATAAGTTCCTTTGTTTCGGAATTTGCAAGAATGTTGTCTTCATTAGTTGCTGTTAAATCAACCAATGCCATTCGACTTTCTACACGTGTTTTTAAATTGATGTAATTGTCTAAATCTTGTGTAGGCCAGAAATTTACAAGCTGAATGCAATCATTTGTACTACCTAAACGATCAATACGTCCAAAGCGTTGAATAATACGTACTGGGTTCCAGTGAATATCGTAGTTAATAAGGTAGTCACCGTCCTGTAAGTTCTGACCTTCAGAAATACAGTCTGTAGCAATAAGAATATCAAGTTCTTTTGATTTTTCTTCTGCACTTAAATTTAATTCATCACGATGCTTTGCTTTTGGTGCAAAGTTTGTAAGAATCATATTGAAATCAGTCCTTCCCCAGGTTGCTGTACTATTTGAACCACAAACAAGCCCTGTTTCAAGATTTAATTCATCTTTTGCCCATTGATGGATTGCTCCATAAAGATACTCTGCTGTATCAGAGAAGGCTGTGAAAACTACGACTTTTTTATTATTTCCATTAATTGGTTTTTCAACTTTTTCTTTAATTAATTTCTTCAAATCATTTAATTTTGAGTCTCTTTCTAATGAAACTTGATTAGCACTACTATATAAAATTTTGAATGCATCCTTATCACTTTTAAGATCAGCAAGCCATCTGTCAAGTTCAAGATCTTCCAGTTTAAACTTTAATTTTTTTCCGACTTCTAAATCAGGTTCATTTTCCCAATCATCTAATTCATTTTCCAGAATTTCACCATCTTCATAATTTTGTTCGACTTCAAATGTAGATGTATTCTGTTTTTTTGCCTCTAATTCTTTGAATACTGCTATTTTTTGTTCAATATCTGTAATCTTATCTATTGTTCGTTTAATAGAAAGAGAGAATGAGTGTATTGAACTTTCTAGGCGTTTCAAGTACCCAATTTTCATCATGCCAATCAATGATTTTTCTCGGTCTTCCTGAATAAAGGCCTCTACTGTTGAACCAGCTTTTTCTGCATACTCAGCTTTTTTTTCTTCCTTCAAATATGAAGATGGAGTAAAGATAGCAAGTTTATATTTTGAAATCTGTTCATCAATAGCAGCATAACTTGGAAACATATCTTCCGTATCGATATTAGAATAAATTGGGATAGGCTTTTTTCTTTCCGGAAATTTACCGACATCAGCTTCATTGTAGAACTTTGTAATATGTTTTCTTGAACGCGCAATAGTCAGTTCATCAAGAAGTTTAAAGAATGAAGAATCAAGTTTTTCAAGCAATTGTTTTGTTGTACGATCTGGATTCTTGTGTGGATCAGCCCAGTAGGTAAACTGCTTTTGTGCTGTTTCAAGAGTTTTACTTATGTCTGTGATTCCTGTAGTTTCAAGTAATGCAGATTGATTACCTTCCGTAATAAGATTGATCTGATTACGCAAATCTTTAAGTGTATTATTTACCGGAGTAGCAGAAAGCATAAGAACCTTTGTTTTACTTCCGGATTTAATAATCTTTTCCATAAGCCATTTTGCACGATTCATGTGACGTTCACCCTTATGGTTTTCTTTATCCATAGGGTTACCTTTAAAGTTATGACTTTCATCAATAACAACAAGGTCGTAAGCGCTCCAGTTAAAAGTTGCAAAATCATGACCATCTGCACCTGATTTTCCAGTCTCTCGACCCATATCAGTATGATATAAAATGTTGTACTGGAAGCGATCTTTTGCAAGAATATTCAAAGTACTGTTTTTGCTTGCCTGATACACAGTCCAGTTATCACTAAGTTTTTTAGGACAAAGAACAAGAACACGATAATTACGAAGTTCGAAGTACTTAATTACTGCAAGTGCTTCAAAAGTTTTTCCAAGACCAACAGAATCTGCAATTATACAGCCGTTATGTTTTAATAGTTTATTGATTGCACCTTTTACGCCATCTTTCTGGAATTCATAAAGCTTATTCCAGACAACAGTATCTTTAAATGCCGTTTCATCAAAAAGTTTGTTATCTTTCTGCTCGTCCAGATAATCTTTGAAAATGCTATAGAGGGTCTTAAAGTAAACAAGTTCAGGTTCATTTTCTTTGTAGAGTAGTTCAAGGTATTTAAGAACTTCTTCTTTTACATCCTGTACAAGACCAGTGTCATCATTCCATATTTTATCAAACCAGCCTTTAAGTTCATCTTTCTGGCGGTCGCTATCAACAATCAGGTTTAATTCAATATTGTTTGCTTTATCTTTTAATCCTAGTCCACTAGTAGTAAAATTAGAACTACCTGAAATTGCTTTAGGATATCCTTTTGCATCAGCATCGGCATAGTACATTTTTCCATGTAAAAAATTAGGTTTCACGATTGATTTTATTTCAACTTTATTTCTTATCCAATCAGCACATTTTGAAGCAATACGTTTCTGTCCAAACTTTTCTGAAGGATTTATAACGATAGATTCATCTTCAATTTTATAATTTCTAACATCAACATTATCAGAAGTAACAAAAGTTGGTTCTCCAAAAAGAAACTTCATACTCTTAATTGAATCTAACTGATCATGCAATCCATAGTATGCAAATATTGTAAAATATGCAGAAACTACAGAAAGTTCAGAACCTTCTTTTACTACATCTTTCAAAAACTCTCCAACACTACCGTAATCTTTGTTATCTCTTATTAATGTATCTGACATTTTTAGTTCTCCCTTAAAAAGTAATTTCATGAGTTGTTGTTGCTTTTGCAGTATTAGATATTTCTTTTTCTATTGTAACTGCATCCATGGCATTGCATATGTTCGCCATATCTAAATTCTCACACAATTTGTCCACAGCTGGCCATTTTCTAATTTCTCCAGCTTTTAGCGTATGCTTATCTTTGGGACAGTAATTTTTAATATAATCTTCGATAATCAGTGTTATTTGTTCTCGTTTGTTCATCTAAGCATTCCTATCCTGTCTGAGATAAATTGTCATATTAGTAAGTGGAATTTCAAAATAATTAAGCAAATCTATTGCCAGCTTCATTAAGTCATTTGCACTACGATTTGTTTCAACAAAAAAATCATTCATGATTTTTCCTGGTTTTCTGAGTTCCTTAGGAGTAGATGAATAATACTTTTTGTTTTGCTTTGATATGAATTCAGGATTATCTGCTAAAGTTTTTAATTTTGCTGGATCTTTTTTTGCAAGACATGCAACAAATTGGATGAATAACTCTGACCAGCAATTCATATCTGTATAAGCACACCCATCAAAAATAAATGCTGTTGGACGTTTAAAAGTAAAGTCTTCTGTTATTTCGTGAGGTATATTCTTATTGAGTTCTTTAATAAGTCTTTGATTATCAGAATTATTTTGCTCGACTTCTTTTGGAGTTTCTTCGATTTGAATTCCCGTAAATTGAGATATTAATGCTGAAATTTCTTGAGAGTTCTGGGCAAACTGATCCAATAATTCAAGGTATTTTACCTGAAAAGAAGCTGCAGTCTGAACTTCTTCTACACTTGAATGATCAAGATTTAACCAAATATAATCTTTTAACGCTAACATATCTTCCTGAGTGCTAGAAAGATTAGCTAAAATTCTGTTTATTTTTTCAGTTCCGTTTTCCATTTTATTCATCCAACATTTTTATTATATAGTATTATAGTGTCAAATAATGACACTTATTCATTTTCTTGATTATTTTTTTCATTAATCACGCAAACATCACCAACATCACAATCAAGGGCTTTACATATTTTTTGCATACTATCCATTGAGATAAATTCACCCTTACCGAGTTTTGCTAAAATGTTAGTGGAAATGCCTGCCATCTTGATAAGGTCCGTTCTATTCTTTATTCCCTTATCTATCAGCAGTTTCCAAAGTTTTCTGTAATCTACATCCATATTAAATATTCCCAAGATACATTATACCATAGCTTTCGGGAAATTTGGATAAAATATCATGTTTTTACAATATTTTTTTGAAAATGAGAAAATATAAAAAAACGCTGATATTCTCAAACGAATACCAGCGCTATAAATCAAACTATTCTATCTCTCCCATTCCCGCTCCCTCTTCAGCTTTCTTTCCACCTCACGTCCCAGTTCAAACTCTCTGTACCAAGGACTCCTCTGCATCCATTCCTTTACGTCTTTGCAGCCGTGTTCTGCGATAACTCCGGCAATCTTACGAAGCAGTTCTGGAGTTGCACTTTCGAACATCTGGCTTATCTCCGCAGCTCCGAAGAAATGCTTTTTACCGTAGGCGGTCTCTTTTGTGTATCCGTTCAACTGATGGTCATAATCTTTAATCTGACTGTCATATCCATCTTTGATTGCTTTGTTCGAGTTTGCAAAGGCTGCAACAAACAAATCGACTATAGGCTCTAGTTGGCCATCACGATATGTGTTCTGGGCATCTTTACATCTTTCTTTGGTCCACTCTTTGAAATTTTGAATACTCGGCATAAGTTCATCCCATTTGGAAATCTCTTCAAGCACATCGATATTCTTT
>CADBSK010000125.1 GCA_902797305.1 uncultured Spirochaetaceae bacterium | reverse complement strand
CGACGAAATCAGTCAAATGATTCTTCGCGGAGAAATAAAGGATCCTCGTGTTTCTACATTTTTATCGATTAATAGAGTTGAAGTTACTCAAGATTTGAGTTATGCAAAGATATTTGTCTCAAGTTTTTTGAGTGACGGTAAACTCGAATTAGGCGTAGATGGATTGAATAGTGCTGCCGGCTTTATTCAATCTTCTATTGCAAAGAAATTACGCATTCGAAAATTTCCAAAATTTACTTTTGTTGTAGATTCTGGGATGCACGAAGGATTTAGAATGGTTCAGAAACTCAATGCTTTAGAAGAAAAAACTAAAGCATGGGAATCTGAACATCCAGAAATGCTGGATAAGTAGAATGTGTGATAGAATTGTGCTTTTTGCAAAACAACCGGGGAAAACTAGTTTTTCCTCGTTGTTTACAATTAAACACGCTTTTAATACTCAAAAAGTTGGACATACAGGTACATTAGACAGTTTTGCAAGTGGTCTTCTTGTGGTTTGCTGTGGTGCACTGACACGACTTGCTGGTCGTATTACAGAGTTTGATAAGACTTACGAAGCTGTCCTTTGTTTTGGAACAGAAACCGATACCCTTGAATATACCGGTTCTGTTGTACGCACAGCTCCTTTACCCCAGGAAGAAAAGTTAATTCAAGCAGTAGAAAATTTTACTGGTGAAATAATGCAAAAGCCCCCTCTTTTTAGTGCAATTCATGTAAATGGAAAAAGAGCAAGTGATTTAGCAAGAAGTGGAGTTGAAGCAGAAATACCAGCTCGTAAAGTAACTGTTTATTCTTCTGAAATATTAGAAATACAAAAGAACTCAGAAAATTTGGTTGAATATGCAAGAATTCGTTTTACAGTAAGTAAAGGAACTTATATTCGTTCTTTAGCTAGGGATATTGGTATTTTTTGTGGTAGTGCTTCTCATTTAACAGGGCTTCTTAGAACAAAAGTCGGTTCATTTGAACTTAAGAATGCAGCAGGTTATTCATATCTCCCTGAGTTTAATATACAAAATGCGATTTTAATTTCACAAGGGCAACTAAAAGAATGTGACCATGAACAGGAATTACAGGAAATCGTAAAAAATAATTCTGAAAAAATGAGTCCACAACTTGCAGATTATTGTGGATTTGCATCTATAACCTTAAAAAAACAAAGTGAAAAATGGTTTTATAATGGAGGAAAATTAGCATCTTCAATGTTTAATATTTCTCTTTTTACAATTCAAAATGAATTTGCAGCTGTATTTACAGAAGAAAAAGAATTTGCCGGATTGTTGCAAAAAGATAAAAACGGTTATTTTAAGTATTCTTTTGTTGTACATAAAAATTGATTCCATGAAAATTGGTTGCGTTGACTATAATCTTTTTCAAAGGTAAAATGAGAATATGTTTGATGTAAAAGAAAGTGATTTTTTTGATCTTGAAGACGAAGCATTTGATACAGTAATTGAACCTGGAATTAAATTTACAGGAAATATTAAATTCGTAAAACCATTTATGATTCGTGGAATTGTAAACGGAAAAATTGATGCAACAAGTGATCTTGTAATTGATACTTGTTCAGAGATTAATGCTGATGTAAGTGCTACACGGGTTTTAGTAAAAGGTAAAGTACACGGAAATGTTGTTGCTAAAGATTTAATCTTTGTTGCTTCTTCTGGTATTGTTGATGGTGATATTACTTCAAAACAGGTTGTGTTGGAACCAGGCAGCACCTTTACTGGTCGTTGTACAATGATTAAATAAGAGGCTAATAAATGAAGAAAAGTCTTGTTAAACTTTTTACAGTTATATTTCTTTTAGTAAATAGTTTTTATACTTTTGCGCAGACTAATATAAAGCAGGATGCTCTTGTTCTTTATAAAAACGGTAGATTTAAGGAATCTATTGCTGTATGTGAGCAGGAACTTGCTTCAAATCCTAATCGTGTTGAATCTTATGTAGTAATGTGCTGGTCTCTGGTAAGCAACAGACAGTACTCAGAAGCAGAACAGAGAGCTCTTGAGGGGCTTAAGATAAGTCCTTATGATCTTCGTCTTACAGAAGTCCTTGGTGAGGCAAGATATTTTTTAGGAAAAAATAATGGTGCAATGGAACAGTTCCAAAAATATGTAGCCAATGCTCCTGAAAGTGGTAGTCGTGTAGGAACTGCCTATTATTACATGGGTGAAATTTATATTCGTCAGGCACGTTATCAGCATGCAGATATTTCATTAAGTGCTGCTGTAAAAAAAGAACCTTTAATAGATAAATGGTGGGTTCGCTTAGGTTATGCTCGCGAAATGGCTCAGAATTATCATGAAGCAGTTGAAGCTTATGATGAAGCCTTGAGATTAAATGGTTCTTCTGTCGAAGCTGACAGAGGAAGAACTCGTGTAAGCAGTAAACTCAATTAACTCCTGTGCAAATTCGATTTGAAACGACGGGTTGCAGATTAAACCAGATTGAAAGTGAAAGTGCGGCTCGTTATTTTCTTGATAAAGACTATTCTGTTGATTTAAGACCTCTTTCTGCAAAATCTCTCGTTGATGAAGAAACTTATATAGTTGTAGTAAACACCTGTGCTGTGACACAAAAAGCAGAACAGAAAGACCGGCGAATAATTCGTTTATTACTAGAAAAATGTCCAAATGCCTGTGTAATAGTTACAGGGTGTTATGCACAGCTTGCAAAACAGGAAATTCTTAAGCTTAGTTCAAGAATTGCTGTGTTGGAAGGGCAGAAAAAGAGTAGACTTTCGCAAATTCCTGATACATTAAAAAAAATTCTTGAAACAAACGCTTTTAATGCTGAAGAATTTTCTAAACAGATTCAAAATTTGATTTTTGATAAAGAAACAGAAAAAAAAGAAACAAGTGAAGATGCCTTTAAACTTGCAACAGATTCATTCTTAACTCATTCCCGTTCTTCTATTAAAATTCAGGATGGCTGTAATAATAAATGCACATATTGCACTATCAATAAAGCAAGAGGGCATTCTGTTTCTTTAAATGCTCAAGAAGTAATAAATCGTGTTCAAAATCTTGAAAAGGCCGGGCAGACAGAAGTTGTAATCACAACTGTCAATATTGGTCAATATGCAGGTGAATATAATGGTTCTAAGATTGATTTTGCCCATCTCCTTGAGCTTTTATTACAAAATACAAAAAAAATCTGTTTTAGAATATCCAGTTTGTATCCAGAAGTTGTTAATGATTTTTTCTGTTCCGTAATTAGAGATAAAAGGGTTAGACCTCATTTTCATATATCTGTTCAAAGTGGTAGCGATAACGTCTTAAAAAATATGGCACGAAGATATAGTAGACAAGATGTTATAGATGCTTGTAATAAGCTTAGAGCTGCCAAAACTAATCCCTTTTTAGCCTGTGATATAATAACTGGTTTTCCTGGTGAAACGGAAGAAGATTTTGAAGAGACAATGGATTTATGTAAAAAATGTGATTTTGCATGGGTTCATGTTTTTCCATTTAGTGCAAGACCTGGAACTATAGCTTTTGATATGAAGCCAAAGATTCCACAAAGCATAAGTGGCGAAAGGGCTAAAAAATTAGGAAACTGGGCAAAACAAAATAAAGAATTATATATTCAGTCTTGTAAAAATAAGGTTTTCGATGCCGTTCTTGAAACTGTAAAGCATTCCTCTTTATTTGTTCAGGGGCAGGGTAAATCAATTTATCACGCGGTTACAGAAAATTTTTTGCACTGTCAGATAGAATGTAATTCATCAATGGTTTCTTACAAGTCTGGTGATGCAATCAAATTAAAAATAATTGGTCCTATTCCAAGTGGCATATTAAAGGGTGGCGAAATCGATTGTCAGGCAGAATTCGTCTTTTAAAAAAGAAAAGGCTATAAAACATTTGTTTTATAGCCTTTTTTAAGGAAAGTTTATTCAATTATAAACTTATCCTTTGATGCACCGCATTCTGGACATTTGTAATCTGCAGGTACATCAGCCCATGCAGTTCCTGGAGCAACATTACTCTTTGCATCTCCAGCATCTTTATCATAAACATATCCACAGTTATCGCATTGCATTCTTTCCATTTGTTTTCTCCCTTTTTTATTTATAATTCAAGATTTCAATATAAAATTCAAATTTGAATTTGTATGCGATTTATACAAATATTTTACTATGTTTTACTTGTAAATTCAAATATTTATTTAATAAACTGTAATCTTTTTAATAAAAAATACAAAAAAAATCGTATAAGGTATTGAACATTTTTTTAGTTTCTTATATATTATTAATCACGCAACGGGATGTAGCGCAGCTGGTAGCGCATCTGGTTTGGGACCAGGGTGTCGCAGGTTCAAATCCTGTCATCCCGACTAAAAAGACTCTTGAGTAATCAAGAGTCTTTTTTTTTTAATTAATCTTTTATTGTTTATCCTTATTAATTTCTATATATTTTTTTACTGACAAAATAGACAAATAATGTCCATATTGATATAATTTATCATTATGAGACTACACACATTTAAGGGTGGAATACATCCTAAGGAAATGAAAGAGCTTAGCAATAAGTGTGCTATAACTTCTGTATTTCCTAAATCTAAAACAGTAACAATTCCTGTTACGATGGGAGGAGCTCCAAATTCTCCTGTTGTAAAGGTAGGCGATCTTGTTGCAAAGGGACAGATAATTGCAACAGGTGATAAGTTTATGAATTGTCCGGTTCACTCATCTGTTTCGGGCAAGGTAAAAAAAATTCAGAACTGCCTTGTTACAGGGAATCAGGAAGTTCCTTGTATTGTAATCGAGGCTGATGATTCTGACAGGGTTGAGTTTTTTGAACCATTAGATCCATTTACCTGTGATCCAAAAGACGCTTTGGATAGAATAAAAAATTGTGGTATTGTTGGTATGGGAGGAGCTTCATTTCCTGCTCATGTAAAACTTAACCCTCCTGAAGATAAACAGATTGATTATGTTTTAGTCAATGCTGCTGAATGTGAACCTTATCTTACTTGTGATGAACGCACATTACAGGAAACTCCAGAAAAAGTAATCGATGGTCTTGCAATAATTCTTCGACTTGTTGGTGCCCAGGGCATTATTGCTTTAGAGGATAATAAATCTTACATAAAACCTATTTTAGAAAAAGAAATTGCTCAAAAAGGATATGGGGATGATATTTCGATATGTTTAGTAAAAACAAAATATCCTCAGGGTTCCGAAAAATTTATAGTTTCCGCTTGTCTTGGAGTAGAAATTCCATCTGCAAAGCTTCCTGCAGATGCAGGAGCAATTATTTCAAATGTGGGAACAGTTTGCGCCATAAGCGATGCTTTTAGACTTGGAAAACCTCTCATTGAACGTTCATTAACAATCAGCGGTGGTGCAGTAGTAAAGCCATGCAATATCCGTGTGCCTGTTGGAACTCTTGTAAGTGATTTAATGCCAGATGTCTTCCAAATTAATGAAGATCAGCTTGTGAAAGTAATTTCAGGTGGACCAATGATGGGATTTGCAATGGCTAGTGCAAACTTCCCTGTTGCAAAAGGTACCAGTGGTGTAACTTTCTTAACTGCAAAAGAAACTTTCTTAAATACTGAAGATAACTGTATCAGTTGTGGAAAGTGTGTAAGTACATGTGCAATGCATTTGAGTCCTGTTTTAATTAAACGGGAGTTAGAAGCTGAAAATTATGATAAAGCTCGCAAATTTGGTCTAATGGATTGTATCGAGTGTGGTTGTTGTGCATTTGTTTGTCCGGCAAGTATAAATTTAGTTCAGCGCATCCGACTTGGAAAAGCGATTGTCCGTCAGCAAATGATGACAAAAAAATAGGATAATAACGATGAATGATAAAAACTTATTTTTAGCTTCAAGCCCGCATTTTAAATTTAAAATAACAACTCCAATGATTATGGGAACTGTACTTTTTGCATTGCTTCCTGAATGCATTTTTGGAGTTGTAACTTTTGGATTAAGGGCTTTAGTAACAATTTTAGTCTCAGTTTTAAGTTGTGTAATTTTTGAATTTTTGTTTCAGGTTTGCACAAAACAACGTATTACAATTTCTAATCTTTCTGCCTGTGTTTCTGGTGTAATGCTGGCACTTGTTTGTCCTCCGACTATACCTGTATGGATGGTCGTTCTTGGAGCTGCGGTGGCAATGATTGTTGCCAAAGGGCTTTTTGGTGGAATTGGATCTAATGTTTTTAACCCCGCATTGGCAGGACGAGCTGTTCTAATGATTAGTTTCCCATCTGCTATGGGAGCAAAATGGTTAAATCCTGTTTCGCAGGTTGCAGATGGGGCTGTAGATGCTATAAGTTCTGCAACAATTCTTTCTTCTATAAAAAATGGCTCTGTTAAGGCTAGTGATTTTGACTTTGTTACTTATTTCTTTGGTAATCATAGTGGATGTATCGGAGAAACTAGTGCATTGTTAGTTTTAATTTCATTTGTAATTCTTCTTTTGTGTAGAATTATTGACTGGAGAGCTCCTGTGGCTATGGTTGGAACTGTAAGCTTAGCATCTTTTTTTGCTGGTCTTATAAAAACTGGTTCATTCTACGGTGCTTGTCAGGAATTATTAATGAATGTTCTCACCGGCGGTTTGTTGTTTGGTGCTACATTCATGGTTACAGACTATGCAACTAGCCCTGTCACAAAACCTGGACGCTTAGTATTTGGTTTAGGTTGCGGTTTAATCACGTTCCTTATTAGAACTTTTGGTGGATATCCAGAAGGGATTATGTTCAGTATTTTGATAATGAATACTATTGTTCCGTTCTTAAATAATCTTACAGTAAGAAAATATGGATACGGAAAAAAAGGTAACAAGCGTCCTGATATAAAAAAGATTCAGATGGAATTTGATTTGTCGTCAATTTCTGAAGAACAAAATCAAGGAGGTCAGAATGTCTGATACTTCTAATAAGAAAGATTTTTTTGAAATGATAAGACTTGGGCTTGTTCTTGTAGTTTACGCTGTAATAGCATGTACTGTTCTTGCTATCGTAAATAATTTAACAGCACCTCAAATCAAGAAGAATCAAATTCAAAAAGCAAATGAAGCAATGAAAGAAGTTTTCTCTTTTGCAGATCAATTTGTTTCGGTGAATGATTTTGAGCCTTCTGATAATAAAAACATTGCTCTTAGTGATGCTTACTTAGCATATAAAGACCAGAAAATTATTGGTGGTGTTATTCAAGTAGAAGGTCCTACTTATGATAAGGCAAAAATTATTCTCGGAATTGATACAAATGGCGTTGTAACTGGAATGCGCTTTTTGGAAATAACTGATTCTCCAGGTTTTGGTTCAAAAGCTAAAGATGATAACTATAAAGTAAAAAGCGGAACTACTTTTTATGAACAATTTACCGGGAAAAATGCAAAAGAAGGGTTTTTAACTAATCAGACTTTTGATGCTATTTCTGGTGCTACAATTACAAGTGATGGTGTTGCCGCTTTATTAACTCAAGGTTCAAAGAGTCTCTTGAATTATCTTGAAAAGAAGGAGGTTCTTAACAATGAATAAGCAGCTCAAGATTTTTACAAATGGATTTATAAAAGAAAATCCTTTACTTGTACTTAATATTGGTCTATGTTCATCCCTTGGCGTTACAACCAGTGTATTTAACGGCCTTGGTATGGGAATGGGTATGACCTTTGTACTTTTAATGAGTGAAATTGTTATTAGTATTTTTAGAAAATTTATTCCATCTGCAATAAGACTTCCTGTTTTTATTACAATAATTGCTGCCTTTACAACTATTGTTCAACTGGTTTTACAGGCTTTTGTAACTCCTTTGTATGATGCTCTAGGCGTATTTCTTCCATTAATTGTAGTAAACTGCATTATTATGGGGCGCGTAGAAGCATTTGCATCAAAAAATAATCCTTCTGATTCTATTTTGGATGCTTTAGGAATGGGAATTGGTTATACCCTCGTTTTAGTATTTATTTCTTTAATTAGAGAATTGCTTGGTTCTGGTTCAATTACAATTTGGACAGGTATTTCATTTTCTCTTATACCTGAAGACTATAGAATTGGTATTTTTAATAGTGCACCGGGCGGATTCCTGGTGTTTGGATTCCTTGCTGCCCTTGTAACTGCAATAAAACAGGCACAGGCAAAGAGAGGTAAATAATGGTCGAAACATTAAAACTATTCATTAAAGCAGCATTAATTGATAATGTTGTTTTTATTCAATATTTAGCAATTTGTCCTTTTATTGGAATGACAAATGATACAGAAAAAGCAACAGGTATGGGGCTTGCAACAACCTTTGTTATCATGCTTGCAACTGCGGTTACCTGGCCTTTGTATAAATTCGTTATGGTACCTCTTGGACTTGAGTTTTTACAAACTCTGTTTTTCATTTTAGTTATTGCATCTTTAGTTCAGTTGGTTGAATTCTTTCTAAAAAAACAGGCTCCTGGATTGTATAATTCCATGGGGGTTTACCTTGCTCTCATTACTACAAACTGTGCTGTTTTAGGTATTACAATTAACTGTATTTCTAAGAACTTTAATTATGGTCAGAGTCTTGTTTATGCCTTTGGTACAGCTATGGGATTTTTAATGTCTATGGTAATTATGAGTTCTGTTCGTAGTCGCTTAAAGGTTGCAAATATTCCTGCTGCTTTCAAAGGAACTCCTATCCTATATGTTGCTGCCGGATTGCTTAGTCTTGCATTTTTAGGTTTTAAAGGGCTTATAAAATAATACCTGGAGTTAATATGAATATCATTTTATATACGATTATATGCGCCCTTGTTATTGCTTTTTTGTTAGGTGTTTTACTCGGGCTTTTTAAGAAAATTTTTCATGTAGATACTGATCCAAAAGTACAGTTGGTAAGAGATGCATTAAGTGGAGCAAATTGTGGCGGTTGTGGAATGGCCGGTTGTGATGCTTTTGCTGGTGCAGTAGTTAAGGGTGAAGTTCCAACAAACGGCTGTGTTGCAGGTGGAGCAGAATGTGCTACTAAAATTGCAGAAATTTTAGGTAAGGCTGGAGTAGAATTAAAACCAAAAGTTGCCTTTATTGCCTGTCACGGAACAAAAGAATGTGCAGCAAATAAAGGTAATTATATCGGTATTCAAACTTGTAAAGCTGCAAATCTTGTAATGAATGGAACAAAAAAATGTTCTTTTGGTTGTATTGGTTACGGTGATTGTGTAAATGTTTGTCCTTTTGGTGCTCTTTCTATGGGCGAAGAAGGTTTACCTGTTGTTGACTACTCTAAGTGTGTTGCTTGCGGTAAATGTACAACAGTATGTCCTAAACATTTGATTAAGTTGATTGATGCAGATACAAAAGGTGCAATCCCACGATGTTCAAATCACAGCGATAATAAGCCTCAGATCAAAAAAGATTGTTCTGTTGGATGTTTTAAATGCGGTATTTGTGCAAAAAAATGTCCTGAACAGGCAATAGACATTACTTCTGGAATACCAAATATTAACTACAGTAAATGTACAAGTTGTGGAGAATGTGTAAATTCTTGCCCTGATAAGGTTCTTGTACTTGCTCAGGAAATTTTAAAATAAAATTGTGAAGACTGTAAGCTACAAATTAAATAATTAGTTTGTAGCTGCAGTTTTTTTGCTTTCTTCGATGATTTTTTCTAATTCTCCAGTTCCTTTGTTGCAATATTCAATTTCAATTTTTCCATTAATTTCATCTACTTTATAAATGCTGTAATTAGAATAATTTTGAATTAGCCAGTTATCGTAAGAAGTCCAATCGTCAAATGTTTCTTTCATAAATAATCCTTTAATAATCTTTAGAAATACAGTATAGTGTAATTACAAGGAATTGCAAATGCCACCTCTAAATTATGAAGACATAGAAAACTTAAAAAATACCCTTTGTACTGTTTTAAAAAGTTTTAAAGGTGATGTTGCAAGCAAAAAGAAAATAGATGATGTTTATTTAAAGATAATTGATATTCAAAACGAAATAAAATCGACCTGCAAAAAAAATAATCTTGATATCTCGGACTTAAATCGCCTTGAACTTAATATAAATTATAATCTTGAGCAACTATCTTTCCTTCAATTAGAAAAAGATAATCTAACCCTTGATTTTTAGTTATTCACTATCATCTGTTTTTTCATTTTCTGTTAGCAAAGATGACTTCTTTTCCTGTAACATTTGGGCATCTTCTCTACCTTGATGACTGTTCCAGCGAGTAAAATCAAAATTTGTATTTTTTTTTGTTTGTATAATATGGGAATATTGATTCCGCATCATTTTATAGTATTCTTGATCGTCCATATAATAAAAGAGGGGAAGCTTTATGCTTCCCCGTTATTGTTTAGATACCAATTACATGGTTATTAACTTTATCTTGAACATAATCGACAAATTCCTGAATCTTCATTGTTTTTTGTTCAAGACCGCTTGACTGTCTGAAACGAATTGTAACAGTTTTGTCGTTCTTTTCGTTTTCTCCTACAATAAGAATGTAAGGAGTTTTGTGTTCCTTTGTAATTGTCTTAATCTTTTGTCTCATGTTTTCATCAGAAAGATAAGCATTAGAACGGATATCATTTGCAAGAAGTGCTTCATTAACTTCTTTTGCGTAGTCTGCAAAGGCGTCGCTTACAGGCACAACTGCTGCCTGTTCAAATGCAAGCCATGTAGGGAAGGCTCCTGCAAAGTTTTCAATCAAAATACCCAAAAAGCGTTCTATTGATCCCAAAATAGCTCGGTGGAGCATAACAGGATGGTGTTTCTGGTTATCAGAACCGATGTATGTTGCGTCTAAGCGTTCAGCACTTGGAAGCTGGAAGTCTGCCTGAATTGTACCGCACTGCCATTCTCGTCCAAGACAGTCATAAAGCTTGAATTCGAGTTTTGGACCGTAGAAGGCACCTTCACCTGGCTGAATTTCGTAGTTGAGTCCTGCTTCATGACAAGCATCAGCAAGAGCTTTTTCTGCTCGTTCCCAAGTTGCAAGGTCTCCAACGTGGTCTTCTGGCATTGTAGAGAATTTTACAACAAGATCATCGAATCCAAAGTCGTGGTAAACTTTCTTTAAGAGTTTACAGAATTTTGCAACTTCTTCTGCTACCTGTTCTTCAGTACAAATGATATGTGCATCATCCTGAACAAAGCCTCTTACGCGCATAATACCGTGTAAAGTTCCACTTGGTTCATTACGAACATCGTGTCCAAATTCTGCAAGTCTGAGAGGAAGATCTTTGTATGAACGGAGCTTGCTTTTGAAGATTTCAAGTGCACCAGGACAGTTCATTGGTTTAATAGCAAAGAGTCTTTTTTCTGATTCTGTGATGAACATATTCTTCTGGTAGTGACCCCAGTGTCCAGAGCGTTCCCAAAGGCTTCTAGGCATGATAGCAGGTGTATTTACTTCAAGATAACCATCGCGTTTTACCTGACGGCGCATATAATCCTGAATAGTTGTATAGATTGTCCATCCATTTGGATGCCAGAAAATCTGACCTGGATCTTCAGGATCGAGATGGAATAAATCCATTTCAACACCAATTTTGCGGTGGTCACGTTTTTCTGCTTCTGCAATCATTGCAAGGTATTCTTTTAAGTCATTTGGCTTTTCAAAACAAACTGCATATACGCGAGTGAGCATTGGACGGTTTGAATCTCCTCTCCAATATGCTCCGGCGATTTTATCAAGCTTAAATGCCTGTCCATTGATTTCTTTTGTATTAGAAACATGAGGTCCTCGACAAAGGTCAAGATATCCGTCCTGTTCGTAAGTTGTGATTGTTGCGTCTGCAGGAAGGTCGTTAATCAATTCAATTTTATATTCCTGATCTTTAAAAAGCTTCAATGCTTCTTCTTTTGAAACTTCTTTACGGATAAAGTCGTGATTACCTGCGAGAATTTTTCTCATTTCTTTTTCTACAGCAGGGAAAGAATCTTCGGTGAATTTGGTGGTAGTTGGGAAATCAAAATCGTAATAAAAACCATTTTCGATAGCAGGTCCAATGGCAATTTTTGTTCCTGGATAAAGATGTAGGATGGCTTCTGCCATAACGTGTGCACATGAGTGTCTGATAATTTGAAGTTTTTCGTTTTCCATTTTATTCACCTTATATATTTGTTATATATTATTCTATTATAGCAATATGAATAATATTGTACAATTGCGTTAATTATATTTTTCAGGGCAAACGCATTATAAACTGTTCTGCCTACAAAAATGGCTCCCAGTCACAAAAACGGCTTATCAAAACCGCAAACTAGTTTGCTACACGCGTTTAGTGCTTGTAATTATATACATTCGCCGCTCACGCGGCAGCACAAAACGAGTGTTTTTGTAAGCCAGTTTGCTCCTTCGCGCCATTTTT
>CADBSK010000124.1 GCA_902797305.1 uncultured Spirochaetaceae bacterium | reverse complement strand
CAGGGCAACCGCATTATAAACTATTCTGCCTACAAAAATGGCTCCCAGTCGCAAAAACGGCTTATCAAAACCGCAAACTAGTTTGCTCCTTCTCGCCATTTTTGATACAAAGTCAAATATAATGCGTTTGCCCTGTTTAGGCTTGATTTATGTAACAACTTCAATCTATTCACCAGGAAATTTTGGTAAATGTACTGGAAAGATTGGTTCTGGTGCTGGCTTTTTTTTAGAATTCTGTTCCTGTACTAGTTTCATCAGAGATTCAATCGTTGTAATCTCTTTTACTCTTGTTAAATATGGTTTTCCTAAAAACATAAGAGTTGATTCTTCGTTAGTGGTGTAGTCGTTAAGGAAGGAATAAGATTTTTCAACGTTTCTTATGCGGCTGGATCTGCCTGTTGCACATGTGTATACTTGGCCTGCGCTATAAATATGTTTGTTTACCTGAAAAAGTTTTTCACCATCTGTAAATTCGGCAATAGCTTCATTATTTAATTTCATATCAGTTTCCCAGAATCGCAATTTATAAATTCCGTCATCTGTAATAAACCAGGAGTAAATATTTGGAATATTTCTTCTTCCGCTGATTCTGATATCATTGCTATAATTAATTCCCTGCCAGTATCCCGTAATAGAATTACTTTGTTCTGTTTCATCAGTTAATACTTTTATTAAAAAATTAAGATATAAATTGTCCCCATGAAGTGCAATCGGGGTCTTTAGAATTTCTTTCTGGTTTTGTAATATTTCAATTTCCCATGCGTTTTGTAATTCTTTATATTCAAAAAAGTTACAAGTAAAGTTAATCGGATTTTTTTGTGTTGCAAGATTACGTTTTCTTTCTAAGACAGTAGAGTAGGATTCTGGCTCCACAACACGATCAAGATACCAGGAATAATATTCTTTTAAAATAAAACAAATATCTTCTTCGGAATCAAAAAAAATATATCTGTCTTTACCTTCCCATAATCCCTGTAATTGAGATGGAATCTGAGCATGCAGACTTAACAAAAGAAAACTAAACAATATAAATCTTAAAATGATTTTTTTCATAGTATAATTATCGGTAAAACCATGTTAAAATAATATAGATATGAATGAATATGTATTTGTAAGATTAATGTTTGGACTTTTGTGTCTCACTGTTTTGTTTATTGTTATGATAGACTTTTTAAAAAATCACAAAAACCAACAGCACAAGAATGCATTTTTATATGTTATGCTTTCAACAGCTTTTACAATTTTAGTTAACGAAGTATTTGCAATGATTTATTTGCATTATTATACAGTTACTTTATTAACTTTTAAGGTTGTAGTTACATGTGCATATTTTGGGCCACTGTGCGTGTGTCATGCATGGTATTGTTTTGCAAAAACACAAATTCATTCAGATTTTTTAAATACCCGATGGTTGAAAACTTTTATTTCTTTTTTGTTCATAATTAATCTTACAGCTATTTCTTCAAGTATAAGAACGGGACTAATTTTTGCAATTGATGAAAATTATAATTATACTTACGGACCTCTCTGGCAGCTTAATGCATTGTGTAATTTGATTTTTGTTTTAATTCCGCTTCTGGTTTCATTTGTTAAAATTGCAAACAGTAATAGTGATGAAAACAGGCAAAAATATTTTTCTATCGGTTCTATCGCTGTTTTTCCGATTATATTTCAGGCAATATATGAAATCGTTTTTAATAAATTAAATATTGTTCTCCCAATACAATCGTTTGGTGGAGTGATTTCTGTAATTCTTGCTTATCTTGTAGTTCTTCAGAGTTCTAGACAAAAAGAACAGCAGAAATTATTTAATATTACAAATGCTTTAAGTTTAGATTATGGGTCAGTTTTTTATGTAAATACCGTAAATGATGAATATACGATAATGCGCCTTGATGATTTTATGAAGGATTATTATCAGCAGATATTTGCAGAAAAAATTCTTTATGACGAAATAATCGAGTATTGTGCAAAAAATATGATTTATTCTGAAGACAAAGATAATTTTTCAAATTTTCTGCAGATTCCCACAGTAAAGGATTTGCTTTCTTCAAGGGATTCATATTCATTTGATTTTCGAGGAAAAAATACTGAAGTTTATCATTATGTAAGAATTAAGCTTTTTAAGACAGATTCAGAAATTAATCACTTTATAATAGGTGTAAAAGATATTACTGCAGAAGTAGGAAAACAGCAGCAGTACCATGAAGATTTGCAAAATGCACTTATAGAAGCTAGATCTGCAAACAAGGCTAAAAACATTTTCCTTTCTAATATGAGTCATGATATTCGTACACCGATGAATGCCATTGTTGGTTTTACTGATATTGCCAGAAGGTCTATAACAGACACGGATAAAGTATCAGAATGTCTTGAAAAAATTGAATCTTCTTCTAATCATCTTTTGTCACTTATTAATGACATACTGGATATGTCACGCATTGAGAATGGCAAAATGATATTAGAAAATATCCCTACAAGCCTTTCTAGCTTATTAAAAGAGATTCAAGATATCATTTATCCAGATGTTTCTAATAAAAATATTCATTTCGAAATTAAAAAAACTGATATAAAACACGACAACCTTTATCTTGATCCAATGAGAGTTAAGCAGGTGTTCTTAAATCTCTTGAGTAATGCTATGAAATTTACTCAAATAGGAGGAAAAGTCTCTTTTGAAATAGTTGAACGTCAGTCATTAAATCCGGAATTTGCAAGTTTTCATTGTGTGATTTCTGATAACGGATGTGGAATGAGTTCAGAATTTGTAAAAAAGATTTTTGAGCCTTTTGCAAGGGAACGTTCTACTACAGATTCAGGAATATCTGGTACCGGACTTGGAATGTCAATTGTAAAAAATATTGTTCAAAAATTAAAAGGGAATATTTCGGTCCTTAGTCGTGAAGGTCAGGGAACTGATTTTATTCTTGATGTTTCATTTAAAATTTGTACAGAAGTTCCTGTTCCTGAACTTTGTGAACATGAAAAAGAACCTCCAAAGGAACAAAGTCTAGAAGGTATAAAGATTCTTCTTGTAGAAGATAACGAATTAAATCGAGAAATTGCAAAAAATATTCTAGTTCGAAATAATGCGCAGGTCACAGAATTAATCAATTGTCGTCAAGCCTTAGATTTACTTACAGTTTCTAAACCTGGTGATTTTGATCTGGTTTTAATGGATATTCAGACTCCATTTATGAATGGTTATGATGCAACTCGAGCTATCCGAAATCAGGTTAATAATCCGATTCATACTATCCCTATAATAGCAATGACCGCAAATGCTTTTGAAGAAGATAAACGCCTTGCTCTTGATGCTGGTATGGATGCCCATGTATCTAAACCAATAAATGTTTCTGTTTTATTGGATACAATTGTAAAGGTTATCAATAAAGATTAGTTAACAGTAAAAAACTTCAAGTTTCAGGGCAACCGCATTATAAACTGTTCTGCCTACAAAAATGGCTCCCAGTCGCAAAACCGGCTTATCAAAACCGCAAACTAGTTTGCT
>CADBSK010000123.1 GCA_902797305.1 uncultured Spirochaetaceae bacterium | reverse complement strand
TCGCCGCTCACGCGGCAGCACAAAACGAGTGTTTTTGTAAGCCAGTTTGCTCCTTCGCGCCATTTTTGATACAAAGTCAAATATAATACGTTTGCCCTGGTTTATACAAAATAACCGTTGTATAAAGCTAAATGATTACTAAATCATTTGTACCAGCTGGCAGGCTCCTTCTACAATCGCCTGATGTTCCTGTGGGGCGATACGAGCATAAAGTGTATCAGGATTGTCTTCTGGCATTACAGGAACTTTTTTTTGAATCAAAATCTTTCCACCGTCACATTCACCATTTACAAGATGAATTGTACAACCGCTTTCTTTTTCACCGGCAGCAAGTACGGCTTCGTGAACGTGATGTCCCCACATACCAACACCACCAAATTTAGGTAAAAGGGCCGGATGAAGATTTATTATTTTATTTTTATATTCGTCAATAATTTTACCGCTTAAAACGGTAAGCCATCCTGCCTGAACAATGCCACATACCCCGTATGACTTACAAAGTTCCAAAACTTTATCGCTTACAGCAATACGCTTTTCTTCACGGGTTGCGTTCTGTGCAACTTCTTTTCCCATTACAGCATAAGGACTTGTTATTGCACGTGGAATACCAGCCTTACTAGCACGCTCCAATGCATATGCATCTTTATGATCGCTGATTACAACTGCAATTTCATAAGGACAATCTGAATTTTCCTTTTGATAATCAATCAATGCCTGAAGATTTGTTCCTCCGCCGCTAACTAAAACAGCTATTTTTTTCATAATTAATTCCTTTAGTCTAAACCCTAATAAAAATGGATAAAAAAAAGCGCAGAACATTCATTATCCTGCGCCTTCAATCATAAATATTTAACTAGTCTTCAAAAATTACTTTTTCAGCCTGAGTTTCTGCTTTGCCTTCTGCATATGCTACGCGACCAATTTTATAAGCCTTCATATCAGGGCAATCATCGCGATGATATTTTGAAGCATTCTTATTAAACATTTCAAGAATTGCATCTGCATCCTTAGATTTAACAGCAAGAACAAAACCAATACCCATATTGAATGTATTGTAGATAGTGTTCAAGTCTGCTCCACGGCGAATAAGTTCTCCAAATACAGGAGGAATATCCCAGCTTGATCTCTGGATTACAGAAATAAGCTGTTTTTTGCCTTCTTTTGCCTTTGGATACATACGTGGAATATTTTCATAGAATCCACCACCGGTTACATGAACCATACCGTGAATAGATTTTTTATATTTTCCAAGAACTTCCATTACAGGCTTAACATAAATGCGAGTTGGAGTAAGAAGAACTTCACCAATTGTTTTACCGGTTTCTTTTCCATCCTGTAAGAATGGTTCATTTGGATTTGGAACAAGCTTACGAACAAGACTAAATCCGTTTGAATGAACACCTGTAGAAGAAAGACCAATAAGAACATCACCTTCTACAATGTCTTCGCCAGTAATCATTTCGTTCTTTTCACCAACGCCAACACCAAAACCTGCAAGGTCATATTTTCCTACATCGTAGAATCCAGGCATTTCTGCTGTTTCACCACCAAGAAGAGCACATCCTGTCTGAACACAACCATCTGCAACACCCTTTACAAGATCTGCAGCAACTTCTGCTTCAAGCTTACCACAAGCAACATAGTCCAGGAAGAACAATGTCTGAACACCAGAACAGAGAATATCGTTTACACTCATGGCAACACAGTCAATACCAACTGTATCGTACTTTTTCATCTGGAAAGCGATGTCGAGTTTTGTACCTACACCGTCTGTTCCACTTACCATTACTGGATGCTTATATCCTTTTGGAATTTCAAACATCCCGTTAAAACTGCCAAGACCTGTTAGAAGGCCAGGAATTGCAGTACGCTTTGCATGTTCCTTGTACTTGTCTACAGCGCGGTAGCCTTCTTCTACATCTACACCAGATTCTTTGTAACTTGCCATAATGAATGGACTCCTCTATATAAGAATATCAACAGTATACTAAATATCTTAACCTTGGGGAATTACCCTTAATAAAGTTCAAGGTTAAATATTTGAATTCGGTATTCCCATTGGATATTCGCCTGTAAAACATCCTTTACAGAAACCGTACTGTTCCGGATTACAAGCTCTTAAAGCTTCAAACATTCCTTCTACGCTGATAAATGCAAGGCTGTCCGCACCGATTTCTTTGCAGATTTCCTGAGTATCATGATTAGAAGAAATTAATTCGGCCTTTGTAGGTGTATCAATTCCAAGATGGCACGGGAATTTTACAGGTGCCGAACTTACCCTGAAATGAACTTCTTTTGCCCCTGCCCTGCGTAAAATCTGAACAAGTCGCTTACTAGTAGTGCCCCGTACAATTGAATCATCTATTACAATTACTCTTTTGCCATCTAAATCGCTTTTAAGGGCATTCAATTTTACAAATACCATGTTTTCTCTGTCTTTTTGCGTTGGTGCAATAAAAGTACGACCAATGTACTTATTTTTTACAACTCCCATGGCATAAGGAATTCCTGTCGCTCTTGAATAACCAAGTGCTGCTCCAACCCCGCTGTCTGGAACTCCGATTACAACATCTGCTTCTACAGGAGCTTCTTTTGCAAGCTGAGCACCCATCTTATATCTGGCTTCTTGAACCGCAATCTGATCAATAATGGAATCTGGACGTGCGAAATAAACATATTCAAATATACAGGTTCTTTTAGAAGTTTTTTCACCAAAGTCAAAAGAAAGAACTCCGTCCTTATTAATAATTACAATTTCTCCAGGACGAATATCGCGAACAAAAGTCCCGTTCATAGCATCAATAGCACAACTTTCGCTTGCCAAAACCCATCCGTCATTTATCTGACCAAGACACAAAGGCCTGATTCCATTAGGATCTCTTGCACCAATCAATGCATCTTTTGTCATTACACAAAGGGCAAAGGATCCCTTAATCATTTGTATTGTATCTGTCAAAGCCCGTTCCAGACCTTTTTTATATCCACGGGCAATAAGTTTTACAATAACTTCTGTGTCACTGCTAGAAGAAAATGTTGCTCCAGTTTCTTCAAACATTTCTCTGAGCTGAATGTAGTTTACAAGCTGACCGTTATGAGCAACCGCAACAGAGCCAAGTTTGGACTGTATTAGCATTGGCTGGGCATTTTCTACAGTTTTACTTCCTGCAGTAGCATAACGTACGTGACCTATGGCAAGATTCCCTTTTAATTCTTGTAAGTGTTCAACCATAAAAACATCAGAAACAAGCCCCATTGCCTTATGGATTTTTACTTCATCACCATCAGAAACGCAGATACCTGCACTTTCCTGTCCACGATGCTGCAAAGAATAAAGTCCATAATAGCTCAAGGTCGCTGCATTCATCGAATCCTGTTTTTTCCCTTGTGAATCAGGATTTACAAAAACACCTACCACTCCACATTCGTCTCTTAATTTGTCGTCCATCATTTTAAAAGTCCCTAAAAAATTAAGGGTTAGCATTATGCTAACCCTTATCGTATATAGTTATAGTTGTACTCCTGCTGCAACGCCCTTTGCAGCATCATCTGCAAGCTTCTGTCTAAAAGCCTGTAATTTCTGTCGTAATTCTGGGTATTTGATTGCAAGAATCTGCACAGCAAGATAACCTGCATTCTTAGCATTTCCAATACCTACAGTTGCAACAGGAATCTGTGGTGGCATCTGTACAATGGAAAGTAATGAATCCATTCCACCTAAGCCGTTAGAACCTGTCGAAAGGCATTCCAGAGGAACTCCGATTACAGGTAAAGTTGTAATACCTGCAATTACCCCTGGAAGAGCAGCTGCAAGTCCAGCACCTGCAATAATTACTTCATATCCTTCCTGTTCGCACTGTTTTACAGTTGAATGCAGTAATTCACCTGCGCGATGAGCAGAAATAATAAAAGCCTTGTATTCTACACCGAATTCCTTAAGAACATCGGCAGCCTTACTCATTTTTTCTGTATCTGATTTTGATCCAAAGAAAATAGCAACTTTCATATAAATTCCTAATAAAATCCTTGCGCCTAATTTAGCACAAACGATTTAGTTTTTCAATTATCGAAACTAAAAAATACAAACCCGTTTTCTTTCAGAATTCCGTCGTCATAATTTTGCGACAAAAGAATTTTTCCTTTTTGTTTAAGGGAAACTGCTTTTGAATCACAGTTAACAACAACCATTATTGTCTGCTTGTCGTCTTCTGAGATTTTCTTATACGCTACAACCCGGCTCAAGTCCTTAAGTTCTGAGAGACTGTCCGTTACAAACTCAATTCTTGTGCTTGTTAGGGACGGATTAGATTTTCTAAGAGCTATTAACTCTTTTGAAAAAGAAAGATTTACATCGTAATCTCCTGATTCGATTTCTTTCCACGGCATACAGCGGCGATTATCAGGATCATGTCCTCCAGGCAGAAGGATTTCTGTCCCATAATAAATACAAACAGAGCCCGGCATACTAAATAAAATTGCAAGGGTCTGACGAGCTTTATCCTCATTCCCGCCACATCTATTTAATATTCGGATTGTATCGTGACTGTCCATCTGATTAAACAAAACGCTGTTTACCTGACGATAATACATGCTGTAACAGCGGTTAATTGCGTATTCAAACTCTTTAGAAGTCATTTTATCAGTAGCACAGAAATCTGCTATGGCATTTTGCAAAGGATAATTCATTACAGAATCAAACTCTTTGCCCCGTAACCATGGTAATGAATTATGCCAGATTTCTCCAACAATATAAAAATCTTCTTTTATACTGTCCATTCGGATTCTAAGATCTTTACAAAACTCATGACTTATCTCATTGGCAACATCAAGTCTGATTCCGTCGATATCGTAATCCTTTACCCACTTTTCACAAACATCACAAAGATATTTTCTAACTTCAGGATTATTTGTATTAAGTTTTGGCATAAAGTCTACAAAGGCAAATGTATAAAGTTTTCCTTTGGCGGCATTGCTGTCCCTGCCATATCCCGGAGTCTCAAAATTGTAATCATTAATCATGAACCAGTCTTTATAGTTTGAGTTCTCCCGGTTATTAAAAACATCAAGCCATGGCTTAAAAAATCTTCCGCAATGATTAAATACACCGTCCACCATTACCCTGATTCCTTTCTCATGAGCAAGAGAAACAAGATTCTTCATTGTTTCTGCATCCCCAAAAGTAGGATCTATTTCAAGATAATCATCTGTATCATATTTATGCTGACTTGAAGACTTATTAATTGGAGTCATGTAGATTGCAGTAATTCCCAAATCTCTAAGAAAATCAAGTCTGTCAATTATGCCCTGAAGGTTTCCCCCATATTCAGGTTCTTTTACACCCCTTATATGTTCCATTTTTTGAGTTGGAGGTGCCCATGGCAAAAGATTTTCCGGATTGACCGCACATTCTCCACGACTAAAGCGTGCAGGAAAAATCTGATACCAGACTGCATTTTGTGCCCACTGAGGAACTTTTACTACATCACAAGGATTCATCCATGGGTAGATAAAACTGTCACTAACGCCATATTTCTTACAATGTTCCAGAGAATATATGCCTGTTTCCAAAAGACAGAGAGTTTCTCCCTGGCTTGATATCTTAAAATAATATCGCGCACGTTTAAAATCCGGCTTTATAGTTGTAGTCCACTTGTACTTATATTGAAGTTCACATCTTTCTGTAACAGGCTTTTCCTGTCCATCCCAGGACCAGGCACCGCCCATTATTCCGCCGCTAAAGGGATCTCCATAAACTATAGAAACAGAATCAACCTCTTTTCCGGTAAAAAGATTAATCTCAAGAGTGTTTTCATCCAGAGGATAACAATACATGTCAAAAGCTTTGTGTTCAAATGCTGCTTGGTTCATAATGTAACTATAGCAAAGTAATTTTACACGGTCAAATTGATATGATAAAATAACAAAGGATTAACTGTATGAAAAATAAAGATTTACCCTGGTGGAAAGTAATAAATTTCTATAAACTCATCGGTCTTGTGCTATTATGGATTGCATCCTGGCTATTTATGATGCCTCTTAATGTAGAAATAGCCACTCCATATTTTAATAACATCTGGGGAGAACTCTTATCTGTTATTGGGATTTACCAAAAACAATCAGTATTATCCCAGCAAAGGCCAGATCTTTTAAGCGGTCTTATAGCTCTTTTTATAATGATTATTTTACAAGTCAGAGGCATTTTTTCATTCACCCTTCAGAAAGATAAACTCAACAATCCCATAAATTTAGAAGAACATAAACCTTTAACTGTATTTTTGAACCTTTTAAGCATTCTTATTCACACCCTTTTCTTTACGATGATAATCAAAATATTCCTCTTTCCAAATACAGGGCTTTCAACAACATTTTTAGACAGACTAAAAGCTGATATCGGAATGACAATCTTTGCTGCCGTAAGCATTACAGGAATGCTTCTTGGAGCTCAAAGTATTGCGCGCATTATATTAATAATTTTTAGCGCAGTATGTGTTTTTAAGAATATTAATTTTGTAAATCAGGCACTTGGAATCTGGGGATTTGTTGCAATTCTGTTTACAGCAGCAGGTTTTTATCTTGAGTTCTGCGGAGGAGGAATCGATACAAGCAAACTGCTTTTAGACTTTACCTTTTTGATTGGAAAATATGATTCCATTTCTTTAAAAGCAAAAGAAGAATCAAAAGTTCTTAACAAAAAGAAAACTGGACTTTTACGCAAAGCCTCAAAATTACGACAGATAGAAAATGAAAATCCTGATAATGAACAGAAAGGCACAATAAGCTCTATACAAAATTCTGCATTAAAAGGGGGAACCCAATGTCAAAAAGAAGAGCTATAATAATTCTTTGTATTCTTAGCGTCTTTTTTGTTTGTGTTCCTCTTTTTGTGATTTTACGTACTATCAATTTTGAGTTTGGCTGGAAAGGGCTTCACTGGGGCTCATCCGAACACCAGGTAAAAGAATGGGTAGAAAAAAACAATAACAAGGCCAACTGGGCAAAATGCAATCATACCCATTTTGGAGTTTCATGCTACAAAGTAACCTGGAAAGAAGCGCGTGCGATTCCTTTTGAATACATCGAATTTCAATTTAAAAATGAAAAACTCGTAGCTGTAATTGAAACCTACCACGAAGAAGAAGTGGATCCCGCAGATTATCTAAAACTTTATCGTTCAAACATAATCAGAGAAGGAGGAACCGATTTACAAGTTGAGTTCACTCGCGAAAAAGGAATCCGTATTAAAAATGTCGACAGAGTCTTTTACTACACAATTCCCCGCTCATTTAATAAAACAAGAATACGACATGCAGTTGAACGACTTGTAAAAATTAACACACAGGATCAGACAGAAACCATAAGTCTTTACAATCTTACAACCGGATATTACTCTTACGAATATTTTGAAGAAGCAAAAGCTTTGCAAGAATCATTTCCTTCCCACAGATTTAACATGAAACAATGAAAAAAGCTAAATATTTCCTTCTATTTTGTATCAGTTTTATACTTTTCTTCTCCTGTAAAACAACTCAAAGCCTTATTTCTCCTTCTGTAACAGATGAACTGCTTTCAATAGAATGGCAGCAAATCCAAAAGGGAATTGAACTGTACCAGAACAAGTATTTTTTAATAGCAAAAATTAACCTCAATACCCCGAACCTTCAGCTTAAATACAACAAAACCACAGATAAATGGCAAAAAGCCATAGATGTTAAAAAGTTTGCAAAAGAACAAGGTCTTACAATTGCAATAAACACAGTTCCTTTTGAGACAAAAAGCATAATTCAACAAACAACAGTTAAACCAGTAGGAACAATAATAGAAGATTCTGTACAAAAAAATCCATCTTTATCCAGATACTGCGGTATTCAATTTTATCTAAACGAAAAACAGAAGTTACGAGCTAAAATATACAGTAATCAACTCTCTATTCCGGTAAAAAACACAGTTTACGCAGCAGGCGGATTCTGGCAGATTCTTAACGATGAAGAAATTTACCAATTTAAAGACATAAAGGATTACAGAACCGCTGTTGCAACAAACAAAACCGAAGATATTCTTTATTTACTGTGGGGAAAAAATCTTTCGTTTATGGATTGCGCATACATCCTAAAAGAAGCGGGAGCCTATACTGCAATGGAATTTGACGGTGGAAGTTCCGCCTGTATGTATATAAAAAATAAAAAACATTTCAGAGCATTTCCTTCAAAAAAAGTTTGTGCCGCTCTTGGATTCCGTTAAAGAGTACATAAACAGTTTGACGAAGTGGAAGTAATAAACTATTATTATGTTATGGGATTTTCGGTAACAACAAATCAGCAAATTAATAATTACTATGACACTTACCGAGAGACAGAAATTGTCTTTACTAAGGATATTCTGCGAACTCTCAGAATTGATCCCCGTCAGATTTACATCAAGTGCGGTGGTTCTCAGTGGCCTTGTATAATTAACTCAACCTCTTTTCAATTTGCAAAAATCATTGTTGGAACCTCAGGTGGTGCTTTTACACAAATAACAAAGAAAGATGCGCCTCCTGTAAACCTCCGCTACTACTTTTTTAGTGAAGACAATACTCCATTAACATTCTTTGTAACCTGTCACGTCACAAATGTTACTCCATACATGAATTCTCAGGAACTTGCAATCATCACTCTCACATTTACACAGCGTCCGCCTGATGATTTGATTTACAAACTTGGAACCTTGATGGATGCAAACGACAGTTTTATTAACCGCAAAGAAGACCGCATTACAATCGATGAAGTTTCTCAAAGAAAACTTGGTATCGATAAAAAAGAAACTATAGTATTTATCGAGAATGTACCTCGCCGATGTATTCTTATTAATCTTTCTTTTTCAGGAGGAAAGATTGTTTTTGTCGGTATTTCTCAGTTTTTGAACGGAAAGAGCGTTGTTATCCGCCTCTTGTGTTCAGAGCCAAACGAAATAATCGATATTCGGGGTACAATTGTTGCAGTTCATAATGTAGAAGGAAGAAAAGACCTTGTTCAGGCAGGTATTAAGTTTGACGATGAACAGGTACCTCTGAGTTACAAAATGCGACTTAACAATTATCTTACAACTAACAGAAAGATTATTCTTAATGCTGCACAGACTAATGCAGTTAAAACTGTCCCAGTTGGAGAAAAAAAGCCTCAGTCAAAGGAATCGGTCCAAATTCAGAGTCAGGCTAATCCTGCAGATTCTTCAGCGTCAGCAAACAGTACCCAGGCTGCACAGAACAATTTACAAAGCACACCATCTGCTTCCCCAGATACTGCATCGCAAGTAACCTCTGCAGCTAACCCAGCAGGCATAAATGCCTCACAATCAAACACCGCAGATTCAGCAAACAATTAAAAACAATAATTTAAAGGAACTCATATGAACCCATCAAGCCCATTGGAAACGGTTTATTTTATTAACATCCCGAAGGATTTTAAATTTTCTGAAACAGCATTACAGGTAGATCCAACAATTCCTTTACCTGTACAAAAAAAGCAGCAGGATGCTCCTGGTAACTACGACACCGAGAATATCGCGCCAGAACAAATTCTTGCAGGGATTTTAACTGTACTTGCATATGATAAGCACAACGAACATCTTGAATACTATCGTTCCATCATAAAAAAAGCTCGCCCTAACATCTTTAAGGAATTAACAGAAGCAGCCATTCTAAAAACAAAAAACGAAGACTGGGATTTTGCAGAAGAATTATTCATGACTCTCCTTGGGCTTGACCCGGAGAATTGCGGCACAAAACTTAACCTGGCACTCTTTCTTGATCAAAGAGCCGAAAGTTACCGCAAATCAGGCTTATACGAAGATGCTGATGCTTACGACAACGATGCCCTTTCTTATTATAATGACGCAATGAATGCAGAACCTGCAATCCCAGATGCATTTTTTAACGCAGGATTTTTCTATCTTAAACAGCACAACTTTCACGAAGCAAAAGGTGCCTTTGAGACCTACGTCGCACTCACCGCAGACACACAAGACGAAAAAATGGATGAAAATGCAGAATATAAATTAAATCGTGCTCAAGAAATCTTGAATAAGATTGAAAACGATAATATGGACGACGAAGCATTTTCTCTGGCATACAAGCTGATTTCTTCAGGACAGGAAGAAAAAGGCCTTGAAGCAATCCGTAAATTTTTAACAAATAATCAGAAAGTTTGGAATGCCTGGTTTTTATGCGGCTGGGGCTTAAGGCGGTTAGGACGTTATCAGGACGCTCTTACAGCTTTTAATCAGGCACTAACCTGTGGTGGAGACACAAATTCCGATACATATAACGAACTTGCAATCTGCTACATGGAAGAAGGCAATCTGGAAAAAGCAAAAGAGTCCTTACTCAAAGCCTTTACCCTTTCGCCAGAAGATACAAAGATTATTTCTAATCTTGGCTACCTGAGCTTAAAACAAGGCGATAAAGCTCAGGCACAAAAATACTTTACTACGGTTCTTGAATTTGATCCCAACGATAAAATTGCAGCAGCTGAACTTGCTAAATTAGAAACTCAGGAATGACCTATTCCAAAAAATCCAGATTCAAATAATCGCCGGTAGAAATACCGGCTTTTTTATACCATCCCTGAGGTACTTCAAGGGCATAGCGCACATATCCGGAACTTGCAATGGAATCAATGCTATAGGGAGTCATATCAAGAATATCCCTAATTCTTCCATCACTTGTAATGTAAGCAATTGAAAGGGGATGGGGAGTATTTTTCATCCAAAAATAAAGAATCTGGTCATTTTCAAAAATAAAAAGCATTCCTGTTCCATCAGGAATAACTTTGCGTCCCATAAAGCCGTGATTTCTTTCTTCCTGTGTAACCGCTAATTCTGCTAAAACACTTATTTCTTTGCCATCCTTTGTTGTGATTGTTAAAGTCTTTTTTGCAAGCTTAGAGGAACAGCCAAAACAACAGGTGAAGCAAATTAAAATTAAAAAAAATGAAACAAACTTTTTCATTGATTATAAACCTTCTAAAAAGAGTTCCCGGGTCATTTCGCGACCATCAGGACTAACTTTTGACTGATTCTGTAAAGCGTCAAAAGTCTTATCGTCTACATATTTAAGCGTAAGAGGTCGTTCAAGGCTCATTGTTACAGAACCATTTTTCCAAACTGCCTTTTCGGGATTTAGAGAAACCGGATCTCCATATTTTTTGCATAAAGTACTAAAAATACTGTAATGGTCCATTTTTTCCCGATTAATATTTACGGTGATAATGTATAACTTATCCTGATAAAACTGAAACCAGCATCGTTCTAAAAAAGAATATCCGTATCTACTTGCATCGGTTTCGATGAGAGCACGATTTTCTCCCGGCAAAAGAGAAACATCTCTGTCACCGTGATAGCCAAAGTCCATATTCTGTTTTAAGGCTTTTTTTGTCTGACTCAGAGACATCCCCAGTTCTACTCCGCCATAACCATTAGGAATAGAGTCTTTTGCATACAACGAACAAATCAAAAAAAGAGAAAAAATAAAACCAAAAGCTTTTTTCATAGACACCTTCCTGCTATAGCACTAGGATTTTTGCTTACGGAAGAAAGCAGACTGTTTTAAAATTTCCTGACAATCAGGGACAAAAATCTTTCCGCCTATAATTTTAAGTGTCTTATCGGTATTAAGCTGATAGATTACAGTAGGCTCCTGCATCTGAGAAATAGTACACATTCCAACAAGATCTTTTGGAGTAAAATCAGTCTGGCATTGACCTGACAGTTTATGTCCTTTTTCCAGCTGAAGGGCAAGCATATCGATTACTTTGTGATATGGATCTGTTAAGCAGGCATTATCCAGCTGTCGATACATAGACCACAATCTTTCTGCAAGAGTTGTTGTAAGACGGCTTACAAGCTGAGGCTGAGTTCCTACCATAGAATCAAAGTTCTGACGGTTAATAACCATGAGTCTGCAATCTGTATGAGCAATAGCACTTGCCGAGCGAGGTTTATTTTCAAGAAGAGCCATTTCTCCAAACATGTCGCCCCTATTTAAAACCGCAAGCACAACTTCTGTTCCATTTACAACTTTAGAAATTGTAACCTGTCCATCCTGAATTACAAACATATCAGAACCTTTCTGACATTCAGAAAAAATCATGGTTCCAGCTTTATATGAACGGGCCAAATCAGCATTAGGTTCAAAATAAGTAGCTTTTGATCTTGGCTTATACATTACAAAGCGTTTTTTTGCTTCTTCAAAGTATTGTCCTTTTGGACATTCCTTTAAATACTGATAATATGCATAAGTTGCTACATCAATATTTCCCTGTTTTTCGTAATACTCTGCAACTTCAAACATGTGTTCAGGAGTCTCACTTGCAACATTGTTAAGAGCAAGAGTTGTAAGCTGTTCATTCATGACACGCATGCGGTTTGCAAAGGTACGGATTATCTTAAGGGCAATTGGAGTATTGTTTCTGATTAAATCTGGATACTGGTCTTTTTTTACAGAAATTACTTTTGTATCTTCAACACAGATGGCATTCTCAATCTGAGAGTGGCCTGACATACATGGAATTACTCCCACAAAGTCTCCAGGACCAAGTTGTTTTGTTGCAAGTCCGGTAGAATCATTAGACTTTACACAACAGACTTTTCCGCTCTGAATAATAAAAAAGCGGTCGCTTACTTCTTTTCCTTCTACGAGAATATAAGAATCTTTTCTAAAATTAATAATCTGTAACTGCAACAAATCCGTACATCCTTATTAATAAAGTATAAAATCGGTAATCTTTCTTGTCAATTTTGTTATTCGACAAAAATAATTTCCGGTTCCAGAGAAAAACCAGTCTTCTCCCTTACTGTATTAACGGTCAATTGCACAAGACTTTTTACATCTTTTTGAGTTGCTCCGCCAAGGTTTATGATAAAATTGCCATGAAAAGGAGCAATTTGAGCCTGTCCGATCTGATATCCTTTTAATCCTGCATCATCAATAAGTTTCCCGCTGGGAGCACCAAAATCGTGATTATTCTTAAACACACTGCCAGCACTTGGATACTTAAAATGCCCTTTAGAAACTCTTTCTTCTGTGTAATGTTTACAATCAGATAACAACTGTTCCTTTGTCTTTTTGTTTTTTTCAAGACGAAGGTTAAGCTGTAAAATTATCTTTTTTCCTTTTTGAAATGGAGAAACCTTATAATCCCAATCTTCCGCCTTATATGAAATATATTCTTCTGTATAAGTCTCTAAATCGATGTAATACGCATCTACAAATAAATCACTGGCAGAACGATCAAAACAACGGGCATTCATATAATAAGCGCCGCCCAAAGAGCCAGGAAGCCCCGCAAACTGTTCTGCGCCGGACAATTCATTTTCTAAACAAAAATTTACAAACTGAGCCATTGTTGCGCCAGAGCCGCAGGTAACAAAAACGGAATCTTCTTCCTGACCAAGAATGGAAATATGATTTAATTTGGAAAGGCTTAAAACGCAGCCCCTGTATCCACTGTCACAAAAAACAACATTACTTCCGCCACCCAGCACAAAAAAAGGCATACCCTGAGCTTTTAAAACAGAAAGGGCTGTAATAAGTGCATCTACATCCTTTGGAGCCAGAAATACAGGAACTTCTCCTCCAATTTTAAATGTTGTGTGTTTCGACATCTTTTCATTTAAAAGAATATCTCCTTCAAAAGCCGCGTTTTTTAATTTCTGAACAAAAGTTTTATAATCTTCCATAAATTATTTCTATTATATAGAATTTTATAATTCATTGCCACAGAAGTATATTTTCATTAAAATCAAAATTATATTTAGCACTTTTAACTTAAGAGGTTTATATGAGTTTAAAATTATTTAATACCATGGGTCACAAAATGGAAGAATTCAAACCTGTAAAAGAAGGTTATGTTGGTTTTTACGGCTGTGGACCTACAGTATATAATTATGCCCATATCGGAAACCTCCGTGCATATGTGTTTTTAGACACTCTCGACAGAACCCTCACATATCTTGGTTACGACATTAAACATGTAATGAACATCACTGATGTAGGACACCTGACTGGCGACAATGACGATGGCGAAGACAAGATGGTTAAAACTGCAGAAGAACGCCACCAGTCTGTTTTAGAAATCGCAAAATTCTACACAGACGCCTTTATGAGCGATATAGACGCCTTAAATATTCGTCATCCGGATGTAATCTGCAAAGCAACAGAACACATTCCTGAAATGATAGAATTAATTAAACAGATTGAAGCAAACGGTCACACATATCTTTCTGGTGGAAATCTTTATTTCGATATCTCTACATTCCCTGAATACGGAAAACTTGCAAACCTGAACCTTGACGAACTAAAAGAAGGTGCCGGAAAACGCAAAGAAGTTGTAATCGACGGAAACAAACGCAATCCTGGAGATTTTGTTCTCTGGTTTACAAAATCAAAATTTGAAAATCAGGCTATGACCTGGGATAGTCCCTGGGGAAGAGGATACCCTGGATGGCACATTGAATGTTCTGCAATGAGCATGAAATATCTGGGAAAGCACATTGATATTCATACAGGTGGTATCGACCATGTTCCTGTTCATCATACAAATGAAATAGCTCAGAGCGAAGGAAGTTTTAGTCCTGAAGAAAAAGCTGCCGGACCATGGGTAAAATACTGGCTTCACAACGAATTTTTAATCCTTGAAGGTGGAAAAATGAGCAAATCAAAAGGTCATTTTATCACCTTACAGACAGAATTACCTCAAGAAAAAGGATTTTCACTTAAATCAAAGGGCTTTGAGCCATTGGATTACCGTTTCTTCCTTTTAGGTGGACACTACCGTAAACAGCTGGTATTCTCTCTGGAAGCACTGGAAAGCGCAAAAAACGGCCGGGCAGCCCTTATTCAAAAAATAGCAAAACTTGCCGCAAAGGGCGGAATCAAACTTTCAAAAGGTAAGAAATACTCAAAAGGACAGGCTGATTGCCGAGACGGATTATCAGAAAAGGCTTCTCAGTATCTGGACGCATTTAAGTCTGCCCTGGAAAACGATCTTTTAACACCAGTAGCCCTGAGCCAGCTTAATAAAGTAATAAAAGATTCAACTTTGTCCGTTAGCGAAGCCCTCGATTTAATCGACCGCATGGACAGTGTAATCGGCCTGAAACTTATAGAAACTGCAGCAATCGCTCAGCAGGAAGCAGAAAAAGCAGCCCTTTCACTTATACCAGACCACTCTGGAGACCCAGAAGCAGAAGAAATCGATGCTCTTGTTAAACAGCGTACAGAAGCAAAAAAGAACAAGGACTTTGCTACTGCAGACGGTATTCGTGATTCACTTTTAAAAAGAGGAATTACAATCATTGACACTCCTCAGGGACCTACCTGGAAAAGAGTATAATTTTTTTATTTTTTTGAAACTTTTTGTAAGGAACATTGTTATAGTAGTATGGACGGTCAGACAGACAATTTAAAGCCTCTGAATGCAGCAGACCCAGTTGACTTTAAGACAATTTATTATGAAACAATGCAAATGCTCTTTAAAATCAGTTACAGAATTGTAAACGATGAAGAAGCAGCAGAAGACTTGGCTCATGATTCATTGATTAAGGCTAACGAAAAGCAACTGACTTTCCCAACTCTTAACGATGCAAAGTTCTGGTTGATTCGCGTTGTAAAAAATGCATCTCTAAACTATGTAAAACGAAAGAATAGGGAACGCAAGGCCTACGAAAAAGCCTTGTACGAAGATCACAGGTCTTATGATTCCGGAGAAACACAGATTCTCCAGAAAGAAACCATAAAGGCTGCACAACAGGCTTTAGATAAGCTGCCACCAAAATTGAAGGAAGTTCTGGTTCTTGCTGAATACAGCGAACTGAACTACAAAGAGATTGGTAAAGTACTTGGAATTACAGAAGGCAATGTAAAAGTCCGAATTTTCCGTGCACGAAACCAACTTGAAAAAATTTTAGGAGCTGAAAATGTATTCTTGCCCAACTGATGACATTCATTCCGTTTATCTCGATAACGAACTGCCTGTTGCTTACATCAAGGACTACGAAGCACACATCCAAACTTGCGAAAAATGCAAACAAAAGCTTGCTCGACTTAAGGCTGTGCACGAAGCTCTTAAACAGGACAGTAAAACAATTACTCTGGACTCAACATACCTTACCCATAGTTTTGAGCGCCTTCAGACAAAAATGGGCTATTCAAAACATACAAGTTACAGGTTTAAAATGCCAGACTTTGCAAACATTGCAAAGATAACAATGGCAGCAGCCGCAGCTGTAGTTGTAGTCGCTCTTCCTGTTAAATTTATTAATTCTAAAAATCAAACTAACAATCAGGTTGCTTCAATTACCCCTGTAACCCGTCCACAAAATATTCCTATTTCTCAGAGACAAAACTTAGTTGTAAATGGAAACTTTGGTAACGAACTTGCTCACACCGTTAACACAAAGAACTTTCAAACTTCTACACTACCTGATATGGACGTCTTCAGACCGGAATTTGATGAAAACCAGAACATTTCTATTAAAATCAGTATTCCCGGTTTAGACAGCCAAGGACAAGAACAATTCATGGAAATTAAACTGCCGGTGAATACAATCACAGGACAGTTACCGTGAACAAGGACAATACAGCTTCATACCTTATCAGAAAATCTCCAGTAATCCGTTCAATACTTTGGATTGGCGCTGGAGTACTTTTTTTAATTATTTCACTCTTATTTGGCCTACGAGTTAAAGAACGACCTGTAATTTACTCTTTAAATCCTCCTATTGGCTCCCCGGGAGACCTTATAATCATCAATGGAAAAGGCTTTGGAAACATAAGGGATACGAATTATGTAGAATTTGGAGGATTTAAGCTTACATCCAGTTCGTATATTTCATGGACCGATACAGAAATAAAAGTCGTTCTTCCGGCAAACGTACAGGAAGGACTTGTTATAGTTGGAACAAAAAATGCGAGAAGCAAACCTTCTTTCTTTGCAAACACTACAGCAGCGCCTGTTGCAGTTACTTCTAACACCTTAACAACAACTCCTTTGATTACAATTGTTTCTCCAGAAAAAATCTATCCGGGAACTTTATTAACAATATCCGGCAGTAATTTTGGTTCAACAAGAGATCATTCAAAGGTTTATTTTTCTAGCGAGAGAGAATCTACCACTGACTCAGATTTTTCTTACATTGCTGCAAGCGAAGACGATTTTAACTACGAGTACTGGAGCGATAACGAAATTCATGTTCGCATTCCTGATGGAGCCTCCAGCGGAAACTTTTATGTAGAAACTCCAAAAGGAAAATCTTCTCCCCGTAAAATCGAAATCGATGAAAGAGCGGGAAAAAAGAGTTTTATATCTCCAAAAACATATGTAATTCAGGTGTATGTTGATATAGAAGAATCAAGCGGTGATAAAGACTCTTCTATTATTTTGCGATGTCCAAGACCATTTGAAACTTCAAATCAACCTTCTGTTACCCTCACCGATTGCAGTCCGGAACCTGTAATCAATGATTTTCAACATACTGTTATTCAGCAAGTTTCTGGCAGTAAAGGTACTTTTGGTAAAAAAAGATTTAAGCACGACTTTGCTGTAACCGTTTATGAAACTCGAACAGAAATTCATGCAGCAAGACTTAATCCAAACGCAACAGTTACAGACAATTTAAAAGCTGTTGCTACAAAAGCCGATGCACTGATTCCTTCTGCCGATCCAGATGTAATCGCCCTTGCTAAAAAGATTACAAAAGGTGAAACAAACCATTACAATATCGCAGCTCTTATCTATAACTATATGCTCAAGAACTTTGTTATCCTTAATGACGTAAGAAAAGGTAATATTTCTCCTCTGGATTTAATACGAACTAAAAAGGGAGATGCCTATGACTTTGCAGTAATTTATACAGCCCTTTTACGGGCAATGGGAATTCCTTCTTATACAGATAGCGGAGTTTTAGTAGAATCTGATCTTAAAACAAGGGACCACTGGTGGAGTGAATTCTACCTGGCAGGTTTTGGCTGGATTCCTGTAGATACAGCTTTAGGAGCAGGCTTAAACTATACTCCATGGATAAAAGATATCGAACCTGAACTATACTATTTCGGTAATCTCGATGGACAGCACATTGTATTCAGCCGTGGCTGGAACGAAATCAAACCTAGTGCTCCAAATAATAAAACCGTACAACGACCAAGAAGCTATGCCCTGCAGGAAATTTGGGAAGAAGCTTCTGGAGAAAAAATAAAATACAGCTCTTATTGGGCTAACCCTGTGGTAATCGGGGTTTACTAAATCTTGTAAACGGGAGTTACAAAATGACAAAGGTACTTTCTGTTGGTGGATCTATCGTAGTTCCAAATCAGCCAGACACAGAATTTTTGACAAAATTTATTTCAATGGTTAAAGAATGGCTAGAACAAGACGCCAGTCGAAAACTTATTCTTGTAGTTGGAGGCGGAGCTCCTGCCCGTGTATACCAGAACGCTTATGCAGAAATTGCAAAAAACGTTGGAGGTTCTTCTGCTCTCGATGCAGCTGACTGGATTGGTATTATGGCAACAAGACTAAACGCTCAGCTTGTAAAAGCTTCATTCGGTGACCTTTGCCAGAACGAAGTTGTATACGATCCAACCGCACCAATCGATTTTAAGGGAAGAGTTTTACTTGCTGCAGGATGGCATCCGGGATTTTCTACTGACAACGATGCAGTTCTTCTTGCAGAAAAACACGGAGCTAAAACTGTAGTAAACCTTTCTAACATCGAAAAAGTTTACACAGATGATCCACGAAAAAATCCAGATGCAAAACCTATCGACCAGATTAGCTGGAAGGACTTTAGAAAAATGGTAGGAGATGACTGGACCCCAGGAAAGAACTGTCCATTTGATCCAATCGCTTCTAAAAAAGCAGATGAATGCGGAATGAAGGTTATCTGCGCAAGCGGCAAAGACATCAATAACATTCGCGCAATTTTAGACGACAAACCATTTGTTGGAACTCAAATCGGTGAATAAAAGCACCATTTGTTAAAACAAATTTATTCCAGAAATGATGCCATCTTTATCAGGATGGCGTTAATTTTTTCTGCATAAAGGGTATCTGTTGCCCAAACTCCGGAAAGTCCGTAAATATCTTCTGCAAATTTTGTTTTATGAACCCAGGAATAGCGAGGGTCAACCAGGCTTTGATTAAGAGCCACTTCACTTGTTGTGGCATATGCCTGCAAATGCTGAATATGGGCTCTGACCCCAATCTGTTCCGTTTTAAACCATTCACCTGGATGGTCTTTATCCATTGCCCCAAGACCACAATAATTATGCATCTTTGGTACTACAAGATTACCAAATTCAAGATAACCCGTTTCAAGGCACATCTGAGCAAAAGCAACATCGCTATTAATTCCTTCAGCATTTGCTTCAATTATATAGTATTTTGCCAGTCGTTTTATTTGATTTTTATTACACAAAGGTCTTTCTGATATAAACCATGCCGAAAGCTGTTCAGCGGTCATAAGGCCTTTATCAAGAAGTTTACAACTTAAAATAATAGAACCGTTTTCATCTCGAATCGCTCCAGAGGATTCTATATCAACAGGAATCCGTACATTTTGTTTTGGAACTGAACTACAGCCACACAAAAAAATCAAAACAGAACTTAAAACTAATACAGAGGTTTTCTTAAAATAATTCATACTATATTTTCGGAAAATTAAAAATAAACGTGATTTTTATAAATATTTTTTTTACTTTTTGCGTTTTTTTATCAGTCTTGAACTAAATATATATGATGAAAACCAAGGTAAAACCAAATATAAGAGAATTAACAATAGACAGAGGAATAAGTTATCCCACGGATACGGAACTATTAATGATGATTTTAGGTTCAGGAACAAAACAGACACCTGTAGAAGAACTTGCAGGCAAAGTTTCCGACTTAATCCTTTCCTGTGATTACGAAAAATTGCTGACAAGACTTTTAAAAATCAACGGAATGGGAAAAAGCAAGGCCTTAAGCATAATGGCTGCCCTTGAGCTGGGAAAAAGAAGTTCTCGAAGCCAAAATGTAAAAATTAAGCACCCACAGGATGTACTTCCATATGTACTTCAGTATTCAACAAAAAAGCAGGAACACTTTATCAGCATTTACCTAAACGGTGCCCACGAAATTCTCCAGGTAAAAGTTAATTCTATAGGAACGGCAACCCAGGCAATTATTACACCCCGGGATTTATTCTTTGATGCTATAAAAGGAGATGCTTCCAGCATGGTCATATGTCACAACCACCCTAGCGGAAAATGCAATCCCAGCGAACATGACATAAAAACTACATCTCAATTAATAGAAGGAGCCAAACTTCTTGGGATTGACCTTTTAGATCACGTAATATTCAGTGCAAAAGACTACTTTAGTTTTCGAGAAAACAATCTATTGTTTACGGATTGTTGATGCTTGGTTATAATTTTTATTATGAAAAGGCTTCGTTTCTATCTAATCACATGTTTTCTCGTTGTATCTGGTATTTTTGCTTATTCTCAGGAATCAACTCTCCTGGAGATTGAAAATATTCAGGATGTAGAAAGTTCTAGAACTATCTCTGAATCAATTTCGCCAAGAATAGAATTAGATCCATACCATATTGAACTTATAACCGAAGACCATTCTTCAATTCAAATTAACACAGATGTAAAAGGAGCCTCGGTGTACATCAATGGAAATTATAAAGGAACAACACCACTTACAATCTCAGGACTTTATACTGGCACCTACGATTTAGAGATTCGAAAAAAAGGCTACGAACCAATTTATCACACAATAAGAGTTCAAAAAGGAAAGCAGCGGGTATATTCCCTTAAAATGCACAAACTTACAGGAAGACTTATTGTAAACAACGCACCTGCAGGAAGTTTAATATATGTTGACGGGGCACTTCAGAATTCAAACATAATGAGAGTCGAAGTCGGATATCACAGAATAAAAATCCGAAAATTCGGTTATTACGATGCCAGTGCAGAGGTTCTTATAAGCCCCCATTTTACAAAGATTCTTTCTGTTAATATGGAAGAACAACCCTTTGCTGTTACAGCTTTTTATACTACCTCCAGTTCATTTAACCCAAATTACGAATCGAATCTTGGTCACTGCTCCCTAACAGTAAAAGTAACAAATAATGGCAGCGGAACTCTTTCAATTTTTAACAAGGAAGGTCAAACCGTCTACTCAAATCAAATTTCAAGTTTTAGCACCTGGGACAATTATTTTACCTGGGATGGCCGTTCCTACGACGGAGCCATTTTGCCGGACGGAAAATACACAGCCACATTTGAGACCCAAAATCAAAAGCTTTCTGCAACAATTCAGATTGATTCAACAATAAAAGCACTTTTGTCTGACATTACAGCATTTGGAAGCGGAATCGGAACCCTTCTGACTCCAAGAATTCTTAACGGAGATACAATTAAACTTGCATTATCTGTAGGACCGGAGTTTTCATTTAGTTCTGAACAAAACGGTTTTTACTCTTTACCATTAAAATTTTCAATTGCATGGGCTTTTTCTCCGTGGTGTGAATTTTCTTCCATGCTTGAAACCTATCTTGGTCAGGAAGAAGTACCTGTTATTATTGGGGCGAGCCTTAAGTTCTGCACAAACTCAAACCTGTCTGACACGACAAAACTTTGTTACGGTGCAAGTATTTCGTATAATTTTACAACTGATCCAATTCATCCTCCATACGGCTGCAACAACGAATACGGTTTTGGAATTGCCGGTGCAATGGGAATCGAAGCTCGTAGATTTTATCTCGGTTTTGCAAGCCAGTACATTCTCGGTTCCCAGACAGGCTCATTAAAAAGCAATGACTTTACCTGGCAAAACGGAATTACGGCAACAATCTTTTCTACATCAAATGTAAATCTGGATTTTTATGCTTCTCTAGACAGTTTCTTTTATACACCTGAAATAAATTTTGTAACGGACTGGATAAGATGTATAGAATCAGGAGCTTCGATAAAGGTGCTGCTTAATCAGACTTCAAATTATCTTACTCTTGGAGCTCAAGCCTACATTTTCCCAGACTATAATAAAAACAGAATTTACATTGGAACAAAATTTGGAACAACCTTCATCTTTTAGATTCCAGAATTGCATTAGACACCTGGATTAAGGTCTGCTTCTTGCCAGGGCAAACGCATTATATTTGACTTTGTATCAAAAATGGCGCGAATGAGCAAACTAGTTTGCGGTTTTGATAAGCCGTTTTTGCGACTGGGAGCCATTTTTGTAGGCAGAACAGTTTATAATGCGGTTGCCCTGGCATTAAACCAGTTTAGAATCGACAAAGATATAAAACTGGAATAAACTTATAAATTATGAAGAAAATAGCAATTATCACCGGAGCAAGTTCCGGAATGGGAAAAGATTTTGCCCTTGAATTATGTAAAAATTACCAGTATCTCTGTATAGACCAGATTTGGTTAATTGCCCGTCGCAAAGAAAAACTTGAACAGGTAGCCCTTGAAATAAAAAAAATCGAAGGAGCTCCAGAGCCTGTAGTTGTTCAGATGGATATAAGCGGACAGCAGGGAGCTCAAAATTATAAAGAACTAATTGATAAAACATCAAAAGAAACTGAAGGCGGTCTTGAGATAACCGTTCTCATAAACAATGCAGGATTTGGCACATACGGTCCCTTTGAAGAAACACCTATTGACCGGCAGATGGAAATGATCGATCTTAACTGTACCAGCCTGACCGGAATATGCGGCTACAGCCTCCCTTACCTTACAGAAAATTCCTACATCATAAATACAGCAAGCATGGCCGCCTACTCTCCCCTCGGAAATTTTGCCGTTTACGGGGCAACAAAGGCTTACGTTCTAAGTTTTACACTTGCCCTTGCAGCAGAATTAAAACCACGGGGAATCCATGTATGCGCCCTGTGCCCCGGAAGTGTCAGTACAGAATTTGCAAATGTGGCTAGCAATGGCGCTAGAAAAGAAGTATTACACGGTTTTTCAAGCGTTAAAACAGTACAGCATTGCTTAAAACGGGCATTAAACGGTAAACACACAGCAATTTTGCGATTTAAGTGGAAATTTCAGCATCTGGGAAGCCACTTTGTATCTAGATATGCTGTGGCAGATTTTACCTTTAAGCACGCAAAACGCCCATATCAAAAATAATATAACACCAGGGCAAACGCATTATATTTGACTTTGTATCAAAAATGGCGCGAAGGAGCAAACTGGCTTACAAAAACACTCGTTTTGTGCTGCC
>CADBSK010000122.1 GCA_902797305.1 uncultured Spirochaetaceae bacterium | reverse complement strand
TCCAGTCACAAACAGACCACTAGAATTAGATATCATAATTCCTTCTAAAAAGGTAGCAATCGAATTTGATGGAATTTATTATCATTCGGAGGGTATGTTAATGAGAGCATATAATTATAATGATGAAAAAGTTCTAAAGTTGTGGAATCACAATTATTATAAAACTGAACTTGGTGAACAAATAAATCTTCAAGTTTTACACATTAGAGATGTAGATTGGATTCGAAATCGCAAAACACCTCAAATCAACAGTCTTATAAACAGATTTACTTTACCACCAAACACTTTGTTATTTGATTATGAAATAAAAGAATTGGAATATGAAAAATCTTTGAAATTCCACAAGGAAAATTCAATATTTAATTCTGATGATTTTGATAAAAGTTTCGGATTATATCAAGATGATGAATTAATTCAACTCGTAAGTTTGAAAGGGAATAAAATTATAAACTACTCCGTAAACAATTATGTTATTTTGTCTAGGGATGAGGAAAGGATTATTTTTGATTGGGTGAAAAAGAAATTCAAGAAAGTGTCTGCTGAATTTATTCGTGATGTTTATCCCATAAGGTATGTCGAAAGATTGGGATTCGAGATTAAAGAAAAAGTCTTGCCGACTTACGAATATGCTTTCAAAAATAAGTTTTGGAATAGAGATTGGGTTGAAAGTGGAGAAGGATTGAAGTTCTTCTATGAGAAAGGTTGGATTGCTGATTACGAGAATATCAAAAACATGACTGAATTTTTATGGAATAATAAAATTGCAAAATATTGGAATTGTGGATATTTGATTTGTGAATTGTAATAAAAAAAGAGGTTCGATTAAGAACCTCTTTTTAATTCAAGAATTAGTTTTCTGAATCTTGTGAAATTACATCATTATCGTTCGATGTTACTTTTAAATCTTCAAGTTCTGCCTTTTTAGCATTAATTTCATCAGTCTTATCTTCATCTTGCATAACAGTCTTTTTATCGGCATTTTTATAAATATTCAAAGTTTCTTCATATAATTTATCTTTAAAATCTTCATGGGATTTCAAATATTTACAGAACGCTTCCTCACCTTGCCATTTATGGTCTTCTGTACAAGATTCTTTATTTGGATAATAAAACCAAGCACCACTTTTACTTACACTTCCCAATTGAACAGAAGCACGAGCCAAGTCGGTAATTTTATCAATACCTTCACCGTAGCGACATACTACAGAACATTTACGATAAGGAACACCAACTTTGTTCTTTGTTACTTTAAATGTAACCTCATTACTTACTGCTAATCCATCTTCCTCTTCAACTTTAGTCTGTCTACGCATCATAACTTGTTGTGAGAATGTAAATTTTCCACTTTCACCCTTCGAAGCAATTTCAGGATTTCCTAAAGTTACCAGTGTTTTGCGTATCTGTTCTATAACAATTAAAGCACAATTATTTTTTGCACAAGCACCTGCCAACTGAGGATAAGCATTTGATAATATGCGAGCCACCAATGCCATACTAACTGAAGAAATTTCTTCTTCAATATTTTTAGAAGGATTGAGTGCAGAGGTAGAATCCAAAACGGCAATACCATAAATACCGCTATTAATAGAATCTCTTAATTTAGTCAAACCTTCTTCTGCTATTTCAGTTTGGTCTACAATAAGACGTTCCATATCAACACCCAACGCAGTAGCATACTCTATATCAAGGGATTGTTCTGCATCATAATAATAAGCATAGAATGTAGGGTCTTTTCTCTGTTGTTCAGCAATTGTCATTAACGCAAGACTAGTTTTGGCTGACGAAAAAGTTCCACTGATTCCTGCCACTCTACCAATCGCAATGCCACCATTTAAGGCAAGGTCAATCCCCATAATACCTGTGCTATAGAATTGTACTTTATCAAGATTGTTAGCGGTTTTAACTTGTCCTTTTTCACCATAAGATTTTTCAAACTTTTTATTTAACTCGGCTAACTTCTTTTTCTTTTCTTCCAACGTCATATCTCTATATCTCCTATTATCTTACATCAACTCATTTCCCAAAACATAGTCCACGCAACCAAATTCCTTAAACTTGATTACTTGAATAATTTCATATCCTTTCTCAAACCAAGAATTCAGCGTAGCCACGTCCTCTTCACGATTACCATAGACTCTCACAACTTTTTCTTTAGTGAACATTTCCTCTTTCTTTTCTTTAGCCATATCTTTCTTTATATCTCCTTAAAAATAATTTCCTAAATCATATCCACTACACATTTTAAAATCAATACAAAAATGAAATTTCTTATTAATTTTTCTTTTTTATTTCTCCCTTATCTGAATTTTTACATTTGTTTCGCATGGCAAGCCACCACCCATATAAAAATGCTCTCCAAAAATTCGCATAAATTCCCACAACTGAAATTTACAAAAACCTTCTTCATCAACATCTAAAGTTGGTACATATTCATCATCAATATCGTGCCAATAATTTCTATAAATTTCTTTACCTTTATCAGTG
>CADBSK010000121.1 GCA_902797305.1 uncultured Spirochaetaceae bacterium | reverse complement strand
ATTCTTCTTCAGAGCATCCAAGTTCTTCTGCAATCCTCTTAGCAAGAAAAGTTTTTCCTGTTCCCGGTGCGCCATGTAGAATTAAATTATATGAATTAGTAAGCAGCCGGGCATAATCTTCATTTTTTTTCATTATTGTCTCCTTATATTATTATTCCAGCATTCTGTAAAAAGCGCCTGGTAGTATTTATCGAAGAATGATGAAGCAATTTCTGAATTGTCTCAATATTATGTGTCCTTTTATAGATATTTGAAACTGCATACCATCTCAAACTTTTTAAGCTATATGCTTTTGAAATTAAACCAGCTTTATTTAATTCCTTAATTTTTTTTGTAATTGCATTTTCCAATGAATGCAGATTAACTCCATTGTTTGTGAAATATAATTCTCCGGATGGTTCATCTGATTTCTGACATATCTCCTCTACCCAGAAATTTATTAATGTCCGATTATACCATTCAGGGTAATTTTGATTTTCATAAAATCCATATCCAGGTCCTTCAATAGTTGAATGTGGATAATCCAGAGCATTCCATACAATACGCTCATCTATTTCTTCTGGAATATTATCCCACATATCATCCATCGTGTAACAGAAGCCTGCACCATATAAAGATTTGTCTGGCAATATATACTCTGCATAACCGAAATTAAGCTGATAAAAATCTGTCAGTGAATATCCCTTAACAGCTGAAACAGCAACTATTACAGCAAGATGAACAGGTAACTGCTTAAGTATAAGCTCTATTTCCTGCTCGCCAGGAATATCTTCTTTCTTTGAAGAAGAGTAATCGATCTTTGAGATTTTAATATTGCTGAAAGGATTTTTATTTGTTCCCAGCTGCTTCTGATCTTCCAGATATTTATAAAAATTACTTAGCTTCGATATTATAAATCTGACAGAATTCTGCGTAAGATTAAAATTCAAATACAAATATGAAACATAGTGTTCGACTATTTTTGAATTAATATCAAGACAATAATCATAATTTAAAGCATCTTCGAATTTCGAATACTCTTCAGAATGATATAGTCCCATCAGATAATCTAAAAAAGACTCTATTGTCGTTCGAACAGACTCTTTATTTTCCTCCCCAAGCAGCTCTATATAATCTGATATTAATTGTTTGACAGGCCTTTTATTATCTTTATCAGAAAGAATTTTCTCTTCAAGGCAATTAAACAATTTCTGCAAATCTGTTTTTGTAAGTGAGTTTATTTCAGGCACAATTTTTATTATTTTTTCTGCCTGCATTTCTATATTATCCATATTTAATATTATACATAGATTTTTATAAAATGCAAATTATTTGTTTTATTTATTCATAATGCCATTTATATATTTATATTTATCATTTTTGCATTGACAAAATAATATTTTTGGGTTTATAAATATCTCATAAAGCCAGTAACCTGCTGACAGGGAGGAGAATATGTCAAAAACATTCGATTTATGCTTGGAAAGTATTAATGAAGAATCTTTATCGATTGAAATACTTTGCGATGGCTGCCATGAAGAAACGCGTACATTACTAAAAGAAGATTTATTTCAAACATTAATACAAAACACAGTTATAGATACCAAAAACTTATTCACTATAATTCAAGACCAACTGATTTCGGATATAATGTTAAAATATGCCGTCTACTGTGATGATATAGATGATATAAATGCAAAAATTGATGAAATAATTACAGAAATCATTGAAACCTGGAAAAGCAATCTGGCCCTGGCCTGCCCCTTATGCAAAAAAGAAATAGAAATTTTTCCTGATGTTTTTTGTGATGAGGAAATTCAGGATACACCCGAAGATTCCTGCCTTATCAATGCTTCTCATGAATATATTCCGGAACTTCCCCTCAATTGCCCACAGGATTGCTCTCCACAATTTACAGCCTACAACAAAGAAAAATTTGCAGCTCTTTATCCAACTCTTCATTTCAGCAAAGATAATGAAAGAAGAATTCTTGAGATAAAAAATCAACTCGAGGGAAATCAGGTTAATGTAGAATACACTCCTGAATTAATCAGTGAAATGAATCATGTATTTGATTCATATCCTAATTTCGAAGATTTACGTGAAGTTATAGTTCCTGATGAAGAACTTCTTTGCTTAAAAAACAGCAGAGTCATAAAACTTCCTAATATTCTTATTTACAGTGAACCAGGCTGCGGAAAATCTTCGCTGCTCCTTAAAATCTGTGATATTTATAAACATTATTATCGTATTTCAATGGGAACCGGAAGTGTAGCTTTTACTCTTGGTGGTAATGATAAGGGATATACAGAAAGTGATTGCGGTTCAATATTAAAATCTATGTTCTCCAATGGAGATGGGCCTGTTATGAACCCTCTGGTTATTCTTGATGAAATTGATAAAGCTAATTATACCAACAAGAATGATTCAGATTTATCAGGTATTCTGGCAGAAATCCTTGAAAAGAATAACGCGAAGCATTTTGTGGATAACTTTTTTGGAGTAGAAGTTGACGCTTCGAATATTAATTATATTGCGCTTGCAAATGATATTACTAAGCTCCCTGACTTTGTACTCAGCCGCTTCCCTATCAAAATAAAAATCAGACCATATACCGAAGAGGAATTAAAAACGGTTGTATTAGATAATCAATATGAACAGTGGATTAATATCAATAACATTAACAAAGAATTAGTTCCAGCTAAGCTGATAAAGCAAACCAGAAATCTTATTGCAAAATGCAGTCATAATCATCCGCGTGAGGTTGATAACGTTTTATCTGAAATAGCAAAAATGACATTAAGATTTAGAGATGACAAGTATTTTGCTGATTTTGAACCCAGCGATTCTGAAAGACAGAAACTTATTAACAAATTCAGTAAATATCAGGTAGAAGAATCACACATGGGGTTTAAAATGTAAGTCCGGCTGATTTATCAGCTATTATAAACTGTTAGGACCACTTGACAAAGTTTCTACGCATCAGTACATTAAGAACAAATGAAAAACATCACTTACGCATACTATTATTACTGGTATTCTCACAAAGCTTGCAGAGTTCTGGCAAAGTAGATGCTGATGT
>CADBSK010000120.1 GCA_902797305.1 uncultured Spirochaetaceae bacterium | reverse complement strand
GGAAAAGATAATCCCCAATGAAACAAATATATTTATGCTTGATACAACAATCCTTTTTCTTGTCATTCTATTTCTCCTCAAAGGAATTTAAAAATCCTTTTATACCGTCCACTAATGGCGTCGCCGTCTTTTCGCCACCATTGATTTTTTCTATCTCCAACAACCACCATACCTATTTCTGCATAATCTTCTTCTATTATCGTTGAAAACAACACCACATCCCAAAACTAAATTCCTTCAAATAGTGCAATATATTTTTTTTCCAAACCTTCTTTCTTTAGAATTGATTTTACAGACTCTGCAGTTATGTCCATATATTTTTCTCCTGACATTGCTTAAATTTCTATCAAAGCATTACAAAAAGTTTTGAATATATCGTTAATTTCTTTTTTTATCACTGACGATTCTTTTTCATTTAATTCAAGTCGTGGAGAAGGGTATATCTTCATAATTTCATCTTTTGAATCTTTTAACAACTCAAATTTCTCCTTCCAAAAACCGGTATTTTGTTTGTACACAAGAACCGCACCACATATAACACATGCCAGAAACAGAATACCTGTTACGATTATCAAGCAGATCTTCTCACAAACAGCTATTTTTGTATCAACAAAGAAGAACATGAAAAACATGGCAAAAAAAAGCATCAACAAGGCTATCGAAAATCCATATATAAACCTTTTCATCATCACACCTCCATATACCTTTTTGCGTTTTTTAGAATCGAATATATGTGGCTTAAATATTTATTCATTCCTTTGTAATGTTCTGGCAAACGAATAACCTCGTTACAAGAAAGTTCTTTCATCAGAATAGGACTCGCTGAAATTGCTTCTCCAATCAGGATCAAGATTTTTATTGTATCAGCTTCACGGCTTGTGTAATCTTTTTGAACACGCCTCTTTCCTATGAAAAAGTGCCGTGCACAAACATCCAAGTCGCAAAAGAACTGTGCCAGAAGCCTTCTCTGAAAATGCAAAATTTTATTATTGTCCATCGAATAATCTTCTTTTGACAAATTCAAACTTTTCCTCTTTTTGATATCCTCAAATATTTCTTCATTACTTTTCTGTTTTTTTGAAAGCTCAGCTCCATAAATCTCTTTTAAGAACCGCTTTTCATACATGTCACGTATTTTGCTTGCATCACTTTTGCATTCAACAACATAGAATTCAACTATTCCCTGTACTGCGGCAGCATAATCGTAGCTTCTGTAGTCACTACCAAGATTTTCATAGCTTTGAGCCCACTTTATTCGTTCTGGAATTAAATAAGCCAAAATTACACTCGCTAACGCGCAAACAGTTTGGACTATGCTCATTACATCATTACAATTCATGCAAACTCCTTATGAGCCAGCTTAAAAACCAACAGGAATTAGAACTGGCTCGTTTGTTTTTTATTCTTTCCACTCTACATCAGTTTTTAACAAAGGAAATATAGAATCAGAAAAGTGGAAGGCTTCAAAAGCATTGTTTACATTATATGCTGAATCTGCCTTTTCAAGAGGAAGGTTCAACTCTTTTAGCTTTCTTAAAAATACATCTATCTTATCATAGTTCACTTTATCCTCTTTTAAACCACCATCTTCTCCTCCTACAACATCCAGAACAAGAGCATTATATTCCTTAATCTCCCTCCTTTTACGGAAAGAATTATAATAATCATATCTGGCAGTTTTATATTCCCCATAGCCATATTTTATATAAACTCTGGTAACACAAGGATTTGCCTTTCCCTTTTCAATCAAATTCATTGTCTCTGGAGATATACCACTGACATCAACTTCCATAAAGCCATCGTAGCCTATACGACTTGGCTCCATCTTATACACTTCTGAAACTTGTTTTCCCTTATCATCAAAAAAGGCAAATTCAAGGCCAAAAAGACAAATATCCGAGTCTTTAGTATCAGTATTATTAATAAAACAACGATAATCATCAAAGTTAATAGTTCTTATTTCAAACGAATTATAATTGAACCGCTCGTTAGTAATGCATTTAACGGCATTAGAGTCATAAGATACTTTTTTACCAGTATTGTCTACCCAATATCGTCCATACGGATAATTAAAAGCATAATTACCACTTATAGAAAATAATGGCCAAACGCCAGGCTGTAGCAAATCCCACTCATTGCGATATGCTTTTTCATATCCCTTTTGAATCACACCAAGAACAAGCCTCCTATGATAAGAATAACCTAAACGCCCAGAAACGGTATAAGTTGCCGTCTTGTTATTATAATTTAATTCCTTGAGTTTTACTCCACAATCATATCGTCTACCAGGCTTAAAGTTCACAGAAATCAGATTAAACGTATATGCGCATTTCTCTGCGTCAACAAGAAGATTTAACCATTCATCTGGCATAGAAAATGGGTCACATTTTCCAAGTCCTGGGTTTCCATTGAGAATTGAAGAAGCCAAGGCTACATAACCTTCTACAGCTTCTTTTTTTAGTGAAACGTCTGTATTAACAGCCATCGCTTCATAATACGAGTTAAGTGCGAAAGCCCACTGCTTTTTCTGTTCATAGGCTTTTGCCTGCTTTACATATTGCTTAACCAATTGCTTGTTCTTATTTATCTCTGCATTGGTAACCCGACCACGACCTGCACGAGCATTCTGCTGGCGTTCTGCTTCCACTTCTTTGTCTGTCAATCTACCAAAACCCGCTTTTTCATTTGCATCCCGCTCGGCCTCTGTCCGCATTGCTACCAATTCATCATCAGTAAAACGCCCAAAGCCTGCCGTTTCATTCGCATCGCGTTCTTTTTCCTGCTGTAAGAGAATCTCCAAGCCTTCACAGAAAATTATAAAAATATAATCCTTCTTTCCTGCATCATTAAGAATAATGCAATCCACACATATAGGTGATTCTGCCACTTCTGGTATTTTATTCAGTATTGTGTTCAAGTCATCATGAACACTATTTTCACTATATCCTATATTTTTATTCGAATAGATAGAGTCTTTGGGAAAAAGTTTTCTCAAAATTGTTGAAGAGTCATCAAAAATACAATTAGACAGTTTTTCCAGTTCTTTTACATTACGTAGTTTAGAATTTTTGGGGATTGTTATGGAAAGACACTGCCCTTTATGCTTTTTTAATAATTTCTCAAAGTCTTCCAATGAATTAAACTCATAATTTTTACTCTTCTTCGCCGCCTTTTCCAATCTAG
>CADBSK010000119.1 GCA_902797305.1 uncultured Spirochaetaceae bacterium | reverse complement strand
ATCAGCATAGTGCTTGTAACCAAGAAGGTTCTGAGCACGAAGCAGCATCATGATTTTATTATTTGGAAGAGCTGCGTGAAGCTTTCTAAGACGATCCCATGGATCTTCGTTTAGGAAACGGATACATGAGTCGTAAGTTGCTCCACCCCATCCTTCAATGTATTTATAGCCAACTTTATCAAGTTTGTCGCAGATTGGAAGCATATCTGCAGTTGTCATACGAGTAGCGTGAAGACTCTGATGAGCATCACGGATTGCAAGTTCGGTAATTCCAACTTTTGCCATTTATTTTACCTCTTAAAATTAGACAGATTCTTTTTCATGAATAGCAGCAGCAATTGCGGCAATAATAGCTTTTTGATCTACTGCAGGTTTATTCTGTACAGCCCCTGCTTTTGGAGCAGCACTAACCTTCTTTTGAACTTTTCCAACATCCTTATCAAGTTTAAAAGTATGCACAAAAACCTGAAGAAGTTTCATACATAAAATTAAAATGATGATGAAAGAAAATACAACACACATACCAAGCAGAGTGAGCAATCCGCTCTGTCCCAGCATCTCAGAGATTGTCATAAATCCTCCTCAAAGGAAACTTATATACTTATCTACAAAATATACAGTTTATGTCATTTTTATATTAAATCAAAAAAGTGATATTTTCAATAAATTCCGCCAAAATATTCTATTAAAATTAGTTATTAAAACTTTATAAGATATAGAAATCAAAAAAATAGTAAGTTTAAAAAACTATGCTATAATTAAAATATGATATTTAATATTTTTTCGATTTTGGGAGTTTTAATCTTTATTGCAGCATATGTTTTACAGCTTGTTGCCCTAAAGAATCAAAACAAGAAAATGGAAGCAATAACCAAACCTATGATTGTTGCTGGTTTAATTTTGGCTTCTGTAATGCTTCTTATACAAAGATTGCCTGATTCAAAAAACATATTGCTGTTAACTACAATCGGACTATGTGGAAGTTTTGCAGGAGATATTCTTTTGCTTAAGCCTGAAAATAAAGTAAGACTTATTACCGGAGCTCTTGGATTTATAACAAGTAATGTATCTTTTCTTATTTTGTTAAATCCATCTCTAAAACTTTATCCGATTCCATTCTGGGGAGTTTTAATTTTCCTTGCTTTCTATGCACTGGCTTTTGCACTCATTATTCTAGTTGTTCTAGGTAAACAACCACTAATCGTAATTCTCGGAATGGGCACCTATTTTGCTTTTGCCTGCTTTGTAAACTACGAGGGTGCCATAACTTTCCTTGGAAGCCGCGGTCTATATTCAGTTTGTTTTACCCTGGGTATAGCAACACTTCTCGCTTCTGACATAGTTCTTGCAAAAGAATTTACAGGTCATCCTTTGCCAAACAATCAGTTTATAGTAATGATTATTTATCCAATATCCCAATTATTACTTGCTGCAGGTTCAATTCTAATGAGCATTGGAATATAAAAGAAAACTATTAATAAAAAAAGGCTGTCAGATTTTATTGAAGCTAAATTCTTCAAAGTAATCTGACAGCCTTTTTTTAGTCCAAAATTATATTTTAGAACAAATCCTGCATTCCGTATAATTTACCTTTTACAAGTTTTCCGGTCTTTACGGCAGAACTAAGACGTTCCAATGCATGAACTGCACCCATGGCAAAACCTTCGCGGCTTCGGGCACGGTGTGTAATCTCAATTGTATCAGCCTTGCTGTCAAAGAAAACTGTATGAGTTCCTGGAATAGAACCACATCTTGTAGAAGAAACATGCAGCTGATTTGCTTTTGGTCGTTCGTGAAAAGCATCTGTTACGATTTCGTCTTTCTTTTTTGTATTTTCAAGAATAGTCTGCGCAATTGTCAATGCTGTTCCAGACGGGCTGTCAGCCTTTTGATTATGGTGAGCTTCCCAGGTAGCAATATCGTATTCAGGATAGTCTTCCATAATTTTTACAGCTTCTGCAATAATCTTATAAAGCATATTTACGCCAATAGAGAAATTTGAAGAAGTCATAATAACTCCACCACAGTCAGCAGCAAGCTGATTTACTTCTTCGTGTTTATCGTTCCAGCCAGTTGTTCCTACAACAAGAGGAAGTCCTAAAGGTAAAAGAGCCTTGATATTTCCCATAACTGCAGTTGGATGACTAAATTCAATTACTCCTTCTGCCCCACTTGCTTTTACAGCACGAGCAACAGCTTCTCCGTCTCCAGAAGGAACCTTGCAACTTGCGTCTTCTGCAATTACATCAACTGTGGCAACAACTTCATGTCCAAGACTCTTAGCACATTCTTCAATCATGTGCCCCATTTTTCCATATCCAACTAATGCAATTTTCATATTTTTCCCTTACCCAAAAAAGGCTTTATGTAAAACTTTTACAGTTCTGTCAGCTTCGTCGTCGTTTACAATAACACTGATATTTACTTTAGAAGCTCCCTGGCTGATCATCTGTACATTGATTCCTTCGTCACTTAAAGCCTTAAAGCCGCTTGCCAAAATTGCAGAAGAATGTTCTACATCACAGATAACTGTAACGATTGCACGATCTTTTCTTACAGAAACATCGCATGCTTTGCTCAAATCTTGAACAAGGCCTTCAAGCTTTTCTTTTCCGCTTACTGTACAAGAAACAGAAACTTCTGAAGTTGCGATAACATCAATACTGATTCCCCATTTCAGGAAATTGTTAAAAATGTGAGCCAAAAATCCAGCTGCACCAAGCATACGGTTAGAAACCATATCGATAAGCTGTACGTGTTTAACAGATGTGATAGCACATACAGGAGGAACTTTTCCTGTGTGATTTTCTACGATTATTGTTCCCTGGCTCTGAATGTTATAAGAATTCTTTACGCGAACAGGAGTCCCGCTTTTTCTAACAGGAACCATTGAACGAGGATGAAGAACCTGAGAACCGAACATTGCAAGTTCCTGAGCTTCTTCATAAGTAACTTCAGGAACAGGTTTTGCTTCTTTTACAACACGTGGATCAGTGGTAAGAATACCGTCTACGTCCTTCCAGGTCTGAACTTCTTCAGCCTTCATGGCAGCACCAATCATGGTTGCTGTAAGGTCAGAACCACCACGACCTAAAGTTGTAATAGTTCCGTTTTTATCTTTTGCAATAAATCCTGTTACGATAGGAATTGCATTATCTTTTCCTTCTTTATATGCAGTTAAATACTGAGGGATTGTCTGCCATACTTCGTCTAAAAGTTCAGCACTCATGTAATTTGAATCACTTACAAAACCAACATCCCATGCATCATAAAACTGAGCGTCAATTCCCTGGCTCTTAAGATATGCTGACATCATGCGAACAGACATTCTTTCACCAAAAGAAACAAGATAGTCACGACTACGCTTACTGATTTCTTTAAGCATAGAAATACCAGTTAATAAAGTCTTTAATTCATCTAAAAGAGCTTTAATGGTGTCAATATTAATACCAAGTTCTGCTGCAGTATCCTCGTGGAGTTTAGCAACATTTTTAACATCAACTGTACCTGTAACTGCCAAATCTGCAGCTTCCAAAAGATGATCTGTTGTGTCTCCCATTGCACTTAAAACAACAACAGGTCTCTTGTCCTTGTATGCTTTAATAATTGAAGCAACATGCTTAATTCGTTCTGCGTTGGCAACTGAAGAGCCGCCGAATTTCATTACTATCATAAGGAAAATATACTTTTTTTTATTGGTTTATGCAATGTTTTACAAACCTGAAGCACTCTTCATCACTCAGGTAAAAGCACATAGGTCAAAGGCATTATAAAATCCCTTTTCAAACATAAGGGATTTAATATATATTTAAAGTATGTTTAACAAAAACGCTCTTGTTCTTTATAAAAAATTTCTGGCAATCGTTACTGGCTTAGATGGCGATAAAATATGTATTCAATTTATGACCAACGGGGGCACTCCCGGCGGTAAAAAGCCAACCTATGCAGACTTAAAAGTACGAGAAAAAGACATTATACTCCTGTCTTCAGAACCAGCATCCTCTTTACAGGAAGCTCTCTCATACACAGATCAGAATATTTCTTCTCAAATTCAAGAAGCATATGAACTGCTTATCAGTGATGAATCTACTGCAACTGCACCAATTTCTTTTTCTGAACTTCAAGAAATTATTCGCTCTAGTATAAAACCTACTGAGAGCTGGTTCATCTACAATACCTTGCAGGAAGGACTTCTTTTTACCCTTGATGAAAAAGAACTTGCTAATGGAAAAATCCAGTTTATACCACGCACTAACGAACAAATCGAAGCAATCAAGCAAAAACAGTACGAAAAAGAACACGAACAGGAAATTCATGACGCATTTATTAAGCGACTAAAGGAACGCAAATTAAACCTTCCTGATGATGCACGCTTTATGAATGAAGTAGAAAACGTTGCTCTTTGCAAAACAGAAAAATCTAAGGTTATGCAGGAAGCCGGCGTTACCCAGACCCCAGAAAAAGCACACCAGCTTTTGCTTGAAACAGGCATCTGGGACATCACTAAAAATCCTTACCCTACCCGTTATGGGCTTAGCATGAACAGTGCTCAGGAAGGTTTAGGTCTTCCGCCAGAAGAAGAACGAGTAGAAGTACCTGGCTATGCATACGCAATCGATAACGAGTGGTCAACCGACCCGGACGATGCAGTTGCCTTTGACGGAAAGTACTTGTGGGTCCATATTGCAGATCCAGCTAGTTTTGTAAAACCAGATTCTTCAATCGACAAGGTTGCCCGTAATAAAGGAACAACACTCTATCTTCCTGAGGGCGCTGTCAGGATGCTTTCTGAGACCTGTTTTGAAGAATATGCACTTGGAATCAAAGAACACTCCAGAGCACTTTCTTTTAGAATTTTATTAAACGAAGACAATTCCGTTCAGGAATGCGAAGTGCTAAAAACCTTTGTCAATGTAAAACGCCTTACATATAAAGACGCAACAGAACAAAAAGACAGCCCAGAACTTGCTCCTCTTTTTGAAATTGCACGAAAAAACATAGAAAGAAGAAATAAGAGCGGTGCAACAAATATTGACTTACCAGAAATTCATATGCGCGTAGATCCTGAAACCAAAAAAGTTGAAATAGGACCTTTAATCCGCTATGAAGCAGACTCTATGGTATGCGAGATGATGCTGCTAGCCGGAGAAGGCGCTGCTCGTTTTGCAATGAATCACAATATTCCTTTCCCTTATGTAAGCCAGGAAGCCCCTGAATTACCAAAGGAAAACGTACCAGGACTTGCAGGTCAGTTCAAGTTATTACGATGTATGCATAAAAGAAGTGTTGGAATTACTCCAGGAATGCATCATGGACTCGGTCTTGCAACATACAGTCAGGTAACAAGTCCTTTGCGCCGCTACAGTGATTTAATTGCACATCAGCAATTAAGAGCTTATCTTAGCGGCGAAAAACTAATCGATAAGGACACCATGCTGGAACGAATCAGTCAGGGAGATGCAGCAAGTGTTGCCGCTCGTAAAGCGAGCCGTTACAGCGAAACACACTGGAAACTTATATATCTCTTACAAAACCGCCAATGGCAGGGAACCGCTGTTTGTATCGATCACAAGGACGGAGAAGCCCTTATGATGATTCCAAGTCTTGCTATGCAAATGTCTTTACCTGGATACGACTCCCTTGAGTTAAACGCAGAATTAACTGTCAAAGCTACAGATATAGATATAACAACACAAAAATGCAAGTTTGAAGTTATTTAATATTTTAAAAAAAAGAAAAGGGCTGCTCTTCAACTCTATGTGTGTGAAGGGCAGCCCTTTTGTTATTTATGGATTAATTACCATTTAACTTCGATTGTGTCGCAAATATTCTTTTCGCCTTCTTCCATGCTAAAGAATTTTGCTTTTTCCATTGTAGGTACAACGTTAATTGTATCTCCAAGACGGAAATCAGCATTTGCAGTTGTCTTTGCAATAAGCTGCTGGCCTTTGTTAGATACAAGATAAAGATGAGTTTCAGCACCAAGAGGTTCCTTGTTTACAATCTTCATCTGCATGTTGTCTTTGCCCTGTGGCTTTTCTACATAAGAAAGGTCTTCTGGACGGATACCAAAAGAAACTTCTTTTCCTACGTAGTCTTTAAGACAAGCTGCCTGAGCGTCTGTAGGAGTAATTTCGAAAGATCCTTCATCACAAACAATCTTTCCAGAGCGTTCAAGAACTTTAACTGTCATAAAGTTCATTGGAGGTGTACCAATAAAGCCTGCAACGAACTTATTGATTGGGTTATTGTACAAGTACAATGGAGCACCAATCTGCTGTACAAAACCGTCTTTCATTACAACGATTTTTGTACCAAGAGTCATAGCTTCAGTCTGGTCATGAGTTACATAAATCATAGTCTTCTGCTGTGTGTTATGAAGAGCAGCGATTTCTGCACGCATTGTTACACGAAGCTTTGCATCGAGGTTAGAAAGTGGTTCATCGAACAAGAATACTTTTGGTTCACGAACGATTGCACGACCTACAGCTACACGCT
>CADBSK010000118.1 GCA_902797305.1 uncultured Spirochaetaceae bacterium | reverse complement strand
TTCTTAAGATGATTCCTGGTGTTGGAACTTTAGTAGGAGGAATGATTTCAGGAGCTGTTGGAGCTGCTGTAACAGGGGCTTTTGGTGAAGCAACTTCTGCTGTCGCTTGTACAATATGCAAGGCAAAATTATCGGGAGATACTTCAAAAGTTGATTCATTAATGGGTAATTTTGGTAATGAAATAATTACACTGGCAAAAACTTGGATTTCACAAGGAAAGAATAATTCTGAAGACTATAAATACGAGGATTTAAAATAAATTATGGAAGACTTCATGTGCAATGTCCTCATAATGGGGAAAACAGGAACTGGAAAAAGTTCATTACTTAATTATTTATGTGGTCAAAACCTTGCAAAAGCTGGAGCAGGAAAACCTGTTACTGAAGAAGGTTTATATGAATATAAAGTATCTATAAATAATCAGGATGTTAAGATATTTGATTCCTGGGGAATAGAAGCTGGAAAAGTTGATAGATGGAATAAGCTTATTGAAGATTCTCTACAAGAACACGGTGTTCAAAAATCAATGGAAGATTGGTTTCATTCGGTTATCTATTGTATACAAGCAGGTGGAGGACGAGTTGAAGATGTTGATTCTGAAATAATCAGAAAGTTTCTTGGTGAAGGTTATCATTTAACTATAGTTCTAACAAAAGCAGACCAAATCGATGAAGATGACGAAAAGAAAATGAAAGATGTTATCTTACAAGAAATAAAAGGTGCTGTTACAGCTGAAAAACAAGGGCTATTGAAAGTAGTAGCGACTTGCTCTGAAGAAAAGGTAACTCGCAGTGGTACATCACATCAATTTGGAAAAGAAGAAGTACAAAATGCAATTTTGGAAGGTTGGAAGGATACAATCATAGATCGTATGCCTAAACACGTCATTTATTCTCTCTGCGAGTTAATTGATGATTGGGCAAATGATTGGAAAACTTCCATCCAAACAAGTGACAAAATATCAGGTGTCGGCGACTATAACAAGGATATTTATAAAACAATAGCAGAAGATGCTAAAATTGCTTGTCAGCAAATACAAGATGACAGACTACCAATTATTTTAAAAGAATCAATAGAAAGTTGTCATAAAGCAAATGCATCCTTAAAAAAAGTATTTGATATCCAGGTTAATGATAAATTGTTTGATACAGATATATTAAACAATACTGAAAGTACACTTTTATTTGTTATAAAAAATTTTATTCAGGGATTGTTTATACTTCCAACAGTAGTAAAATTCTTTAATATGCTCTCGAAAAAGAGTATAGAAACTCAAAAAGAAAATCTTTGTAATTATGTTAATGATGTTGCTGCAAAGTTAAATGAAGAACTTAAAAATTTGGAACCAAATGTTTCAAAAATTATAACAGACGCGTTAGCATAATTATAGTGAGGCAGAAAATGACTTGTAATATATTAATAATGGGAATAACAGGTGTTGGAAAAAGTGCTCTTGTAAATTATCTTGCAGGAGAAACTGTTGCTGAATCTGGTATAACGAATGCTTCTGGTGGACTCACAAGAGGTATTATAAAATATCCTATAACTATCAATAATCAAGAGACTCTTGTAGCTGATACAGAAGGATTAGAAGCAACTCACGCAGAAGAATGGTACAAAATTATAGATGAAGCTTTATTGAATTCAAATTATGAAAAAGATATTTCAGAATGGTACCACATAGTTATTTACTGTATAGGTGCAAATGGAGGTCGTGTACAAGACCTTGAATTAGAGATGCTAAAAAAACTTGTAAAAGCAGGCTATGGAGTTATTGTGGCTTTTACAAAAGCTGATTTAGCGACTGATGATGATTTAGTAAATTTACGAAATGCAATAGATGATTATTTTGAACATAAAGTAGATTTCAAATATATCCCTGTTTGCTCAAAAAAAGGTCGTTTTGGTAATCTTGAAGGAAAAGAAGAATTATCTGAAGCAATTATTGATGGTTGGGGACAATCTTTACTAAATCGATTACCAGATGCAGTATATAACCCTGCTTTTTCTGAACTTTCTTCTTTTGCCAGTGAAACAATATATTGGATAATTAATCAAAAAATAGGTCTTCTGGATAAAAGTAAAGATGATGTATTAAAAGAATTAAATACAAGCATAAAACAAAAGATAAACCAAATAGTTAAGGAAATTGAGAAAAAGAAAACATTGCTTTTTACTGAGGTACAGAGTGTTTATAATATGTTGAACTTAGTAATAGATGCAAAAACTATTTCTCAAACATCAGCAAAATTAAAATCAAAAATAAAAGCACTTGATTCCAATATAATGTCTGATAATACATTAAAGAATGCATTATTTACAGGAGGAACAGCACTTTTAGCTATTGCAGCAATGCCCGTCGTAGCTTTGTCAGTTGCTGTTATTGGATTAATTTGGAATAGCATCGATAAAGATAAACAGAAGGCTGAATTAATTCAAGGTTTTCAGCAACAATATGAAAGATTATATCGAAACTTTTTTGAGCAAATGAAAGTTTTTACTTATCAGTTAGGAATTATGATGGGAAAAACTGAATATTATGAAGATTTAGCTTTAAGTTTTCTTGAAGAAAAAGGAGTGGCCAAGAATAACGAACAAGCTATAGAATATCTTAATCATGCAATAGAACAAATTAACGATGAAAAATCTTACAAAAAATCAGAATTAGAATTCTATCTTGCTTTAGCATATCATAATCAAAAAAATAAGGACGAATCAAATCACTGGTTATCTCTTGCTTCTAGTAATGAAAATGAATATGCATTAAGGATACAGCAAGGTGAATCATTTGAAGATATAATTAACGAAATTAAAAATGAGGATGATAAACTATGGGAAGAAATCTTCGAAGGTACTAAAGTTGATAATTTAGTCGATTCATTTGAAATGATGGTTATAAATGCACTGGGATTGGACTTACCAGCAAAAGACATAATAGATAACGTTATTTCAGACGTTGGTAAGTATTTAGCAATTATTAATTATTTTAAACCAGCACTTACGGAAGGTAATTTAAATGATTTATTAGAATCAAAAAATTATTTATTAGATTTTATTAATAATTATGGAGAAGATGATATTACAAAAGAAATAGATTGTGATACTGTTAATTCTTCATTTAAAAGAATTTTAGGAGTATAAGGAGATACAAAAACTATGGCAAACGTTTATTGTGCTTATTGCGGCTACAAAACAAATTCGGTTTCTACACTGACAAATCTTTCATGTCCACGACATCCGAATGGAC
>CADBSK010000117.1 GCA_902797305.1 uncultured Spirochaetaceae bacterium | reverse complement strand
GCAAACTAGTTTGCGGTTTTGATAAGCCGTTTTTGCGACTGGGAGCCATTTTTGTAGGCAGAACAGTTTATAATGCGGTTGCCCTGCGTACGCGTGCCTTGACTCGACGTATAAATTTTAAAATTATTAAGTTAGTTTATGCTAACTTATTGACATTAAATTTGTTTTACTGTATAAATATAAATGTAGTTAGCACTTGCTAACTTATATAGGTTAAGATTATGAGTTTTGATGAAACAGTTATAAACCTTGCTTCTCCTGCACTATGTGGCATTAAGCCATCAAACATGTTCAGTATGAGCACAGAGGCCTACAATTGTGGAAGTCATAAACTAACGGAATGGAATACTGCCCTTAAAAATCAAGGAATATATATTCTTCCTATACAAAAAGGCAGCGGCCGTATACTTTTTTATGTTTATAACATAAAGATGGTAAAAGACCTCTGTTCCAATTGTAAAATCCAAAGCTATTTATATAGCAAGGGTTATCCTGTATACAACGGAGTTGATTCAATTCTTTCCGAGCTGCAGTTCAGATTAATGAGCGACGAAAGTTTCCCAAATGAGGTTGGAATCTTTTTGGGTTACCCACTGGAAGATGTGATTCAATTCGAAAAAAATTGCGGAGAAAACTACCGGTTCTGCGGAATCTGGAAGGTCTATTCTAACCCGGAAAAGGCCATCTCCCTAATGAATAAATATAAGCAGTGCAGTGAGTTTTGCCGTTCACTATGGAAGAAAGGCATAACTGTTCCTGATACCGCTCTTTTATATAAAAAACAACTAAGAGGTCAGAAATGAAAAAGGTCGTTATTTACGCTTCAACAACAGGTAACACAGAAGCAATGGCAAAGGCTATTGTAAAAGGTGCAAAGGAATCAGGAGCTGCAGTTTATGAATCAACTGCAGAAAATGCTGATGTAAGTGAACTTTCTGATGCAGATGTAGTATACCTTGGAAGCCCAGCTATGGGAGACGAAGTTCTTGAAGATTCCATGGAAGACTTTTATTCATCAAACGAGAGTGCCTTAAACGGAAAAAAAGTTGCAATTTTCGGTTCTTACGACTGGGGTGATGGTCAATGGCTCAGAGACTGGGCAGCAAGACTTTCTAATGCAGGTGCAACTGTAATAAACGGTGAAGGTCTTAAATGCTGTCTGACTCCAGATGATGCAGGTCTTTCTGAGTGCGAGGCCCTTGGAAGCAAAATTTAATCAGGTCATTTTACGGTGTCTTGTCCAACACCGTGTGTAAGTCTCATATATAAAAAGTTCCCGCTTTTATGCACCGGATCAAAAAAAAGTACACGCTCCTCAAGGTACTGATCCGGTGTTTTTTTTATTTAAAAACAAAAACTAAAGTAGTCGTTCATAATGTACTACTAGACATTTATTTTAAATAAAACTAGTATAAACCAAGGAGACTTTATGAATAATTATTCCTCTAGATCATTATTTGCATCCTGGCCATTTTATAGCAGAGCATTAAAGATTGCACTTCCAGTAATGACACAACAATTGATACAAAATTTTGTTTCATTAATCGATAATTTTATGGTTGCAGGCCTTGGCGACATAAAAATGAGTGGCGTAAATGTTGCCGGACAGATATTTTTTAACTTTCTGATTGTAATAAACACACTCTGTGCCAGCGCCGGAATATTTATGAGTCAGTTTAAGGGCGCAAATGATAAAGAAGGAATGAGACAATCCTTCAAATTTAAAGTTTTAATTACAGGAATTTTAGGACTCGCTTTCTCTGTAGTTTGTTTTTATGCACCACGCTCCCTATTTAATCTAATGGTTACTAAAAATGCTGATGCACAGGCAATTCTAGATCAGTGTCAGGCATACAGCAAAGCAGTTTCTTTAAGCTGGATTTTTATGGTAATAAGCCAGAGTATTGCCTCTTCACTTAGAGAAATTGAATCTGTAAAAGCTCCACTTATAATCAGCGTTATTGCAACTCTTACAAACACTTTTTTCAACTGGGTTTTAATATACGGTCATTTTGGTTGCCCAAGACTAGAAGTCATCGGAGCCGGATACGCTACTGTAATCGCCCGCTTTGTAGAATTAATCCTGTTTATAAGTTACATAATCATTAAAAAAACTCCTTTTTTGTTTAACATCATCGATATATTCAAAATAAAAATTGATTTATTCAAAAAAATCTTTCTCAAAAGCGGCATGATTTTATATTCAGAACTTTTCTGGGCTCTAAGCGAAACACTTTCAAATGCTCTTTATAACACCAGAGGCGGTGCCGAAGTTGTAAGTGGAATGGCAAGCGGTTTTGCAATCGCAAATCTTTTCTTTATTGCAATGGGCGGTATTGTAACAAGTGTAACTGTAATTCTCGGTCAGGAATTAGGCGCTGGAAATCTCGAAGAAGCAAAATCTTATAAGCGATGGTTTTTAAGTGGTTCTGTTGTATTTGGCACAATCTTTCTTTTAATTGGACTTTTAACAACTTTTTTAGTTCCTATAGTATTTTCTAATTTAACCATAGAAGCGCAGAAAATAAGCAAAGGCCTGATTATTGTAGCCGCTATATACATGCCCCTGTGGGCATTTTTAAATGCACAGTATTCCATCAGCAGGACCGGCGGAGACACCACCATGGGCGTTATCTGTGATACCGTTGGTAATGTCCTTTTTATCTCAGGAATGGTTCTACTAACCTTCTTTACCTCCTTCAATCCTGTAATAATGTATGCAATCGTTAAAATAAGCGACGTGCCTAAATCAACGATTGCACACTTCTGGCTCAAAAAAGAACGCTGGTTAGTAAACCTTACAAAATAAGTAAGAGGTTAAATGACAAGTTATTATGAATTCATCAAAAATTGTCTTTTAGTTGCATAACGATGATGTAAAACCGTGCGCCAGCGCACTACACGCTGTTTGTGGTTAGGATTATCAAACGGTCGCTTTCGCGCCCTCCACAAACAGAGTGTTTTTAATCATCGTTCTGCTTCCTTATGACAATTTTTATAACTTTGGAATAAACTCGACATTTGACCTAATAGTTAAATCTTATTTGTAAGCGTTCCATCTCTTATTTGCATCCAGTATCATTTTGGTACCTTTGAACATTTCAAGGCCGGCACCATTAGGATACTGGTTACCTTCTCCACCGCCTCCATTGTTAAAGATTACATAAGTTTTCTGAGACTCAAGTTCATAAGGAAGAACATATTTGTAAATGCCTTCAGAAACTTCTTCCATCTTTACTCCAGGCCAGCTTGCATTTGCTTTGCTTCCATCTTCATTGTAAATGTATACGCAAACTTTTTGAGTACCCCACTCTTTGCCCATACTCTTAACATCCAGATAGACAACTGTATCCTTTTTGTACAGGGACTTTCTGTATGAATATTTTTTTGTTAATTTGCGTTCACTTTTATCTTTACAATTTAATGTAACCTGAATTGTTTTTCCGTATGGAACATCTTTTCCAATTGTAATAACCTGACCGTCTTTAATTGCAAATGGAGCATTTTTTTCAATTGCACATGTAGCGTCGGTTACACTTCGTGTAGAAACATAGAAGCTGAACTCATCATCCAAAAAATATCCGCTTGGAACTGATGCTTCAATTGCTGATTCAAACTCTACAGTCTTTCCTGTTTTGTTATATACAACAGAAACAGATTCAGGAGGAACTGTACCAGAAAGTTTTCCATCTTTAACAATAAACTTACCACCTCTAACCTGTTCGTTATATTCGCCGTCCGAAAGAAGTTTTACTGCTACCCCCTCAAAGTTCTTGCTTTTTGAAGAAGAATTAACAATCACAAGCCCATTGTTTCCTCTTTCTATAAACAAAACTTCATCCTCTTTTGTGGGATTAGACAAAGCTTCTTCTGAACCTGCCATTGCATTTCTAAAGAAATTAACTTCTACAACCTGAGGATCTTTGAACATATTACTTCCTGCATTACCAAGAATATTTTCACCCCAAGGAGAGTTTTCTGTAGAACCTTTTGGTCTGTCAAAGAACAAAGGAGTTCCATTTTTTCTACTGGCAATTACAGCCCAGGCCCTGATTACCTGTTCAGGATTTAATTCTTTATAACTTGCATCATTACAATAATTATCGTGACTTTCTACCCAGGTAACTACATTCTTACTTGATGCTCCTTTTGGAAGTACATTGTCAGAAACAAAATCAGCATTAAAATTGTTATGAGAAGCAGCATCCCTGATTCTAAAACCATACATCGAGTTGGTTGTCTTCATATATTTGTGATATGCGGCAAGTCTTGAAGAAAGAGAATCATCATAACCGCTTTTCATGTCAGAAGAATAGAAAATCTTTCCGCCTTCCTGTAATACTTCGCCATATTGAAAAGCAGCACCATTGTTTAAAACTGTAGGCCAGAAATTGCTCGCAAACTTATCTCCATACTTTGCAGAAACATCATCTGGAAGTTCAATCAATTTTGCAGCGTCGTATCTAAAACCATCAGCTCCATCTTTTACACATCGTTTTAAGAAAGTTAAAACATGATTCTGAATTTTTGGATTCTGTGTATTCAAATCCCAAAGGCCTGACAAAGCAAATTGAGTTTCTTCATATCGGTCTACTTCAGACCATCCACCATTCTGAGGATGAAATCCTCCTCCTTCCATATTGCGCAATTCACCGTCGATTGCATTATAAGTAGCAGTACAATGATTAATAACAGTATCAACTATTACCTTAATTCCGTATTTATGTGCCTGTTCGCACATTGCAATAAAATCTTTTTCAGTTCCCAGCTGATAATTACCTATAACATATTTAGTTGGCTGATAGTGATAGTACCATTTACCATGTCCAAATATTTCAAGTCCACCATCTTCTCCTACTAAACACTGACTGATTGGAGAAGTTTGAATCGCACTAAAGCCAGCTGCAGCAATTTCACTCATATTTTTTGTGATGGTTTTAAATGACCAGCACCAGGTATGAAGAATTGCTCCATCTTCGATTTTTTCTGCAAGCATATAATCGTTGGTTTTTGATTCTGCACTAAGAGGTAACACAAAAGAAAGCAAAAGAGCAGCCATAAAAAATCCTTTTCCCCTTTTTATTGATTTCATAGATTCCTCCTATTAAAACACCGCGATAGCGGCGAGCCAGGGATGGCGAGAATCTTAGTTTGAAAATGCACCGCGTTTTCAAACTAAAATGATAAAAATTACAAGGAAGTAAT
>CADBSK010000116.1 GCA_902797305.1 uncultured Spirochaetaceae bacterium | reverse complement strand
CATTCGCCGCTCACGCGGCAGCACAAAACGAGTGTTTTTGTAAGCCAGTTTGCTCCTTCGCGCCATTTTTGATACAAAGTCAAATATGATGCGTTTGCCCTGTAATAAACAAGTACAGGTCTTTTTATAAGTCTGTAATTTTGTTAGAATAGCCCTATGAACAAGTCATTATTAAAATCAGGTTTTGTTTTTATTTGTGCTCTGTTTATAGGGCTTTTTACTTCTTGTCAGAAAATTAAGGGATACGGCATTGTGCTGTGGAACCTTCCAGAATACAATTTACAGGACGGCGATGTAGTTCCTGTTTATATTCGCTCTAATATCACCCAGCAATACGTAATCGGTACCAGAGATGGCAAAGCCGAAGTTTCTTTGTGGCAAATCTCGGAACCTGTTTCAAAAGGAAAAGCAAAAAAATTAGCAGCAACAAAATACAACACATATAGACATCAGTATGCAACCGTTGCGATGAACGGCCTTCCTATGCGTGCTGAACCTGTTAACACAGCAAAACAGGTTTATCGTCTAAAAAAAGATGAAGTTATCAAGGTTTTATATGAAATAAACGGTCAACCGCCTATGACCGGTGGTAAACCTCTGGAAGGAAAATGGTTTAGAGTTTTGACAACAGACGGAACTCAGGGATGTTGTTTTAGTTATAACCTCAGATTATTTGAGACAGATATTACGGGGCAGAGAGTTGGTGGTACCGAAGTTGTTGAACAGAAAAATGACAACTCCGATTTTGATTCCCTTTTAGCAAACCGCTGGTATCCTGATACTTACAGAAATATGATTGAAAGCGGTAGAATTGATCCTTCTAAGTTCAATTTGTCTTACTACTTCCAGCTTGATACTGAAAACAAAAAACTGTATTTCAGTATGGAAGGTGTTAATCGTTCATGGGATTATAAGGGAGCCGTAAGCTCTGGTGCTAATGCGTATACTCTTACAGAAATTCCTATCATAGTAACTGTTAGACGCGACAACTATATTGTTGTTCGCTACACCGGTCCTAGCGGAAAACCAGAAGACTTTAATCTTGTTACAATTTCTCAGGATATTAATGAGTTGATTGCACAGGAAATTCAGCGCAGAGAAAAAGAATACGAACAGATATACATGTTCGGACCAGCATTTAAGAGTGACAGTTACGGAACGTTAACACTTTCTGAAGATCACGGCTTTACATGGAACAACAAAAGTCTTCTGTCTTCTTCAGGAATCATCAGCCAGAATGTTAGCAACAAGGGTAATGCACAGATTAAATACTTTCTTATTAAAAATCTGCAGAATTCCTACGATGGTGTTCTTACTTTTAAGTTTGACGGTTACAATAAAGAAATCAACTTCTTATACAAAATGGAAGCAAATGGCTTGCGCTTAGAAGATGCAACTGGAGCTACAATGGACAACGGCACAATCCGAGAAAGAGGAATGAGTCCACTTGTATTGTTCTTTTCTAAAGTAGAGTAGTCAGGCGGAAAGAATGGCATTTGTTCAGTTTAGTCAGGTATCATTGGCATTTGGCGACCGCGATATTCTTAAAAATGTAAGCGTTAATTTAATGACCGGTACAAAGGCAGCTTTAACAGGGGCTAATGGTGCCGGAAAATCAACTTTAATTAAAGTCATGGCGGGACTTGTTAATCCTGACAGCGGTTCAAGAATCTGCCAGAAAGAAACAAGAATCGCTTACCTTCCACAGAGCGGGTTAACACATCACGGCTGCACCTTAAAGCAGGAAGCAGACAGGGCCTTTGATTTTGGATACGAGATTCAAAAAGAAATTGATAAAATAGGTGATCAGTTAAAAGCGGGCACCGGAAACACTGATGCTCTTCTGATTAAACAAAGTGAATTAATTTCTAAACTTGAAGAAAGCGGCTGGCACCGAAGAGAAGCTACTGCAGAAAGCGTTTTGCTGGGGCTGGGCTTTAGTCACGAAGACTTAAATCGACAGACAGAAGAATTTAGTGGCGGTTGGCAGATGCGAATTGCACTTGCTAAGAGTCTTATGCAAAATCCAGATATTCTCTTACTGGACGAACCTACAAACTACCTTGATATCGAAGCAAGAGCCTGGCTTGAGACCTTCCTTCAGAATTATAAGGGAGCTTTTTTACTGGTTAGTCACGACCGTTATTTTCTGGATGTTACAGTTAACGAAGTTTATGAACTTTTTGGTGGTGACCTTAAGCGTTATAAAGGAAACTTTAGTCATTACGAGCAGATAAGAGAGGTAGAACTAAAAACTCTTATTGCAGAATACGAAAAGCAAACCGACGAAATAGAAAAACTTCAGGATTTTATAAGACGATTTGGGGTACAGGCTACCAAGGCGGCGCAGGCACAGGAACGGCAAAAGCAGCTGGATAAGATTTTGGCTCAGAGAATAGAAATCCCTGAAAGCTTAAAAAAGATTCATTTTAAGTTTCCGCCTGCTCCACATGCCGGAAACCTTGTTTTACGCACAAAAGGCCTTTCTAAAACATACGATGGTCAAAAAAACGTAATCGATAATCTGGATTTGACTGTAGAAAATGGTGAAATGCTCGTTGTTGCAGGATGTAACGGCGCCGGAAAATCTACATTGTTAAGAATGCTTGCAGGAGTGGATTCGGTAAGCAGCGGAGAGATTATTCTTGGTAGTGGCGTAAAAATCGGATACTTTAGCCAGGATAATGCAGAAACGATTAAAGGTTCAGAAAGCATTCTGGATTACATAGAAAGTCAGGCACCAACTGAATTAGTTCCAAAAGTTCGCGATATGTTAGGATCTTTCCTGTTTAGGGGAGATGATGTTTTTAAGAGTTTAAATGTTCTTAGTGGTGGTGAAAAAAGCCGTATAGCGCTATTAAAACTCTTGCTTAGTCCAAATAATCTTTTAATTCTGGATGAACCTACAAACCACCTTGATATGCATTCAAAAGATGTTTTGATGAATGCACTCAAAGACTTTGGTGGAACTGTAATCTTTGTTAGTCATGACCGTGGTTTTATCGAAGGACTTGCCACAAAGGTTCTTGAATTAAAACCAGGACAGCACAGAGAATTCCCGGGAGACTATGTTTATTATCAGGAACGCATTTTAGCCGAACAGCAGGGGACTGTAACATACGGAGAAAATTCCAAAAACACAAAAGAGGAACCTGTTTCTCAAGCAACTGTTGCATCAGCAGGTAAACTTAGCTGGGAAGAACAAAAGCGACTGGAAGCTGAAAAGCGTAAAGCAGAAAAAGAAATTGCCCGCATAGAGCAGGAAATTGCTTCTCTCGAAGAAAAAAAAGGAGAACTTGAAGCAAAGATGAGCCTTCCAGAAGTTTATTCAAACGGTGCTAAGGCAAAAGAAGTTCAGACAAAAATAGACGAGTTTAATAAAAAAATTGAGTCTCTGAATATTGACTGGGAAAAAGCAATGGAAGCGGCAGAGGGTATACTCTAAACCCCTTGATATTTTATTGTTTCTGCTTATCGCTTTTAATTAAAATTCTAATTGCTTCAACAGCTGTTTTGATTGCACATTCTGTGTCATGAGCCTGTTTATTAGAAAGACCTTTTTTTGCTCGTTCCTGGTTTGCAACTACCAGAAAGCAAGAACCGACTCTGACTTTTAAGAAGCTTCCGGCAATAAATAAAGCGGCGCTTTCCATTTCGCTTGCAAGACAGCCCATTTTTAACCAGGCCTGCCATTTATTTTCTAATTCATAACTTACAGGCATTAGTTCTGGTTCGTGCTGTCCAAAAAAAGAATCCTTACACTGAACTACACCTGTGTGATGAGGTATATTTAACTTTTGACTTGCTTGAACAAGCGCGTTTGTAACATCAAAATCAGGTACGGCTGGATATTCAATTGGAGCGTATTCCCGGCTGGTTCCTTCCATTCGGATGGCGCCGGTTGCGATTACAACATCGCCTCCCATAACATTTTTCTGCATGCCGCCGCAAGTGCCAACTCGGATAAAGGTTTTTGCGCCCACTTTGCTTAATTCGTTTATAGCGATGGATGCAGAAGGGCCTCCGATTCCGGTAGATGTAACACTGACTTTAACGCCATCAAGGGTTCCTGTATATGTAACAAATTCTCTTACATCGGCAACAAGTTTTGCATTTTCAAAGTGCTCTGCGATTTTTGCACACCGCTTTGGATCACCAGGAAGAATTACATATTCTCCAACATCTCCGATTCCGACACCTGTATGATATTGTTTTCCTGAACCTTCTGTATAATCAATCATGTAAGCCTCCGTTGATTTGATGTGTTAGTTTCTATTCTAAAAGTGCGTTGATACGGGCAGATACTTCTTCGTTTTCTTTTGAACTTGTTTCAATATCTGTAGTTGCTCCGTTGATATCACTTAATGTGTCATGAATTTCATTTACTCGTTCGCGTAAAACTTCTGTTGAGTTTGTAATATTTGTAATACTTGAGTCCTGAGCAGAAATCTGATTTACAACTGAGGTAATCATTTTACCGTTTTCGCCTGCTTTTTCTACTACATTGTGGAGTGAGTGCATTACATCGCGGGTACCAGAGTCGATTTCGCTGATACCGCGGAGGATTTCTTCCATTGCATTTACAGAAGAATAAATTTCCTGAGAACTGGCTTCGTTTTCTTTTGCGAATCGGGAAATCTGCTGAATTGTTGATTCAACAACAGAGAGATTTTCATGAACTGTGTCTGCAATCTTTGCAGCGTTGCGAGTTGTTTCTTCTGAGAGCTTTCGGATTTCAAGGGCGATTACGCTAAAGCCCTGTCCTTTTGAACCAGCATGTGCCGCTTCGATTGAAGCGTTCATGGCAAGAAGGCTGGTCTGAGCAGCGATAGAATCTACAGTTTTAACAAAGGCTTCGATACCCTGAGAAGATTCACGAAGTTTTTCTACTTCTTTTACAAGATTTTTGATGATACTTGTGTTCTGATTCAAGAGGGTTGCAACCTTTTCCATTCCCTGACGTCGCTTTTCAGCGATACCGTTGATGTTTGTAAGATTTGCAGAAATCTGTGTCATGGCAGAAGAAGTTTCACTGAGAGAATCGTTTTGAACTTTGATACCTTCATCGATTCTACCTGCGTTGTAATTAACTTCCTCACTGGCGTTTTTTACGTTTGAGGTCTGAGTAGTAAGCTCATCCATTTCGTTGATGAGAACTTTATAGAGGTCATTAATTTTCTTAGAACTGTCACTTGCAGTGTTGCTTGCAAGATTTAATTTTTGTCCGATATTAAGGCTGTCTTTTACCTGTGTAAGAACGTCTGTAATTTTGTTGAGGGATTTTTTGGATTCGTTGTGTTCCTGTTCTCCGTGTTTGATTATCAGGTTATTCAATTTAATAGAATAGTACAAAATCAAAGTTCCCATTAAAAACCCAAGGCTGGTAATAAAGAGAACCTCGTAAATGCTTTTTGCGTTGTCTGACATAAGAGGTTTAAGAATTGTAAAAGGAACTGCTGCCATCATTATCTGACATGCGAGATAGAAGAGGATTACCTGTCTAGGTTTTAAGGCAATCATGCTGTTGATAATTCCCATTGTGACACAAAAGGCCATGATTCGGTAGCCGACGTGAATGGTTAAATCGGTGCTTAGGGCAAAGGCAATTGTTCCACAGCTAATTATAAATCCAATGGTGGATAGAGAAGATCCTGTGCAAAGTTTTCCTTTTTTGATGGAAATAAGGCTTATTAAAAATACAAATAGTGTTGCTACTAAAAGAATTCCTGAAAGTGGGCTATGTATTAAAAACTGCATTAGCGCTGTAGGAATAAACGTTAATATACAAATTACATCACCGATTACTAGATTTGAGGTCTTTTTTTGTTCCTGGTAAGAAAGAGTTGAATAAATTTCTTGATTTGGATAAAAAACCTTGAAAATATTTGCCATATACACCCCGTCCGAAAATTTCAAAAAGCGAGAACTTTTAGTATATATTATTATACAAGGTTTTTTTTATAAGAAAACAGAATTCTGGAAAAAAGGACTGAATGAGAAGAATTATTTCAACATTCAATCCTCATATTTTTAATTTGTCAGTTCCCTGGCTTTTGCAGTGATTTTTGCTGCGAGCTCATCAAGGGATTTTGTTTCGGAAACGATTTTTACAAAGACAGAACCGGCAACGACTGCATCAACATATGGAGAAAGAATTTTTGACTGTTCACCATTCTGGATTCCAAAGCCTCCGTAAACTTTTGCTCCGCCTGCGCTAACCTTTTTTATAAAGTCCAGGGTGGAGTCATCGATTTTGGTCTGGGTTCCTGTGATTCCTGCTCTTAAGGCTGCATAAATATGCTTAAAGCCGAAACTTGTCATCTTGCAAAGTCGTTCATCACTCATTCCGTAGGCTGCAACTGGGATGTTTTCCATTCCAAATTCTTTGCAGGCTTGTGTTAGCCCTTCATCATTGTCAAAGGGCAAATCAGGAATAATCATTCCTTTTACACCGCACTCAGAAGCCGTCTTGCAAAAGTTTCTGATTCCCGGGGTAAAGGCAAGAGAACCGTAGCTCATGATGTAAATTGTAATTTCAGGGAATGCGTTATGCACCTTCTTTATAAAATTAAAAGCATCTTTTGTTTTAAATCCTTTTTCAAGTGTAAGTGAGCATGCGTTCTGGATTAAAGGGCCGTCTGCATTTGGATCGCTAAAAGGAAGTTGAATTTCAAGAATGCTTGCCCCCCCTGCAACAAGGCTTTTTGCAACTGTAAATGCAGTATTTTCATCCGGATAATTGGCTACAAGATGTGCCATAAGGTTTGAAGACATATATTTCCTCCGTGTTTTTCTATTTTGAATAAAGAAAGATTTAAGGTCGTTTTAAGCTGAAAGTACGGAGCAGTGGGACGCAGACGAAAATCAAGGGGGTACCCTCGTAGGGGGTTAACTTGATTTTCGTCGTCGCTGGGACCCGCTGTGCAGTACTTTCAGCAGGTAGATGGCCGTAAATCATTTCACCACTAATATTTGGAGTGTACATCTGCATTGGTTTCTAAGCGATGCAGCTCTGATTTAAGGAATTCTTTCCATTCCTGTGGGCGGAAAACAGGAGAGGTGATGAAAACGTCTTTGTCTCCGCGGCCGCTCATGTTTATGATGATGGCTTTGTCTTTTGAAATTGATGGAGCAAGTTTCATCGCTAGGGCTGCGGCATGTGCGCTCTCGAGAGCCATAAGAATTCCTTCGTTTTTTGCAAAGAAACTTACGGCATTTAAGGCTTCGTCATCAAGAATCGCTTCAAATTTAATGCGTCCGCTCATTCCTAGCATTGCAAGTTGAGGGCTGATTCCTGCGTAATCTAGCCCCGCAGAAATTGAACTGGTTTGTGCAACCTGTCCATCTTCATCCAGTAAAAAACGGCTCTTATATCCCTGAACGATTCCGTCTCGGGCGGCATTCCCGGTCATTCGGCTTGCATTATGTCCTGCTTCGGGGCCTGTTCCACCAGCTTCTGCACCATAAAGTTTGACGCTTGTATCGTCAAAGAATGGAGCAAACATACCGCTGGCATTGCTTCCTCCTCCTACACATGCAACTAGAGAATCAATCACAAGACCTTTTTCTTTTGCCTGTTCTTTAATTTCCTGTCCGATGATTGACTGAAAGGTTCTTACGATATCCGGAAAAGGCGCAGGTCCTAAAGCAGAACCAAGGCAGTAATGTGTATTTGAATAGTTTGCAGCCCAGTCCCGCATTGCTTCGTTTACTGCATCTTTTAATGTGCGACTTCCGGTTGTTACAGGGTGAACAGTTGCCCCGTACAATTCCATAGATGCCACATTTGGCTGCTGTCGGCGTACATCGACTTCTCCCATGTAGACTTCGCATTTAATTCCGAGTTTTGCACAAGCCGCAGCTGTTGCTACTCCGTGCTGACCGGCACCTGTTTCTGCAATAATGCGGGTTTTACCCATCTTTTTTGCAAGAAGAACCTGTCCGATTGCGTTATTGATTTTATGGGCACCTGTATTTGCAAGACCCTCGAGTTTGATGTAAATCTGAGCCCCGCCTAAAAGTTCAGTGGCTTTTGGAGCATACATAAGGGGTGTTGCCCGCCCGATATAATCTTTCTGAAGGGTTTTAAGTTCTGCAAGAAATTGTTCATCCTGCATATATTTTTTAAAGGCTGCTTCCAGTTCGTCTACAGCACCTCGTAAAACTTCTGGAAGGTATTTTCCACCATAATTTCCAAAGTATCCGTTTTCTGATGTATTATACATTTTATACCTCAAGTAAAATTAGTTTTCGATTAAATTAAAGAGTTTCTCTAAGAGCTGTTCGTCTTTAATGCCTTTCTGACTGGAATTGCTTTCAATTCCGCCTGAAACATCAATAAGTTCTGGATTATAAGTTTTAATAAGATTTTGAACATTTTCTACAGTTATTCCCCCTGCAATCCATAGAGGAACTTGTTTACAATATTCGTGGCCCTTGCAGTCCTGAAGAATTCTTGCTTCGCCGTAATCGCTCAAGGTACGAATTGCTGACGCATCGATGCTTGCGCTGTCAGTTACAGCAAAATAATGAGGAAGGGACAATAATTCAGCTCTTATATTTTTATAAGAAAGACCGTGGAACTGAAGACAATCCAATACTCCGTCTTTTACCATCTGAATTGCATATTTTGCTTCAGAACTTTCTGTATCGGTTATGACTGCAACTTTTACAACATCGGTATATGAAGAAAGTTTTTCTTTTATTGTATCAAATCTCTGGCCGTAAACACTGCGTTCAAATCCTGGTGCAAAAATAAAGCCGATAAAATCAGCGCCGAATTTAACTGCAAGATCTATATCCTGTGTTCTGGTGAGTCCACAGATTTTTACCATTGGTCTTTTATTCTTTTTTGCATCTGTCTGATGTTTTTTTATTTTAAGGGCGAGTTTTAAGTTAAAATCGGCAGAAAGATTTGGAGCTTCACTTCCATTACAAAAGGCCTTTACAAATTCAACTGCTTTGGACGGATTTCTTGCGGCAAATTCTCCCAGCAAAAGACCTGTAAAACCCATTTGAGCAATAAGTCTGCTGGCTTCGGCGGTACAAATTCCGCTTTCAAAAATAACTTTTCCGCCCAGCTCCTGTTTTAGCATTGCAGGAGCAAGTAAGTCGATAGAAAAATCTTTTAGATTGCGGGAATTAACACCAAAAACGATGGTTTCAGGATATGCTTTATGAGCTTCTATTGCTTTATATGCATCTTCCTGGGTTCTTACTTCTACAAGGGCCCTTATTCCAAGGCTTGCACATTTACCAGCCATAGAAATTAGTTTTTCTTGAGAAAGAATGCCGCTGATTAATAAAACAGCATCTGCTCCGCAACGGTAAGAGATTTCTATTTCTTCTTCTTCCAAAAGAAAATCTTTTCGCAATACAGCAACGTCCTGAACCTGATTGCAAATGTTTATGAGGTCCGAGAGACTGCCTTTAAAGTAATTTTCTTCTGTAAGGCAGCTGATTGCCTTTGCTCCATTTTTGCGGTAGGTAAGGGCGGTTTCAACAGCGTTAAGGTCCGGGGCAATGTCGCCCTTGCTTGGGCTAGCCCGTTTTACTTCAAGGATAACGCCTTTGGACTGCATAAATGGAACAACGGGTCTCTTTCTTTCTACAGGTATTGAATGACCAAAGCCAAATCCTTTGTTCTTTATGTCGAGTTTTCTCTGTTCTACTATCTTTGCTACAATGTTTGTCTTCTGCATGTCGATTATAATTTTAGTTAAAAGTTGTTGCTAAGCTGCTTAAGCTGTTCAATTTTTGCAAGAACAGTTCCATCTTCCAGCGCTTTTTTTGCCATAGCATAACCGATTTTAAGGTTTTTAGCACGACCTGTAATGTACAATACAGCTGCTGCGTTAAGACTAACAGCTTCTTTTATAGTTTTGCGTCCTTTTCCTGAAAGGACATCCAAAGCGAGCTTTGCATTGTCTTCTCCAGAACCACCATTCAATTCTTCTTCATTAACATCTGTGATTCCAAAAACCTGAGGATTGATTACAAAGTTTGTCTTTGTTCCATTTTCGTCGATTAAAACGGCGTTTGTCTTTGCACAAGGACTGATTTCGTCGTAGCCGTCCTGACTGCAGATAACCATTACGCGTTTAGCACCGAGGGATTTTGCAGCTTTTGCAACAGGTTCCAGGAGGGATTCTTCGTAAACTCCAAGAACTTCGTATGCGGCACCGGCAGGGTTACTAAGAGGACCTACAACATTCATAAGAGTTTTGATTCCAAGGCTCTTACGAACAGGGGCTGCAAAGCGCATTGCAGAATGGTAAATTGGAGCCATTAAAAAACCAAAGTTGCTCTGCTGGATTAATTTTGCTGTGTTTTCAGGAGTATTATCGATTTTGATTCCAAGACCTTCAAAGAAGTCTGCAGCACCTGATTTAGAAGAAACTGCTCTGTTTCCGTGCTTTGCCATTGGAACTCCAAGGCTTGCGGCTGTAATAGCGCTCATGGAACTGATATTAAAACTTCCTTTTCCGTCTCCGCCAGTACCAACGATTTCTGCAAGATGTCTACCGTCGATTGGTAGAGGGGTCTTTTTCTTGCAGAGAATACGTGCGCAACCTGCAAATTCAGAAGCTGCAGGACCTTTTACTGCGATTGCGGTAAGAATTGCTGCTGTCTGGCGTTCGTCCAAATCGCCGTCAGTAAGGTATTCCATAAACTGTTCAGCCTGTTCTTCGGTGAGGTCTTTTTTCTCGCATAGCTGGCTTAAAATTGCGTTTACCGGGAAGTTTTCTCTACGATATTTTAAGAAAGCCTTAAAGAGTTGCTGACAGCACTGGCTGGAGATTGATTCCGGGTGGAATTGAATTCCTTCGATTGGTAGGGTCTTATGACGAATACCCATTATGTCTCCGTCCTGAGCTCTTGCAGTTACTTCAAATTCTTCTGGAAGAGTAGATTCATCAATTACCAGAGAATGATAACGGGTAAACTTTGCCTGTTTTCCGATTGTTCTAAAAATACCTTTTCCATCAAGATTTATGTCTTCTACAATACCGTGTCTGATGTATTTTGCCTGGACGATGTTTGCACCAAATGCTTCTGCAATGGCCTGGTGTCCAAGGCAGATTCCGAGAATAGGGATTTTTCCGGCAAAATATAAAATTGCATCTTTACTGATTCCGGCGGTAGAGGGATTTCCTGGACCTGGAGAAACAATCAGCTGACTTGGATTCATAGCAGCAAGTTCTTCAACTGTATATTCGTCGTTTCTTACAACTGTAATTTTGTCAGTGGTTGCACAAGCAAGAGCCTGAACTACATTAAAAGTAAAACTATCGTAATTATCTATAACTAAAATCATAAAACTATCCTCTTTTTAAGTTATTTTGTTAGTGTATCAACAAGAGCACCTAGCTTTTCGCAGGTTTCTGTAAATTCTCTCTCTGGATCAGAATCGTACACGATGCCGCCTCCTGCCTGCAGGGACCAGACTTTTCCCTGTTTTAAGGCGCTGCGGATTGTAATGCAAAAGTCCAGGTCTCCATTGCATTGAATGTATCCTACGGCACCTGCATAAAATCTTCTTTTTGTATTTTCCAGTCTGCTTAATATTTGCATTGCGCTGATTTTTGGAGCACCGCTTACGGTTCCTGCCGGGAATGCAGCTCGCAGAACTTGAATAGGCTTTACATCCTGGCGAACTACACCTTCTGTATTGCTAACCAGATGAATTACATGGCTGTAAAGTTCACATTCCATAAACTGAGGAACTGTAACGCTGCCTTTTTCACAAACGCGCCCAAGATCGTTTCTTGCAAGATCTACAAGCATAAGGTGTTCTGCCCGCTCCTTTGGATTTGAACTTAAAGTCTGTTTTAGTTCTTCATCTTCTGCATCGTTTTTACCGCGATGAATTGTTCCTGCAATCGGGTGAATACTTGCTTTTCCATTTCTTACCCGAACTAGACTTTCGGGGCTGCTTCCGGTAAGTGCAAAGTCGTCAAAGTCTATGTAAAAAAGGTAAGGACTTGGGTTTACTTTTCTAAGTTTTCCGTAAACAGCAAGGGCGCTTGCATCACACTCGATCTGAAGACGTCTGCTTGGAACTGCCTGAATCAAATCTCCGGCGATAATATGCTTTTTAAGAGCAAGAACTTTTTCGATATATTCCTTTTTTGACTGCTCTATGTCGGTAAGCATCTTGTATTCAAAATGAGATGGAAGTTCTTCTACATAAGTAAAGTCCATATCATTCATTCGTTTTAAAAGATTGTCGATTGTATTTTTTAAGTCGATTTGATGTTCATTATAGTTAAGTCCAAAAATATGTAAGGTTTCTGTGTAATGATCAAAAACGATGTAGATATGACCTGCTACAAAGAGGCTTTCAGGGATTTTTAATTCGTCTTTTTGTTCATAGAATTTAAAGTTGTCGCAACGGGCTGCAAATTCGTAACTTAAGTAGCCTAGTCCGCTTGCAGGAAAAGGGATTTCTGCTTCGGCTCCTGTTGCAGGAGATTTGTTTTGTTCTGCAACATATAAAAGTGCATCCAGAATATCAGGTTCTTTTGAGCGACCGATTGCGTCAAGACTAATAATTCCTGTTGAATCAAAGGCTTTTCGTTCTCCATCGATTAAAAATGCAATGCCGTCTTCGTCCTGTACAATTTTAAAAGCTTCTTCTGCCATTAAAAAAGAATATCTTTCTCTTCCTTTTGCAAAGCTTGCAGATTCTAAGATTGCCTTTGCTCCAATTTTGCGGGCAAGGGAATAAGGGGTGTATCTTTCGCTGGAAATTGAAATATAAATTGAATCGTTTCTTGTTGCCATAAAAACCTCTTGTAGAAACATATCTGGAATTGCAAATCGCTGGTGTTTCTATAAATAGTAACTGTTTCTATATAAAGAAACATACATTAGAATTTTGTTACTGTCAATAGAAACATTCAAAAATATTTTATTTCTCTTATGAAATTATTTTTACAGTGAAAATAAATTAATATTATTATTCATAATGATAGTTGGACTATCAAATAATCCTTTACAACTTAATCTTTATGTTTTATAGTAAACAAAGAGATTAAATAAATCTTTTTTGGAGGACAAATGAAAGTTTTAGTTATTGGTGGAGCTGGATATATCGGAAGCCATGTTGTAAAGGAATTAATGGCAAAAGGCCACAAAGTTACTGTATTTGATAATCTTAGCAGCGGTTTAAGAGAAAATCTCTTCCCAGAAAATGATTTTATTTATGGAAATATTTTGCTTCCTGCCGACCTTGATGCTGCTTTTAGTCAGGGATTTGATGCCTTTATTCACCTTGCTGCATTTAAGGCTGCTGGTGAATCTATGATTAAGCCAGAAAAATACAGTGTAAATAACATTACAGGAACTCTTAACATTCTTAATAGTGCTGTAAGTCATAACTGTTTGAATATGGTATTCAGTTCGAGTGCTGCCGTATTTGGTTCTCCAGAATATCTTCCTATTGATGAGGATCATCCAAAACATCCAGAAAACTATTATGGTTATACAAAACTTTCTATAGAAGATTATATGACCTGGTACAGTCAGTTAAAGGGATTAAATTTTGCAGCTCTCCGTTATTTTAATGCTGCCGGTTATGATGTTGACGGAAAAATCTCTGGACTTGAACAGAATCCTGCAAACCTTCTTCCAATCATTATGGAAACAGCTGTTGGTATGCGTCCTAAGATGAAAATTTTTGGTGATGACTACGATACTCGTGATGGAACATGTATTCGTGATTATGTACACGTTAATGATCTTGCAACAGCACATGTTCTTGCGTTGGAATATATTTCTTCTAAAAAAGAAAATCTAAAATTAAATCTTGGTTCAGAAACAGGTACTACAGTAAAAGAAATGGTAGATGCTGCCCGCAGAATCACAGGTCAGCCAATTCCTGCAGATATCGTTGAACGCCGACCAGGAGATCCAGCTAATCTTGTTGCAACAAGCAAACTTGCACATGAAAAATTGGGCTGGTCAGCTAAACACAGTGATATAGATACTTTGATACGCACAACTTATCAGGTATATCTAAAGCATGTAAACAAGAATAAATAGGTCAAATATAATTTCTGCTTATGCAGGTTAAGCCTCTTGCTCTCAGAGAGTCAGGAGGCTTTTTTTATGAACAGATTTTAGTTACAAAATAACAAAATGTTATTACTAAAGTAATAATAATATTTTATAATATATTAGTTTTGCATAAAAAGTTTTTACTGTCTTTTCGATAGAAAGTTCTTACGGGAAAAGGGATTTTCTATAACACAAAATAAAGAGGAAAAAAATGAAAAAAAGAATGGGGCTTGTAGCTGCATTTGTCTGGATTGCAGCCTTGCTTGGATTTGTAAGTTGTGGAAATATAACTTTACAAAAAAATGACGAAGTTTTTGGTAGTCTGGAGATTGCTAAAAATGAATTAGAAAAAGATTCTAATACACGCGCATTGCACATTAGTTCAATTAAATATGCCCGTGCTACAGTTACTGGTACAGGCATTACAAATGCAATTACATCAGACTATGTACAAGTTACTGATGGTACAGGAACTATCAGTGTTTCTGATATCCCTACAGGAAATAACCGCATTGTTACGGTTCAAGGTTATGATGAGAATAAACAGGCAATCACTGGAGCGTATATTTCGAATATCGTAAATATTTCTTCTGGAATTAATAAATGTTCTGTAACACAGGCAACAACCGCCCTGGGAAATGTGTTCACTAAACTTAATTCTTTGGGTGTAGCTTTAGGTGATGTTTTAAGCAGTACAATTTCTACATATATTGATTCAGATTATTCCTGGGCATTGATTGATACAGACCAGATTGCATTGAATTACAAAAATAATGCCTTTGCTGGAAAAGATAAAAGCAATTACATTGCAGCAACAGGAAAAGTTATTCTGGTTTCAAGTCTTACAAATGCATATACTTTGCAGATTACAGATCCTTCCAGCGATACTTTTACAATGAGCAGTTCAATTTCTACCAAAACAGTATTGGACGCCGCTCCTGGAACATGGTGTATTCTTGCATTAGACGCAAGTGGCAATGTTGTAGCCCGGGATAATAATGTACGCGTCATTAGTGGTCAGAATACCGAAATTACTGTTACAGAGACTGAAGTTGGCGATGTAACAGGAAAGATTGTTGTTCATGTTCCTTCTAGTTATGGTTATGACCATGCGTATGCCTGGGGAGGAAGTGATACAAGTGTAGCTTGGCCTGGCGATGAAATGAAATTAAACGGTTCAAACTACGACTATGAACTTGAATGTACTTCTTCAAAAATCATTTTTAATGATGGTGGCTCATCTCAGACAAAAAACCTTTATATCACAGAAGGGGAATGGACATACAACGGTGCAAATATTGAGACAACTTCTGATGGAACTTTGAATTTTGATGCTGTAGAAGCTACTGGGGATGGAACAACAGTAACCTTTAGTGTAACAAATCCTCATTCGGATAGCGACTGTATCAAAGTTCATGCAAAATATAAGTATATCTACGTTTGGAATACTGGAACCAGTATTGATAAGACTGCGAATGCAATGACTGCAGACGGTGATGGCTATTATTCCTATACAATAAATGCAAGTTCTGCAAGTATTATTTTTGAAGATGATGCAAACTGGACAAATAAAACTAGTGATCTTAGCCGCACAGAATATGGTGAATGGTGGTATTCAAACGGTAAGTGGTATGAATATAATCCGGATGATTCAACAGCCCCTGTTCTTGTAAGCTTTGCAGCTGATAAGACTGGTACTGTTAGTGGCGACGTTACATTTACAGTTAAAGCAACAGATAATCTTTCTCTTTCAAAAGCAGTTCTTACAATTGGTACAGAAACTCTCGCTAATATTTCCCTTTCCGGAACAGAAGTTTCTGCTACTTATGTATGGCAGACAGCTTATCTTGCAAATGGTAGCTACACTGTAACTTGTACTGTTTATGACGAAGGTGCAAATGTTTCTGAATCAAAGTCTTTGAGTTTTACAACAAACAATGCAAATCTACCTCCTGTTGCTGTAATTACAGGTGCAGGACGCGCTCAGATTAATGCAGAAAAGACTTATACAGCAAAATCAAGTTACGACCAGAATGGTGGAACAATTGCTTCTTATACATGGACTGTAACAGGGGCAACTCTTTCAGATGGTCAGGGAAAAGATACAATTACCGTTGTAATGCCTTCTGCCGAATCAATAGTTACAATTACTCTTAAAGTAACTGATAATGAAGGAGCTTCTTCTGAAGTTGTTTCAAAAGAAGTAACAGTTTCAGAAACAGACTCTACAGACTTCCGCGATGAAACAATTTACTTCCTTATGACAACCCGTTTCTACGATGGAGATCCTAGCAACAACCGCTACTGTTGGGATGATGAAGCCTGCTTTAAGTCAGAAACTTTGGGTGATCCGGGATGGCGTGGTGACTTTAAAGGTCTTATCGAAAAACTCGACTACATCAAGGCTCTTGGTTTTACTGCAATCTGGATTACACCAGTTGTAGAAAATGCTTCCGGACTTGATTACCATGGATACCACGCATTTGACTTTAGTAAGGTAGATCCTAGATACGAGTCAACAGGTGCAACTTATCAGGATTTGATTGACGCTTGTCACGAAAAAGGAATTAAAGTGATTCAAGATATCGTTTTGAATCACACAGGTAACTTTGGCGAAAGAAATCTTATTAATATTATGGAAAAAGATTATGACGCTGATGATGGAGTTCACAGTGTTCCGGCTTATGCAAATCCTAATGGAAAAGATATTTACGGAAACAGTGCTTATGAAAAGTTAACTGCTGGTGCTAAAACTCAGGGCTATAATAGTTACGAAGAAATTCCATCAACAGATGGAGATGGTCAGTATCAGGCTCGTCTTGCAACAATGAAGAACGATACAATTGACCTAGATGAACAAGGCCGGCTCTATCACCACTACGGCGTATTCCAGTGGGAAAGTTACTATGTTCAGGAAGGTCAGATGGCAGGTGACTGTGTAGACCTTAATACAGAAAACCCTAAAGTCGCAGAATATCTCCGTAATTGTTACATCAACTATATCAATATGGGTGTAGATGCCTTCCGTATTGATACAATGAAGCATATCAGCCGTCTTACAATGAACAAGGAATTTATTCCGCAGTTTAAGGCTGCAGGTGGTGACAGTTTCTTTATGTTTGGTGAAGGTTGTGTACTTCGTAACGAAGTATTCAATGCCGGAATGCCAGGTATTTCAGTTTGTTTCTATACATGGAACGCAAATAATAACAAAACTGATGCAAGTTATTCATGGGGAACAGCTGCAACTGATGCTGCAACAAATCTTGCAATGGCAAAAACTCACTTTGACGATAACACAGAAGGAGTTCAGCCAACTTCTGATAATGCATTCTTAAGTGGAATTACATATCATGCACCTGATACTTCAAAAGCATCTGGACTTGCAATGATTGACTTCTATATGCATCACGGATTTGAAAATTCCGGAGCAGCTTTGAGCATTGGTAAGACAGAAGACGCATATTTTAACGATTCAACTTATAACGTAACTTATGTAGACAGCCATGACTATGGTCCAAACTCAGGTGGATATCTCTATACTCGTTACAGCGGCGGAGAAGAAGGCTGGGCAGATAACTTTAACCTTATGTTCACATTCCGCGGTATACCTTGTGTTTACTACGGTTCAGAAATCGAGTTCCAGAAAGGAAAGCAGATTGAACCTTATACAAACGGAAATAAGGCTCCTTATGCTGAATCTGGTCGTGCTTACTATGGTGATCACCTTGAAGGTACAGTAACTGCAACAGATTTTGGTGACTATACAGCAGACGGTGAGGTAGCTACAACTTTGAGCAGTAACTTGAGTAAGCATCTTCGCAAGTTGAATAAGATGCGTGCAGCAGTTCCAGCATTGCGTCGTGGTCAGTATACAACAGATTCAAGTTATGTAAGTGGCGGTACAGCATATGTACGCCGCTATACAGATTCAGAAGTAGACAGTATCGCTTGTATTTCTGTAAGTGGTGGAGCTACCTTTAAGAATCTTCCTGCCGGAACATACATTGATGTATGTACAGGAGATACTAAGAACGTTTCAGAAGGAGGAAGCTTGACTGCTTCATGTTCAGGTACAGGTAACCTCCGTATTTATGTAAACGCAACAAAGGATTCTTCAATTACAGGAAAAATTGGAGACGACAGTCCATTTATTAAATAGTTTTTAACCAATGCTTCCATTCCGTCCAGAATGGGGGCATTGTTTTTATGCTTCCAATCGACAACATCTATCTTCAATCAAATTTATAAAGTTCTTTTCTATTCATTTACATAATCCGTTTTTTTGATTTTTGCAGGGGCAAGTTCATACTTTCACGGGTATAAAAATAAAAAAATAACAAATTTTAAAAATTTTTCTAGCGTTATTTTAAAAGTGCCTTATAATTAATAGGGAAGTGGGATTAAAAAAAGAGGTGTATATGAAAAAAGCAAAGATTGTTTTGTTAATTACATTCTTAGCTTCTCTCGTATTTTTTAACAGTTGTAAATCTCCAGTAATTTATAATAATGACTCACAAATAAAGTATGGCTCTTTAACAGTTTCAAGCAAGTCCATGCAGTCTTCTAATAGTCGTTCCTCTTCAGTGTCAGATATAGCCAGCTTTTCCGTATATGTAACAAGTAGCGACATTAAATATCAAATTAAAAGTAGCAGTGATCAAGTTTTAAATGGAAAAGGTGAAATTTTAATAGAAGATATTCCTGTTGGTAGAAACAGAATTATTACTGCTTATCCTTACGATGCTGCAGGTGAGGTTATTGACGATTTTATCCGTCGTACTGTTATAGATATTGCTGAGGGTGATAACTCTTGCGATGAAGTCTCAAAAAAGACAAGCTGCCGTGGTAATGTTTACAATGCTCTCTTGGCATCAAAAGTTGATATTGCAAAAATGACTGATAATCAGATTGCAGCTTTAGAAAGGGTTATTCCAACTATTAAAGATTGTGAAAATGATTTGAATCGAATTGATTATCAGAGTATTGTTGATGACTATTGCATCGGTGTGATAACTGGTAGTTATTTCGAAGATAAAAAAGCAGAAAATTATATTTTACCTTCAGACGTTCGATATTTACAGCGTGTTTATATTTCAGAAACAAATGAATCTACACAAGAAAATCCAACTTTTAAGGCAACAGCTGTTTATTCAGATAGCAGTAGTCCTGTAGATGTAACTGATTCAGAAAATATCCAGTGGGTTAGTACAAATTCAGAAGTTTTAACAGTAGAAAACGGTAAAGTAACTTTGCTTTCTGATGGAGTTGCAGAAGTTCAGGCAGTATTAAAAGATTTAGAATCAGATATTACCCGCTACAGTCCACTTGCAAAGTTAACTGTTACAAAAGTTACTGCCGATTCTGGTAAAATATATCTTTGTACAAAAGGTTCTGTAGATTTTGCTAAGGATAATGCAGTAGTTCTTGCATGGATATGGAATACAAAGAGACCTGGTTCGTGGTATGAATTTGAAGTTTGTGATGATAATCCTGATTACATGTATCTGGATTTGCCATTAGATTCAGAATCTATCATTTTTGCCCGAGGTCGTTCTTATAACTCATCAAATCCTACTGTATGGGGTTCTTTGGATATCTGGAACAAGACCTCCGACCTTCAAATCCCTTCTGACTTAAAAGAACTTAATACTTTTACGCCTGATGAATGGAACATGGCAAAAGGTAAATGGTCTTACACTCAGTTAGGAAATCAGGAAGGTGCTGTTTACGCTTCAGTTGAGATGGAACCTTCGGAAGATGATTCTACTCTTTCAGAAGTTTTTGTAAACGGATCAAAAGTGTCTCTTTCAAGATATATGTCTTATACAATTTCTTATGATGACAGTGCAGTTGAGATTTTTGCCCGTCCAAATTCAAATGGAGCACTCGTTGACTATGAAGTTTTGACTCAATCAGGAAACGAAGTTCATGCCTCTGGTACTTCTGCAATCCTTTCTAATCCTGGTTCATATATCACATATAAAATTGTTGTAACAGCAAAAGACGGTTTGAATACTAGTGAATATACATTAAAAGTTCGCCGTTCTGCAGTTCAGAATTATAATTCAGAAGCTAACAAGAAAAAGTGTTATATCGAAGATACAGAAAACGGAACAATCACATTTGTTTGTTCTCCTGATCTGTGGACAAGCGTTAGTAATACTGGTAGAGAAACAATCACTGTACGTGGTTCGTTTACAGCAAGTTATAATGAAACTACAAAAAAATGGGAAGAAAACGATTCTGAATATGCAATGACCTGGGATGCAACTTATGGCTGGTATTATCTTACTGTTGATTCAGAAAGTATTAAGCGTCCTGGTTACAGCGGACAGCCTGAGTACCGTTTCTATTACGGAACATTAAAATTACCTCTCCCAGAAGAATTAAACTCTGACTATATATTTGAATCAAACCAGAACCTGCTTGTTTTCGTTGAAGAAGACAAGGATTCTATGAGTCAGGTTTTGGAAAATGGTAAAAATGCTTCTTATATTGCAGAAGAATCAGAATTTGGCATAGTTAAGACTTATGATGAAGCAGGTAACTACATTCCTGAGGCATCAGAAGAAAATAAAGCAAAGGTTTCTAACTTTAGAAAAGTTCCAGGAACATCTAAACTTTATCGTACATATCACCCATATTACCCTTCTCACGCAAACAGTCCGTTAGATGACGAAAGAATCATATTTATTCAAAAGTATTATGAAGAATATGGAATTAACAGTGATATCAATCTCTGTAACAACAGAGAGGGAAAAGCTGGTCTTGAAGCTTATATCGCAACTTATGTAGGTGATTCTTCCATTGGTTCAAACTGGACTATTTCTATTCCTGATTATTATCAGTCAATGCTTAACAACGATTGTGTTCTTTATGTAGGTGATACAGAAGCTGATTCTTCTGCAAATGGTTATATTCCAAGCGGAAAACTTGTATATTATCATTCTGATTCGGCAATTTTTGGTCAGTGGATAGGACAGATTTGTAATTTTATCGATACTCACGAAGGTCCTTATTCAATTCACTGTGAAATTGGAATTGACCGCACAGGTGTATTCAGTGCAGTTTTTGCAGGTCTTTGTGGAGCAACCTGGGCAGAAATTAAAGAAGACTACGAAAAATCTAACGAGATGAAGATTGCAGAATTCCGTGACTCACGTATTCTTAAATATTCGCTTGAAAATATGCTAAATGTTAAAAATATCGAAGAAGTTAATCTTTCTTCAGCACTTGAAACTTATTTTGTATCAAAAGGATATGTTTCTCAGAGTGTGATGGACAGTGTAATCGATAAATTAACAGAATAAAAAGTTATTACTAAAATAGAGAGCTTGTTTTGAATAAATTAAAAATTAGGATTGCTTCGTTTTTCTTTTCTGCTGTTTTAATCTTTTTTTGTATTATTTGCTGTGCAGAACCTTGTACTACCCCTCAAGAAAAGTCGGATACCTTTTATTCAAAGGTTGTGGCGAGGAACAGTTCTGCGTATGTCTGGTGGCATGCACCATTAAAATCAAATAACGATAATGAGATTACAAATATTAAAATTTTTTATAAAGAATATAGCGGTTTTAACAATGATTCTTCAGATATAAATGATGATTTTTTTGATGATACAGTTGAATGTGCAAAATCGGATAATAAATATCTTATAAACAATTTGCTCAATGATCATTCATATTTAGTTCGTGTTGTCGGTTGTGATGATAATCAAAATGAACAATACAGGGAAGATTTTGTCGTTACGCCGGGAACATTTACGGTTGAGTTTGATAATGTTACGGCCCTGATTATCGATAATAAAATCTATTTTAGCTGGGCATTTTCTAAGTGTGAAAAAGAATCATTTAAAACTGTAAATATTTACTCAAAGTTAAAAGGAGTTGGTATAAATATTTCTGATGTAAAATCAACAGTTGCGTACGAAAAAATCCTTAACGAATATTATGATGGTACAGATACTTGTCCTCGTTATGATACTTATTATTCTTGTGTTTGTGATGATTCTTTTTTCGCCCTTGATTCAACTAATTTCATTATACGAGCCGTTAATCAAAACGGTGTTGAAAGTGATGAATACGTAATTGTATGTGCTTATGAGACTGATATTCCTGTTGTAATGATGGATTTTGATCTTGAAGATGATTATGAGGACTTTACATCACAGAAAAAAGTTCCTGCGACCCTATCTGTAACAAATGATTTTGAAGGTAATAATTTAGATCCTGTAGAACTAACTGTAAAGGGGCGTGGTAACTCCAGCTGGAAGTGTTCTCCTAAAAAATCCTATACGATTAAATTTGATAAAAAATGTTCGTTTTTAGGAATGAAAAAAGCCCGGTCTTTTGCTTTAATTGCAAATTATTTTGACAAGAGTCTTATGAGAAATGCTTTAGCATATAATATGGCAAAAGATTTATTTACAAATTTGGAATGGACTCCAGGCTGCGTGTATACAGATTTATTTATAAATGGTGTTTATCAGGGTGTTTATCTCTGTGTAGAAACGCCAAAAATAAACAATGACAGAATAAACATACCAAACCTTGAAAACTGTACTAATGTTGAGGATTTTGAAAAATTTGGATGGCTCATCGAAGCTAATGTCCGGTCCGATGAGAGTTTTAATTATCCAACAACCAGAAATTTAGTTTTCTCTCTCAAAGATCCAGATGGAGATGATATTTCTGAAAAATTGAAAGAATGTATTAAAGAAAAAATACAAAACATAGAAGATGCCTTGTACTCAGAAGATTTTGATGATCCAGAAAGCCAAAATTACTGGAAAAATTACCTGGATGAAAAGTCTCTGATTGACTGGATTTTATTAGAAGAATATGCAAAAAATCCTGATTCAAATATGTATTCCAGCTGTTATATGTATTTTAATCCTGAAGATAAAAAATTGCATTTTGGACCTGTGTGGGATTTTGATTTAGGATTTGGGAATACAGAAGGGGCTACTTATTCAGGGTTTATAACAACAAGTAAATGGACTTATAACAGTGTTTCGGTTGATTATAATTGGTTTGCAAGATTAAAGGAAAGTGATGGCTTTACGGATGCTGTAAAACAAAGGTATCAGTCATTATATGGCGACTTGTGCGATTATTTTTCACAATATGAAAACTTTTTGTTTGACAATTTAAAAAGTAGTATTAAAATGAATTTTGCACGATGGAATATATTGGGTAATAAGACATATAAGTCTCCGGTGGGGTATGAAGATCGTGTGACTTTTTCAGATGAAATAGATTTTTTTAAGGAATGGATTGAAAATCGTTTTAACTGGATTAATGAAAATCTTTAGAGTGGGAACTAAAGATTTTTATAGGATATGGAGGAAAAATTTAAATGAAAAAGGGAAAACTAAAAAAGTTTTTATCGTTATTCTCAGGGCTTGTAATTGGCTTTGCAGCATTACTCGTATCATGTGTAGAACCACAAGTTACTCCGTCTGCTGAATTTAGTTATACGCTAGGATCAGCTACAGCTGATGTGACAGAAATTGAATATAAAAATGAAGATGTAGTATTACAATTATACACTTCAGAAGCGTTTTATAATAAAATCTATGTAAGCGCTATAGATAATGAAACTACTAAAGAAGAAGATCTTGATTTTGAACAAACATGGAATAATAAAAGAAACCGTTTGGATGTAACTCTTACTGGTGCAGATTATTCCAAAACTTGTGAATATACTATTTATGCCTCTGATAAAGAAGACGCAAATTTAAAAGACTGTATCAGTAAAACTTTTAAGATTGTTGTTGGAGGTAGTACTATATTATATTCAACACCAGAAATTAAAACACAACCTTCTGGTGCTACTTATTACTATAATGCAAGTGATTCTGGTCCTTATTATTCTGATAAGGAATGTAAGAATTTGGTAACAATTGCACCTTTAACTGTTGTAGCAACAATCGAAAGTGGTGAAATGATTTATCAATGGTACAATACAACAGGTTTAATTTCAGGAGAAACTTCAAGTTCGTATACACCAACAGCAGCAGGTACATATTATGTAGTTGTTTCTAACAAGGATCATCCTGATTCAAAAGTTACATCATCTACAGCTACTATTGTATTCAGTAATGCAAATAATCCTACTCCAACTATTACTACAGATATTGCTAGTGCAAGTTATGATAAAATTGCCAGTGCAGAACCTCTTACTGTTGTTGCTACTGTTGATTCTACAAAAGCCGGTGTATTACATGCACAGTGGTATAAGAATGGTGTAGCAACAGGTTCTGAAGTTACATTTACTGGTAAATCTATTACAACAACATTAACTCCATCAGAATTCGGTTCATACTACGTTGAAATCTGGAATGTTATTGATGGTGAAGAATCTCAAAAGATTACTTCTACTATTGCAGTTATTTCAGAAAATGCAATTACATTGACTCGTGATGCTCCAACAACTAATGTTGAGATTACACTTGATGAAGATAATGGTAATGAGCTTGTTGTTAGCTTTACATGTAACATTGATGCAACTCTTAAATATCAGTGGTACTTTGCAGAAGGTGAATCTGAAGAAAGTAATAGTGATACTGCAACACCTCTTGATGGAGCTACATCTTCAACATATAAAGCAACAGCAGTTGGTACATACTTCTGTAAAGTTACTGCAACTTCTGTGGCTGATACTAATAAGACTAAGTCTATTGAAAGTTATCACTTCTATGTTACTAAACAGAAACTTGAAGGTTCTGGTAACATCGGCATTGACTTTAACTAAGAGTAAGAAGTCTTAGTTAAAGAATGATAAATGGTAGCGTGTAAGACACGCTGCCATTTTTTTCGTACTAGGATTGTTAAAAACATTCAGAATTTATAAATATTATTAAGGAAAGAGACGATGAAAAAGTTTTTTGCTTTTCTAACTTCTGTGGTAATAAGTGTTGTAATGGTTGTTTCTTGTAGCAGCGGTTTGAACACTTCTACTTCTGAATACGGGAGTCTTGTTGTTACATCAGGTTCTGAAAACAGAGCTATAGATACTTCAACACTTACAAGTGCTACTGTAACTGTTAGTGGTTATGGTATGAATGATGTTAAAGTTGAAAATGTTTCAATTGTAAGCGGTAAAAATTCCGGCGAAATAAAAATTGAAAATGTTAAAGTAGGAACAAATCGTGTTGTTACTGTAAAAAGTAATGTAACTGGTGCTGTTATTCGCAATATAGTTGATATACGTGCCGGTGAAACAAGCGATTGTAAAGTAACCTGGGGTTCAACTCCAATTGCCAGTGTTTACTATAACTTAATCAAAAGTGGAACAGATGTTTCTACTTTAAGCGCAGCAACATTTGAAAATAAAATTCCTGCAGTTCATGCAAGTTTGTTTGATGCAGAAAGTTTTGCAACTGATTTAAAGGCTGCAAATCTTGTTGCGACTGGATTAACTTCTGATGATTATATTCTTGAATATGGTAATGTCAAAGTAGATTATAAAAATGTAAATGGGTACACAGTACAGGTTACTGATTTAGCATCTGAAAAAACAACATTTACACAAGATTCTGGAAATGTAACACTTAAAGGCTATCCAGGAACATGGAAAGTAAAAGTTTACGATGCTGGCGGAACTCTCAAAGAAACTAAAGATGTTATAGTAGCTTCTGGAAAAGATACTACAATTACAGTTGAATATGGCGAAGCTGTAGATTTTTCGGATAAGACTATAATCTTTGTGAAGGCAAATAGTGCTCCAGATATCTGGGCTTGGGAAGAAGATGGTGTTGCTTTGACACAAACAGCTGGTGGTAGTTGGAATAATTCAAGTTCTGCTACAAAGATGGTTCTTGCAACATCTGAGTACATGACAGATCCAAGCGGCTGGTACATGATTGACTATACAACTTATGCAACTGGCAAAACTATAAAATTTAAGTTGAACTGGAGTAATCCAGAAATTACTGGTAAAGCTGGTACATTCTGGTATGACGGCACTTCTAGTTCTACTACAAACCCATCACCTATAGTATCGGGTCTCGAAGTAACTGTTGAAAATCCTCCAGTTCCAGTGGCTCCAACTGCAACAATTACTCCTGATTCAGATACAATTTCTGTAAGCGGTACAATTACAGTAAATCTTACAAATGGTAACGACACAATCTCTGCTGCAACCGTAACTGTAACAGGAGATGTTTCAAAAACTTACACATATTCGGACTTTACAAACGATGTTCTTACAATTAAGGTAAGCGACCTTGGCATTACAGAAGCAGATAAATCAATTATCGTAAATGCTTCAGTAACAAATAGTGTAAGTACAGTAAATGCAGAACCACGAAGCTATACGACAACTGTTAATGCACCTGTTGCAGACACATTCTGTTGGGATAATGCAAATGTTTACTTTGTAATTCAAGACCGCTTCTACGATGGAGATTCTAGCAACAACAATAGTTATGGTCGTATGTCAACAGATGATCTTGGAAAGACTATTGGTACTTTCCATGGTGGAGACATTAAGGGACTTACAGAAAAACTTGATTATGTAGAAGGCCTTGGTGTAAATGCAATCTGGATTACAGCTCCATATGAACAGGCTCACGGATGGTGTGGTGGTGGTTCTTCGGGTGACTTTGCTCATTATGGCTATCACGGATATTATCCACTTGACTACACTATGATGGATAAAAATATGGGTACTGTAGAAGAATTCCGTAATTTTGTAACAGAATGTCATAAACGCGGAATTCGTGTAGTAATGGATGTTGTAATGAACCATACAGGTTATCTAACACTTCAGGATTGTCAGGATTACTCTATTGATATTTTCACTTCTTCTTATACTGGAGGAAAATCAATAGATATGGGATTTAAGATAGGTTCGGATGGTTCTACTTATCACGCTCATCATAGTAAAATTGATTATTCTGGACACAATGATGGCTGGGCTAAATGGTGGGGTAGTTCTTGGATTCGAGCCGGTGTTCCTGGTTATGATTCACTTGGTGATGTAAATGCCAGTGAATTGTACGGAAACCTTGACAATTTACCAGATGTAAAAGGTGATAATACAACTGCTCAAACTGTTGCTCCAATTTTGCAGACTAAATGGGCAAAAGAAACAAGCGGATATTCAGATTGGATTATTCCAGCTGCTAGTTCACTCCGTTCTACAAGTGCAAGTTACGCACCTGCCGTATGGATTGAAAAATGGCTTGCTGCTTGGGTAGAAGAATTTGGTATAGATGGTTTCCGCTGTGATACTGCAAAACATATTGATTATTACCGATGGGGTGAATTAAAGGCTCTTTGTAAAACAGCTCTTACAACATGGCGAGCTAGTAGCCGTGCGGATGAATATGCAAAAGATTGGGATGAAGAATTCTGGATGACAGGAGAAGCTTTCGGTCATACATATTCTAATAATTCTTATAATGATTTGTATAATAATGGCTTTGATACCTTGATTGACTTTACTGTTGCAGGGGCAAGCGGTATGAGAACTTATACTCCTAATATGCCAGATTGGTCTAATAGAACAGGAAATAAACAGAATTTGCTTTATATTTCTAGCCATGATACAGGTCTTGGTCGTTGGTCTGACCAAAAGGCTTTGGGAACTCAGCTCATTCTTACACCAGGACCAATTCAAATTTACTACGGTGATGAAACAAGCCGTTCATTTGGTGATACAGGATCTGATGAAAATCAGGGAACTCGCTCTGATTTTAACTGGGCTGCTTCAACAGGTGACTGTGCAAAACACTGGGGTAAAATTGGTACCTTCCGTAAGTTCAACCCTGCTGTTGGTGCTGGTTCAATCAGTGGTGATACACGTACTTATAACGATAACAAGGTTGTAATTAGTACAAGTTCAACAACTGTAAGTGTTCCTTATGATAACGGCACAACAGTTTACAACTGGTACGACGGTACAAGTGCAACTGTAAGCGATGGTTCGGTTACCTTCTCAAGTTCAAGTGCTTCTACATCAGCACCTGTGCTTTGTTCAGACCGCAATCCTGCAGATTACGGAGTAACTTACTAAGATAAATAAACTTTAAGGTTTCTATATTATTATTTCGGGCTGGACACAGGTTCAGCCCGATTTTTTCTAAAATTCATTCTATGTAATAAAGGAGAATAGGAGAAAATGAAAAAATTTGGAATAAAAAGATTTGTTTCATTTGCAGTTCTTAGTGCTGCATTCTTTATATCTTGTGTTAGTCCTTTAACAAATACAAATCCAAACGCAGATGTAAAATATGGAAGTATTTCTATTGCTTCTGAGGAGTCTTGCTCAAAAGATTCTCGTGCTCTTGATATTGATACATTAACGAGTGCACAGGTAATCGTAAGTGGATACGGTATTCAGGATATCAGTACCAATGCAACTTTAGCTGATGGGAAGGGTAGTGCAACTATTACAAAAATTCCTGTTGGCCGTCGTGTCGTTACTGTAAAAAGTAATGTATCTGGCGCAGTAATAAGAGCGGTTTGTGATGTGCAGGAAAATAAAACGACTGAAGTTACTGTTAACTGGTCATCTACAGCAATCGGAAATGTTTATTATTACCTTATAAAAAGTGCAAATAAAGAAATTTCTGGTATTGAATCAAGCGCTTTTAGTTCCGCAATTGATACAACTGTTCATCCTTCTTTGATTGATGCTCAGGCAATTGCAAAAGATTATCCCTCGGTAAAAACTTCGTCTGAATATGTTAAGAACTTTGGAACAGTAAGTGTTACTGCTCACAATGTTAATGGATATCAGGTTCAGATTACTGATGTTGCAACAGAAGTAAAGAAAATTTCTTCTGACAGCGAAGAATTTGATTTAAAAGCATATCCTGGAACCTGGAAGGTTTGGGTTTTGGATTCTGCAGGAACAAAGGTTGCAGAACAAGATATTACGGTTGTAAGTGGTGAGGAAAGTACAGTAGATATTAAACTACAGACCGCAGGTGAAGTTACTTTTGAAGATAAAACTATTATATTTGTAAAGAATGCTAGCGCACCAAATCTTTGGGCATGGGAAATCGACGGTGCAAAACTTTCAGAGTTAAATGGAGAAAGTTTCCCAGGTAATGCTATGACAGCTGCTACAACAGATTACATGGAATCTGTAACAGGCTGGTACATGAAAGATTTTACTTCTTTTGCGACAGGCAAAGTCATTCATTTTAAGTTAAACAGCGGCTCAGAAATAACTGGTTCTTCTGGAACATTCTGGTATGACAATACAACAGGTAGCTTAACAACAACAAATCCTAGTCCAGTTACTACATCAGAAGATAAAATTATTGTCACAGTTGACAGTGCAGAAGAGCCTGTTGATAGCATTAAAATTTATGTATCTGCGTCCTCTGCTCCAAGTATATGGGTATGGCAGCCAAGTGGTTTGGCTTGTACATCAAAAATGGGTTACACCTGGGCTAGTCAGCCTTCTATGAGCCCGGCTACTGATTTAATCTACAACGAAGGCTGGTATGTTCTTACCATACCGGGAGACTGTTATACTCAAGGTCAAACTTTTACCTTTATTATTAACTCCTCAGGAGAAGTTACTTCTACCAAAACATCTACCTTCTGGTACGATGCCGCAGGTGTTAGTGGGGGTGCAGGCACTTTCTATGATGCTGACCCTACTGTTAAACCGGAACCAGTTGCACCACATGTTACTATTAAGCCAAAAGATGGCAAAGAAGTTGGTCCTAACAGCTCAATTACAGTTTCTTTTGATTATGGATTTGATGAAGAAAACTTTAGTGCTTCTGTTACAGTTGCGGGAACTACATATACCTGGGGTACAGATTTTGTAGGAAAGACCTTCAAAAAAGATGTTAAGAGTCTGGGGCTTTCTTCTTCTGGTTCAATTAGTGTAAGTGCTGTTTGCCAGAACAGTGTAGACTCAGTGGCTTCTTCTGTAACATTAACTTACAATCCAGATAAACCGGAAGATCCTTTCACTTGGGATAATGTAAACTGTTATTTTGTATTAACTGACCGTTTTTATGATGGAGACTCAAGCAATAATAATAGTTATACCCGTTCAAAATCTGACTGTCCGCAGGTTGCAACCTTCCACGGTGGAGATATTGCAGGTTTGACTGCTAAGCTTGATTATTTTGAAAGCCTTGGTGTAAATGCAATCTGGATTACCGCTCCTTATGAACAGATTCATGGTTGGGTAAGCGGCAAGGGACATCAGTTCCCGCACTTTGCATTCCATGGTTACTACACTTTGGACTGGACAAGTATGGATGCAAATATGGGTACTCTTGAAGAATTGCGTACCTTTGTAAATGCATGTCACTCAAAGGGAATCCGTGTTGTAATGGATATCGTTATGAACCATGTTGGTTATAACAATACTGCTGATATGGTTACTTTTAATCACGGAGGAACTAGTCATACAGCTGACTGGCTTGCTACTTCTTCATGTCCTTCTAGTGACGCTTCATGTATGATGGGACATGAAAACTGCTGGTACGCAAACGACACTGTTGATTGGACTACTTCTCTTTGGGAAAGCTGGTGGGGACCATGGATTCGTTCTTTTGCCTATGAAGAAGGAAGTGAATACGGCGGTTCTTGCGGTGGTCTTCCAGATGTTAAACATGAAATTAAGACAAGTGTAGGAATGGCTCCTGTTTTGACAACAAAGTGGGGTCAGGATACTTCTTCTTATAAATCTGCATATTATAATCCATCTGTAGAAGATGCAGACTGGAACGGTTATTCTGGTGACTACCGTACAGACAGAGAATTGGATCCTGGTACATATCAGGTTGTATGGCTTTCTGCCTGGGTTCGCGAACTTGGTATTGACGGTTTCCGATGTGATACTGCAAAACATGTTCAGCCTGAACGCTGGGGGCAACTCAAAGTCGCTTGTCAGGCGGCTCTTGAAGCATGGCGCGAAGATTCTTCTAAGAGTAAAAAATATAACGGTGTAGATACAGGTGCTGCAGACTGGGATGAAAATTTCTGGATGACAGGTGAATGCTTTGGCTGGACAGCAACCGGTGGTACAGGTGAATACTATGAAATCGGAAAATTTGACAGCATGATTAACTTCAGCTTTAATGGTTCTGCAGGAAGCGGAACTTCTTCAAATTATCCAAGTACAAGTACCTGGTCAAGTTATCTTTCTATCAACAACAACGTTGACTCTGATGGAAACGGTAACCGAGATAATGTTTTGACTTACATTTCAAGTCACGATACAAAGCTTTGCCGAGCTGCTAATCAGGCAGAAGTAGGAACAATGCTTCAGCTTACTCCAGGTGGAATCCAGATTTATTACGGTGACGAATCAAATCGTGGTCAGGCTTATACAGATTATGCTGATACAGATATGCAGACCCGCGGTGACTTTAACTGGTCAGACGGTACAATTTCAGGAACTGCTTCTAACAGACCTTCAAACGATTCTATTGCAGTTCACTGGGGAAAAGTCGGAACCTTCCGTAAGTACAATCCTGCTGTTGGGGCAGGAACTGGAACAGCATATCTTCGTACCTATAGCGGTTCTGCCGGCGACAATAAAGTTGCAATCAGTATTGATGGAACTTCTGTCAACGTAAGTACATTGTGGAACGATGGAACAACCGTTTATAACTGGTACGATGGAACCAGTGCAACCGTAAGTGGCGGCTCAGTAACCTTCGCCGGTGGCACTACCACCCAACCAATCCTCGTTAGCGAAAAGAACCCTGCTGACTATGGTGTTACTTTTTAATAATTGATGATTAAAATAATAGCGATTTGATGTGGACGCAAAAAAATGAAGACTGCCCATAAAAAAATTGGCGGGAGGGAGCAGGGCGATGATGAAAAACATTCTGTTTGTGGCTGTCGCGTGAGCGACAGATTATATAATCTTTGCCACAAACAGCATGTAGTGCGCGAGCGCACGATTTTCAATCATCGTAATGCGACCGGTAGCCAATTTTTTGTTAGCTGATTATAAACTCAACATTTGACCTGCTAGTTTTTTTATATATAATTTATGTATGGAAAATACATTACTGTTTAATTATGCAGAACAAAATAAAGATTTAATGGTTGAATTAGAAGAGCTTTTAACGAGTAATCCTGCTCTTGCACCAGAAAATGGCGGTAAAGGTGAGCTTGCAAAGGCTCGTTGCCTTATAGAATGGCTTTGCCAGAACGGAATAGAAAAGTCCTGGATTCAGGAGTTTGATGCTCCAGATTCCAGGGTTCCGGAAGGAAAAAGGCCAAATGTCGTGGTTACCATTCCTGGAGAATCTGATGAATATTCAATTTGGGTGATGGCTCATCTTGATGTTGTTCCGGTTGGAGATCTTAAACTCTGGAATTCAGATCCATGGAAGGTGCATCGCGACGGAGATAAACTTATAGGCCGCGGTGTTGAAGATAATCAGCAGGGACTTTGTTCCGGAGTTCTTGCTGCTCTTTCTTATGTAAAAAATAATGTAAAACCAAAACATACGGTTAAGCTTTTGTTCATGGCAGATGAAGAGGTTGGTTCTACCTACGGAATGATTTGGCTTTTGCACAACACAACACTTTTTAAGAAACAAGATTTATTCCTGATTCCTGATGGCGGAGATCCAAAAGGCGAAACAATTGAGGTTGCAGAAAAGAATATTCTTTGGTTAAAGGTTCATGTGCAGGGTAAACAATGCCACGGAAGCCGCCCTGATCAGGGTAAAAATGCCTGTCTTGCAGCCTGTGCTCTTTCACTTTCTTTGCATCAAATGGAATCTGTATTTAGTAGAAAAGACTCGCTTTTTGAACCAGATTATTCAACCTTTCAGCCGACTATGCGCTTTAGCAATGTTGAAGGAGTAAACATTATTCCAGGAGAAGATACATTCTGTATGGATTGTAGAATTCTTCCGTGTTATTCAATTAATGAAGTTTTACAAGAAGTAGAAAAGCGAAAAAATCAGATAGAACAAGAATATGGAGTTTCTGTTGAATATACTGCTTTACAAAACAGTGAAAGTCCAGCAACAAGTGTAAATGCCCCTGTTGTTCTAAAACTTGCTGATGCAATAAAAAAAGTGCATGGTATTGAACCACGCACTATTGGTATCGGAGGTGGCACTGTAGGAGCAGAACTTCGTCGTCTTGGATTTGACTGTGTTGTTTGGTCAACTATGGACGAAACTGCTCATATGCCAAATGAATATTGTTATCTTAAAAATATCGTTGCAGATGCTAAAACTTTAATTCAGCTTTTTAGCGAATAATTTTTCTTATCGGATTTTAAAGAAGAGTCCGATAATTGCGACAGTAATTAAGATTTGAATAATCATAAACTTTAAGAGAACCTGTGTTGGTGACCAGCCCAGGTTCTTTTTCATATGGTCGTGCAAAGGAAATCTTACATTCTTAAAAATCTGAATATGGAAAAATCTTAGTAAGAATACTTTTACAAGGCCCATTCCGCCATTTAAGAAAATTACAGTTGATGTTGCAAGAATTAAAAGTGGGTTTCCGCTAACAAGAACAAGGACTCCAATAAAGAATCCAAGGGCACGGCTACCGGCGTCTCCCATTAAAACTGAACTTGGAAATGCATTGTGCCACAAATATCCCATTAAAACGCCGATTAGGGCAAAGGTCATAAGAGCCCATTTTGCTCCATCGATTAAATGAGGAACTAAAAGGTATGCGGCAATGTCTTTGTGACCGAGTATAAAGTAGAAAACTGTTCCCATTGTAATAAGGGCGATTAAAACTAAGGTACTGCTAAGGCCATCTACACCGTCAGTGCAGTTTGTTGTATTGATTGAAGCCCAGAGAAGGATTGTTCCAATTACAATATAAACTATAGGATGAATTGCAATTGGATTAGAAATAAATGGTAGCCAGAAGTAAACGGTTCCGTCTGAGCTATCTTTTAACATGCAGTAATATAATAGAAAACTTGCAGCAATGCTTATAATCAGGTCGAGGGCACCTTTTAAGTATTCTCCCCAACTGTTTGTACTTCTGTCGTCTAGATAACCTGTAAGCATTGTTAACCAGGTAAGAAGGAGAATTCCTCCATGAACAAGTCTCATCGGTACAAAGAGAATACAAAGTAGCGCATAGATTGTGATAAATACAACACCTGCACCGGTAGGTTTACCTTTTGCAGCTTCTGCCCCAGGAGTAAATTCTCTGCCACGGTCGTGAGGCAAAACACCGTAAAACTTCGGTAATAATTTGTATGTAACAAAAAAACCGATGTACAAAACCAAAGAAATAAGAACTGTGTAAGACTGTAAAAGACGAGCTGGTCCCCAATGGTCTTGAAGAAAGGTTCCTAAATAAAAAATCATTTTTCCACCTCAAAAGAATGAGTGTTTTATTTAGAATGCAAGATGCTTGATTCCTGTAAATACCATAGAAATTCCATGCTCATTACAAAAATCAATAAATTCTCCGTCTGTTGCATCTCCACCGGTTTGGATAATCGCTTTTACTCCCAAGTCGGCGAGCATTCGGGCTCTTTCGTCAAAGTGAATAACGGAATCGCTTACTAATATTTCGGCACTTCTGTCGTTAGATGTTAGATGATTATCAAAAATTTGTTTAGCATTTTCCATTGCGTACTGCAAAGATCTTGCTTTATTTACCTGAGCACAGCTGACACCTATGGTTGTAAAGTCGTTTACGATTATCGAGGAATCAGATTTAGCGAATAATGAAATCAGCATCCCCATAAGCATGGCATCCATCTGAATTTGTGTTGGACGTGTTTGTGTTACTACATTTAGTTTTCTGAAAAAGTTTAAATCTCGTTGTTTTGAAATTAAGCCGCCATCGATAGACATAAATTCCGGATAATCGCTTATTAGTTTAGAAGCCATAAAGACATAAATACCATGATTTTGAGAAAGGACTTCTTTTGCTTCTTTTGTGTAATCAGGTGCGACAATTGCCTTTATGTTCAGTTTTATTATTTCTGCCGCGGTATTTTCGTCGATAACTGAGGAACAGGCAAGAATTGCTTTTTCGTAAGAGGACTGGTCGGCATTGTAAGCTTTCCAGAAGGCTTCTGTGGCATTTGAGCCAAAAGCTGCGGAAATTGGATTATTATTTTTTACTCCCAAAAACAGTACTGAACCAGTTTGTGGGGTAAACTGAGTTGTAAAAGGGTATCCATTACAGTCGGTGGACTGTACGCTAAATGGTTCTTTAACGACTTTTATAAATTGTGTAATGATTTTCCATGATGTAAAACAGTTTAAAATAACCTCATAGTCAATTTCTGGCCCCTGAAGTTTTTTTACTCCGTTGAGTGCGCATTTTGATTCTCCCATGCTGTAAAGGTGGCACTGTTGCTGTGCGTTGTCCCCTTGTTTAATCTTAGCTAAATGCTGATAAGGAATTAAAAACCAGTTAGGAAATTCTATTTGTGCTCCCTGATATAAGATTGATGCACCTGCGGCCGCATCATAGGCAGAGGTGAGGTTCAGGGCTTTTCCTGCCAGGTAAAGTCGATACTCAGGAACAACTTCTCCGACCTTAAGCTGATTGATAGTTTCTTCGTAGTCGTTTGGATCTGTTAAGATAACAACATTCGAATAGTTTTTAGCGGCAACACGAATTAAAGAAACTGTTTTGATATCAATAGAGTTATCAGGATTTTCTGTTTCAGAAAAATCTTTTACATTATATACGGTAGGATTTATATTGATGCAGACAAGATCGATTGGAGTAATTTCTTCCTGATTAAAGGAATTGGTATTTTTAAAATTTTTAATTATGTTGTATACATATTTGAGATAGTTTGTATTTGAGTTGATTCCGGTTGTAAATGATTTATCAATCGTTACCGGAATGTTAGAATTTTTGAGGAAGGACGCAGTGTTTCCTGCAGAAATAATTTCCCATCCATCATGAACTAAAAACTGTGCTAATACAAACAGGTTATCTGTGTTTTCAACTAAAAGAATCGCTTGTTTCTTCATTTTTATATAATACCATAGTTTATGAATTTGAAATAGTTGTAAAATTAAATTCCATATATTACAATATTCTTATGAATTACACACAATATAAAGCAGATTTTTTTAAAAGACTGCAGGTAAAAATGTGGTGTTTTACGCTCTATCTTGATTTGCTCGTTTTTGTACTTGATGTAGTTCTTTCTGCACATTATTTTTTTAATCAAAAAGTTATAGAACCGCTATCCTATAGAACTTATCTTATTCTAGAAATAATAATCCCAATAGTATTGCAATGTGGATTGCTGGGTATTAATAGAATTGCGATTTCTAAAAAAAATATTACAAACCAGATAAAAAACAGAATCTGTGTTTATACAATCCTGACGCAACTTATGTTCATTTCATTTTTTCATATTCGTTACGAGGTTGTAATTTTTTTACCATCTTTGATAATGTTGCTTGCAGCTCTTTTTGCTGACAGAGTATTGCTTAGAGCGCTTTTTATTTCAACAGGTATTATAGAACTTGCCAATATTGTTGTTTTCTTTATTACAAATACAAGCCATTTTTACAGTCAGAAAATTATAGTTTCCGGGATTGTTCTTGTTGTATATGTAATGATTTATATTGTTTCTCGAAGTCTTCTTACTTTTCAGAAAAATCAGTTGCATCATATTTATGATAATTATACAAAGATGAGGGAACTTACCGTAGAATTAAGACTGGAACCTTTGACTCGTCTGTATAATCGAACAGCCTTTGCTGGAGCGGTAGAACGATATATTTCCCTTTTTAACAAGAAGAATGAACTGATTTACATGGCCGTTCTGGATTTAGATGATTTTAAACATATAAATGATAATTTTGGTCATGCGACAGGTGATGTAGTTTTGATTTCGCTATCTGATTTAATTATAAAGACTCTAGGTTCAAATCGAAGCGCCTTCAGATATGGTGGCGATGAGTTTGTGATCCTGTTTAGAGAAAAGAAACTTGATGAGGTTTTACAAATACTCGAAAAGATTCGTTCTGAGTTTAATAAAACTGAATATGATTTTATAAATGATGAACTTACATGTTCGCTTAGCATTGGTGTTGCAGAATTCAAACCAGAAATGAACAGTAAAACCTGGTTCCAGGCGGCGGATGCAGCTGCCTATAAAGCAAAAAATCTTGGAAAAAACCGCTGTTGTGTTGCTGAATAATTATGACTGAAAATCCGGACTTTCTTACAGAGCAACTTATTACTTACATTGGAAATAAACGTTCTCTCTTGAATTTTATCTCAGAAGGTATTGATTACGTAAAAAAAGAGACTGGCAAACAAAAGCTAAAATGTCTGGATGTTTTTAGCGGAAGCGGAGTTGTTTCAAGACTCTTAAAGGGTTCAAGCTCTTTTCTTGCCGTAAATGATTTGGAACAGTATGCAAGAATCATAAGTCAATGTTATCTTTCAAATAAATCTCAAATCGATCTTGATGAACTTCATAGAATTTATGAAAAGTTAAAAGAATCTGTAAATTCTCGTCTTAAAGAATTTAATGATAGTTCAGACAAGTCGGATTCTGGTTTTATAAGCGAATTGTACGCTCCAAAAGATTTGAGTAACGTAAAAAAAGGGGAAAGGTGTTTTTACACCCCGTATAATGCTCAGTATCTTGATTTAATGAGGCAGGAGATAGAAAAGTCTGTCCCACAAGAACTTAAGTCTTTTTTTATAGCCCCTTTGCTTTCCCAGGCTTCAATTCATGCAAACACTGCAGGAATTTTTAAAGGCTTTTATAAAAACTCTAAAACTGGAGTCGGTCAGTTTGGCGGAAATGGTAAAAATGCTCTCTCCAGAATTTGTTCAAATATAGAATTGCCATTCCCGGTTTTTAGCAATAATGAATGTAGTGTAAAAATTTTCCAACAGGATGCTAATCTTTTAAGTCAAAATGAAGATTTGTATAAAGATGTGCCTGATGGAATGTATGATTTAGCCTATCTTGACCCTCCATATAATCAGCATCCTTACGGCAGTAATTATTTTATGCTCAATTTAATTGCAGATTATCATAGGCCTGACACAGAAAAGATAAGCCGTGTAAGTGGTATTCCTAAATCGTGGAACAGAAGCCTCTACAACAAAAAGAAAATGGTTCTTGAAACTTTTAATGAACTTATCAAAAATTTACGCGTAAGCTATGTACTCGTATCTTTTAACAACGAAGGCTTTATTAACCGTGAGCAAATGGAACACCTTCTTGAACAATATGGAGAGGTAACTGTACTTGAATCTAAATATAATGCTTTTAGAGGCAGTCGAAATTTACATGGCCGGGAAATTCATGTAAGTGAATTTTTGTTTGTCCTTAAAAAGAGTGGGGACAAATAAATTAAAAGCTCAAATGTTGAGTTTATATCTAAAAGCTGATTACACATTTGACTGGCAAATGATCAGAATACCCCGATCCAGAATATATCTTAAACGGAATCGGAATATTGCTGTCATTACACCATGGACCTCCGGTTAATGGTTCAAAATCACAAATAGAGCAATTGCCAAAAACAAAAAAATTGTCTATGCGCTCAAATTCTCCTTTGTAATAATAAGAACCAGGTTTAACCAGTGTTCCTGCCTCACTCATCCACGGACAAATCCCTTTTGTTGTAAGATATGCGAACTCTGAATAATCTCTGTTAAAATCCCCCGCACATACTATACAAGGCACATCCAGACTTTGAACAAGAAGAAGCAATTGCCGTTCCTGCCAGTCCCGCCAAACTTCTGTTTCTATGTCCCCGCCAGATTTGCTTTTCCAATGATTTACCAGTAGCACAAAACTATTTTGATTTACATTTACATTAACTTTTAAAATTGGTCTCAAAGCAGGCATATTCTGTTCTTCTGTATTTACAAGCAAACTGTTAAGAGTAAAATCCGATAGTTCCCACCTGGATAAAACAGCACAGCCTATTGCATGACCTTCTGTCTTACCAAAACAGGCAAAGTTCCATTTTCGTTTACGATTCCAGTCCATTACATTTAATACATTGGAAATATCATACAAAACACCTTCGTTTTCTATTTCCTGAAAAACATAAATATCTGCATCAATCAGTTTTAACGCCTCGCAAAGCCTTTTAATTCTTGCCTTATAAGCCTGTTCTGTCCAGTTTGGGCTTTGTAAAAATTCAGAATATTCAATGCCATCTTTATTAGCATCAAAAAAAGTCTGAAGATTCCAGCTTACAATGGAAACAGATTCTGTAGTAGTCGTCTTATTTATAGTTTGAGCTCTAAGGACATTTTGTTTACAGCCTGCAAGAAAAAGTAATAATGAAAAGATTTCAAAATATTTTGCTTTCATTCAGCGGTAATTGAACCTCCACAGTATATAACGTCCGAGATATGTATTTTTCCGCAATAAGATTTAATTTTTTTCATTTTTTTTTGACTATTGAGAAGAGTTTTATAAAACAATATAATTTATACATTACATTATTGCGAGGAATAATATGTCTTTAGATTGTGGTATTGTTGGACTTCCAAATGTTGGAAAATCTACTATTTTTTCGGCTCTTACAGCTGCTCCTGCAGAAGCTGCAAACTTTCCATTTTGTACAATTGATCCAAATGTTGGTATTGTAGATCTTCCTGATGAACGACTGGATTTTTTAGCTTCAATTCATAATCCAAAGAAAAAGACTCCTGCAAGCGTTAAGTTTGTAGATATCGCCGGCCTTATCAAAGGGGCAAGTCAGGGTGAAGGTTTAGGAAATCAGTTCCTTGCTAACATTCGTGAAACTGCTTGTATAGCCCATGTAGTTCGTTGTTTTGATAATCCTGATATCATGCACGTTCGTGAAGATTCAAAGGTAGAAGCTCCTGTAGATCCAGAAAGCGACATTCTTACAATTAATTTTGAACTTGCTCAGGCTGATATTCAGACAATTACAAAGAGACAGGAAAAAAATATTAAACAGGTTCGTGCTCTTGGTAAAGAAGCAGAAAAACAGCTTGCTCCGTTTAACAGTGCGGTAGAAAAAATTCTTCCTTTATTACAGGAAGGAAAATGTGCTCGCCTTGCAGATCTTACAGATGACGAAAAAAATGCAATCAAAGATATGTTCCTTTTAACAATGAAACCAACTCTTTATGTTGCTAATATCGACGAAGATTCAATTGCCGAAGGCACAAATAAGTATGTAGAAACTTTAAGAAAGATTGCTGAAAGTGAAAATAGCGAAGTAGTTGTTATCTGTGGAAAATTTGAAGCCGATTTAGCAGAAATCACAGATCCAGCTGACCGCAAGGATTTTATGGAATCGGTAGGTCTTAAGGAAAGTGGACTTGCTGTTCTTGCTCGTAAGGCATATCATCTTATGGGTCTTGCAACTTTCTTTACAGGTGGAGCAGATGAATGCCGTGCATGGACAATTCATGCGGGAGACACAGCTCCTAAGGCTGCTGGCGTAATTCATACAGACTTTGAAAAAGGCTTTATTCGTGCAGAAGCTTATTCTATTGAAGATTTAAGACAGTATGGAAGCGAACAGAAAATTAAAGAAGCCGGCAAATACCGTCAGGAAGGAAAAGATTACATAGTAAAAGACGGGGATGTACTGTTCTTTAAGTTCAACGTCTGATATGCTGACACGCTCGGCGTGCAGCATATCTTGCTATACCAGGACGCACTTCGGCGCCTGGTAAACCAATTTCGTGCCGACGCTATCGCGCGGCACAAATCATAGTAGAGGGAAGGGGCGACGCTATCGCGCGGCACAAGTTGTAGTTGGTGTATGTTCAGTTGATTGAGTGATTGCTGCGAAATCATATCGAAATCAACAATGTTAGGAGAGATTTAAATGAAGTTTACAAAAAAGAAAGTTTTTGCAATTTACGGAATTCTTTGGGCTATAATTTTTACAGGTATCTTTTTAATTAATCTGATAGCCGCAAAATCGACGATAAAAGAAGCTCTCTTAAACGCATTGATGTTTTCAACCCCTTTAATTCTTCTCGGTTTTTCCAAAGGAATTGGCATTTTGTTTCATGCAGATGCAAATGATTCCTACGAAAAAGCAAAGAACGATGATGACGATTACATGCGCAAAAACTGGGAAAACCAGTACCGCAATTTAGGGCAGTAATAATTCTTTAATTCTAATGGCTTAAAACCATTTTGCAGGAAGCGAGAATACTCGCGCGATTTCCTGACAAAGATCCGGATTCTGAACCAAGTGAATTGTAATATAGCCGCAAATTGAGCAGATTATAAAAAGGCATATTTTAGTTTGGATAACGCTCTTGTTAAATCCCATTGAGAACTGCATTGTAACAAGTATGAGCATCGAAAGAAGTACAAAAAAGAAGAATGTGTAGTTTATAAGTGGAATTACGCTTGCAAGTATTATAAGAAGCAAGATTGATATTGCTTTTCGGCTTTTTCTGCAAGAAAGCATCACTGGGATTTTTATCAATAAGAATGCTAAGAAAAATATAGCCCCATAAAAAATAACTTTATCCCAATTCGTTGGCCACCAATCAGGAACTTTATTTTGTAAGGAGCCTAACAATTCTGGTTTTGCGAGAATTATTGCGAAACTTAAATAAATCAAATCCGCAGTAAAATCAAATGCATGCCTTACAAAATGACCGATTTTTAAAAGAATTGAAGATGTATTATTTTGATTCTGAGGTTTTGATTCTGCGACTGGAGATGTTTTGCTTTTGGACTGGGAGGAGTTTTCTTTTTTATTCTGATGTGCTGTTTCAGTCTCAGCCCCAAAAGATTCATTTGCTTTCTTATCCTGAGCAGATTTCTGTTGTTTAATTCGCAGGTTTTTAATGAATGCAGATGTTTTTGTTTTTAATGCATCAAAAGTTTCTACAAACCAATCCATTAAAAGAAGAATTGTAAATCTTATGGAATAACTTTCATCCTCCTCCTCAAAAGTAGAAGAGTCTAATGTGTGTGTAAAATAATTTCGGAAAGAGCTTTCCAGGAGAGCGCTATTTTGCGGTAGAGAATCGAATTGAAAAATGTAACTGAATTCCGAAGTCTTTATGATAATTCCTTGCGAGGATGGATCTTGTTTTAAATAAGAAAGAAGATAATTTGTTGTGTCTAGATTTAGCACTCCCCTTGTTGTATGCTGGCGCTCAAGGGTGTTTTCGTTTGTGTTCCCAGATTCTGTAGTAGTAGGATAATTCCAGTAAAAAGCCTTATCGGTAAAAACAAAACCTAATTCACGAACCTTCAGTGAAAAAAGATTTCCAGCCCAAAAGGTTAGGAGAATATTCTCTTCAGAAGGAATTTTATATATCTTTTTAATTGCAATCTGATTGGATTTTGTAAAATTTTTCTGAATATGAAAATTATTTTTTGCCATAGTCAGCTCCTGAGAAAAGGTAGTTAAATTATAACATTGAAAATCAGATTGTAAATTTAAAAATAATGAACTTTTAAGTAGTAATTATTACCTTTTGTGTGATAGGTTGTTGATGATAAATAAACTTCTTTTGTTTATATGTTCTGCAAGGCGATCGTATAAGTTGTCCATATATTCTTGATTTATATCTTCGCCAAATAGTGCCGCCGGAGAAACATGCAGGACTTTACTGATTCTTGCAATAAGTGAAGCAGAAGCAAATTGAGATCCAGTTTCGATAATTGAAAGGTGTTTTTGAGAAATTTCAAGTTGTTTCGAAAGTTCGGCCTGTGTAAGTCCATTTTGTTTTCTGTATTTCTGAACATTTTTACCGAACAATGCAGGAATATCTAATTCCATTTCTTCCATAATTTAATTTTGCCATAAGAACGAAGCATTTAGAACTTTTTGCATGGTAATAAATATTACTTAAAAGGTGGTTTTTGATTTTGAAATTCAATTTATAAGGTGTAAAATATTACTATTAAGAATCTTTTTTACAGAGAAGTAATCTTTTTACGAGGTGAAATGATGAATTTTACAAAAATTTTTAAAAAGGTATTTTCTATTGTTACAATTTTTTTTGTTTCTCAATGGCTGTTTGCAGATGTTCGTTATATTGAGATTGAAAATATTAGAAATGCACCAATTATTGAAATCAAAAATTTGAATGATTTAGAAGCAATAATTGCAGAATATGGAATTAATATTGTTTTTTTGCAGAAAGTAAATCCTTCTATGGATTCTAATAATCGCATGTATAATTCAAAGTTAAATACAGTACCACCTAAAGTTTTATACGTAATCACGGATTTTGCATATTTTTCATTTCAAATGAATGGATTTGATTCTTTAACAGATTACAGGTCAGGTTTGGAACAGAATTTTAATAATGGATATGATTATTACAAAGCACTTAAGTTAGGGATTTCGGATGGTGAAATATATAGTTATTATCTTAGGAACAATTTTTCTTCTGTTGAGCAATGTCTTAACGCATATAAAAACGGATTTGTTGCAAATAAGTCCATTAATTCAAATAATTATAGTTTATTGAATAAAAAAGAAGATGAAGCATACTTTGACGCTTTACAGAAAGGCTTTGAGACATTTCATGATTATGAAGAGTATGTAGAATACACGAGCAAAAATTTTAAATCGAAAGCAGATTGGGAGGAATCTAAGAGAAATAAATATTCAACAGCTAAAGATTTTTATGATTCAAAAGACGGTCTTTTTAATGATGCTGAAACATTTTATCATGCAAAAACAGTTGGGATTACAACAAATAAAGACTATCAGATATATAAAAAAATTGTTTCTTCAATTGAATCAATTATAGAAGATAAAAAATTAGATAAAAAATCTGCAGTTATCTTTTATTATATTAAAAACTTGCCTAAAGGGGAGCAGTCTTCAGCTATATTGTCAAAGTCTTTAAAACTTGATATACAGCAGCAAAGTGAAAATCTAAATAAGGCTCTTGTATTATGGTATGCAGATAATAAAACTGTTAATCAAGTCCGTGGAAATCAGGGGTTATCGCCTTCTCTTGAAAATTTGTTTAATGTTGAATCGGTGAAAAGATTTCTTGTTGAAACAGATGTATCCGAATTAGGAACTTATAATTCGGATACTGATATTTTTAGAAAGAAATAGAGCTCTATTTATAATCTACTAAATCAAAACATTCTAAAATTTCAAAATCGCCTGGATTTGCTGTCCAGAGTTCAGAGACACCGGCTTCTGCAAATGCGGATGCCATATGAGTGTCCTGGATTCTTTTTCGGCCAAGGTGGTACATGTTTGTCCATAACAAGGCACGTTTTAAGGAATTTTCATTGGGGTGTATAACCTTGACTCGGTCTTGATCCAGCCAGAACCAGGTACGCTCAACTGCTTGTTCCATTGTCAAAGGATAATTAAATCTTTTTGAATCAGTGATAACATGCTGAAATTCTAAAAAACTCTGGTTAAATATTGCAAGAACGGAATGTTTTTCATTTCTCCAATGATTAAAAAGTTTAAGGGCATTTTGATGTCTTGGAGAATCTGAAATTTCCAAATCTATTAAAAATGTTGTATCAATTCCTATCAAAATGCCCCTCCAAGAATCTCATCCTGATAATCTTTTGAAATCCAGTCTGAGGCTTGTTCTTTTAGACCACCTAAAGATATTGGTTCCCAGGAATCTAATGATTTTGCCTGACTTGTATGGTTTTCAATATATTCATCCATGGCATCGCGAACAAGTTCAGCAGCTTTTTTGTTTTCGTTTTTCGCCATTTCCTGGAATAAGAGATATTTTATTTCTTGTAAGTAAACCGTGACAGGTTTCATTTTTGCTCTAACCATATCTTTAGTATACATATATCGTATATGTATGTCAAATTTTATTCCCTGTTCTTCTCAATCCAATCTACAGCAAAATCAACGAGGAACTTAAGGATTCTTTGGAATAAAATCCTGTATAAAAACACAAAAAAAGTGCATTTTTTTGCATATTTTTTCATAAATTTTCTTTTCTTACATGTAGAAAATACGCTATAATTTGCTTGTTTGATAAAAAGATTTTTCGAAAGTTATAGGAGTTACAATAACCATTATGAAAAACGCTTACGTAAACCGTGTATGGGAAGAAGTAAAAGCTAAAAACCCAAACGAACCTGAATTCCTTCAGGCAGTAGAAGAAGTTCTTACAACTCTTGATCCAGTTGTAGATCAGATGCCAGAACTGGAACCAAATGCAATTCTTGAACGTTTGGTAGAACCAGAGCGCGTTATCCAGTTCAGAGTACCT